>CAVTTI010000034.1:0-9602 GCA_963737615.1 uncultured Actinomycetes bacterium | reverse complement strand
GAGAGCGATCAGGAACTCGAAAGGACGTACGAGGAGAAGCCCCGTCTCCATCCGAATCGGGAGCATCAGGCTCAGAACGGCAGCCGCCAGCAGCGCGTTCACGGGGCGACCGCCTCCCGTCTCCTCGGCATGCGTTGCGGCAGTCGCTTGCGAATCACATTGGCGTAGACGGTCTTTATGCGCTCGCCGATTCGCTCGGCGACCCCGTCGGAGACGTTGGTCGCAGCCGCGGGGGCGCCGAGATCGATCAGCCCGGTCGCGCGTTCATCGCGGTCGCGGACATACGCCGCGAGGCGCTGCCTCCAATACGAGGCCCGCGCGTGGGCGTCGGGCTTAACGATCCAATGCTCGAACGTCCGCACTAGGCGATCCGCTCTTCGTGCGCAGGCGCCTCTTGCAACGCATCCAGGTCGCGCGTTGCCGTCACCACGTCCGCGAACCCCTCGACCGTTGAGCGATAGCACGCCCGCGTGCTCGCTACGTGCCACTCTCGGAGGTCGAACAACGGATCAGCGGTATGACGCTCGATCCACGACCCGCTCGCGCGAGCGGCCCCCTCGACCGCCCCCTGCTCGACGACGCTCCCGTTCGCGCCGCGATCGAGGAGCTCGCGCGCGCCATCGACTTCGTACGCGACGAACGGCGTTCCGACGGCGGCGGCCTGCACGAGCACCTGTGGGAGACCCTCGGCACAGCTGGGGAGGACAACGCAGTCGACTGCGCGCAGCAGCTCCGAGACGCGCGGCGTGTAGCCGGTGAATACGACATCCTGCGCCAGTCCCCGCTGCGCGAACAGCGCTTCCAGGCTTGGCCGCAGCTCCCCCTCACCTGCGATCACGAGCCGGGCCGGCGTCCCGGACCCCCGCAGCGCGACGAGGTAGTCGGGGAGGTCGAGCACGCCCTTGACGGCCTCCAAGCGTCCGACGTAGCCGACGAGGGGGAGCCGAGGGTCTAGGCCGAGACGACGCCGCGCGAGCTCGCGTGGCAGCTCGCGCGCTTGTGCTAGCGCGGTTACATCCATCGGCGCGCGCACGATCCGGTACTGCTCTGGCCGGCCGATCCCCGCTTCGAGGAAGCGGGAGCGCAGGTCACTCCCGGCGACGAAGTAGGCGTCCGTCCACCGTGCCGCGGCTCGCTCCGCCGTGCGATAGACGATGCTCGCTAGCCGCCCGAACCCAGGGCCGAAGTCGGCGGCCGAGACCGAGTGCAGGACGACAGGCACCCCCGCGATCCGACCGGCCGCACGACCCAGGACACCCGCTTTCGCATGGCACGTGTGCAGAACGTCGACTCGACGCGCACGCAGGAGCCGCACGAGGCTCGTGAGCGCGCGCGCGTCGCGGACCGGATGCGGCGAGCGTCGCAGGTGTCGCACGACCAGGATCTCAGCATTGGGCACTGCGGCGCGTGCGATTTCCAGCCGCGACTCGCCGCCGACCACGAGCGTGTGCGCGTACCCCGGCTCCGGCAGCGCGGCGATAGCATCCGCGACGCGCCGCTCGGCCCCACCGTAGACGAACCGAGTGAGCATGTGCACAACGCTGATCGCGTTCATGCCGCCCCGTTTCGACTCAAGAGGACTCGAAGGGTCTTCCCGAGGATCAGGAGATCGAGCCCAAGCGACCAGCTTGAGACATATGTGAGATCAAGTCGGACGCGGTCCTCGTACTCAAGTTGTGAACGGCCGTTTATCTGCCAGTAGCCGGTGACACCAGGCCGCGTGCTGAGGACCGTGTCCCAGTCGCTGCCATAGCGCTCCGCCTCGGCGGCCGTCAGCGGCCTTGGCCCGACGAGGCTGATGTGCCCCAGGACGACGTTGATGAGCTGCGGGAGCTCGTCGATCGATGTCTTGCGGAGGACGTTCCCGATGCGCGTCACCCGTGGGTCGTTCTTCAGCTTGTAGCTCTTCTCGAACTCCGCACGTAGACGCGGATCGGCCATCAGCCGTTCGAACTCGCGATCGGCGTCCTCACCGCCGTACTCTGCGCCCCGGCAGTACCCGAGCTGCATCGTCCTGAACTTGAAGAGGAGGAACGGCCTCCCTCCGCGGCCGACGCGCTCGTGGCGGTAGAAGATCGGGCCGCGCGAGTCGAGCTTGATCAGTACGCCCACGACGACGAACAGCGGCAGGAGCAACGCCAAGCCAAAGATCGCGCCGATCAGGTCGAATCCGCGCTTCACGAAGACCGACGATCGCGACAGCTTGAGCGGCGGCAGGCCGAGGAGCGGTAGCCCCTCGACGGTGTGGATCTCGACTCCCGGGCCGACGAATTCGAAGAGACGCGGCACGATGTCGATCTGGACCTGGAGATCCTGAACGGCGCGCAGCAACTCGAGGGTCTCCTCGTGCGATTCGTTCGAAAAGGCGACGATTACGCGCTCCACGTCGAGCAGACGCACGATCGCCGGGAGCCGGCCCGCATCGCCGAGTAGCGCCACGTCCCCGAGGTCGCTTGGGCGCTCCTTTGCCTTCGCATCGACGAACCCGACGAGATTGATCCCGTACTCCGGATGGTTTCGAACCTTCTTCGCGAACAACTGGCCGACATCGCCCGCTCCGACGATGACCGTGTTCTGGACGTAGGCCTCGTTCCGCCGAGCCAGCGTCCTTGCACTAGCCCGAGCTAGGCAGACGAGCGCGATAGCCGCGGCCCAGAACACGACGAGTTTCTGCACGCTCGGGTGCGCAATGTCACTCAGGTACGTGACAACGATGACGAGCCAGGTGCAGACCGTGACCATATGGAACACGCCGCCGAAGTCGTCGGCGGTGGAGTGGTTGGCGCGCTCGTCGTCGTGGTCGTAGAGGCCGTAGAGCTTCGTGATCACGATCCAGGCCGGAACGGTCAGCAAGAACGCGAAAATCTCCATTCGGCGGCGAGTAGGCGTCAACGTTGTCGACCGAAGGCGCAAGCCATTGCGCCACCAGAAGCGCGCCGACGAGACCGACCACATCGGCGACGAGCAGCATCCGCCGCACGAGCCAGCCGCGCCGCTTGACGACCGCGGTGCGTCGCCGGCGTTCGAGAATCTGCAGCGTGCGCTCGCCGACCGTCGTCCGGAGCTCTTCCTGGAGCTGCAGGCTCTGCAGCAGCGGAGTTTGATTCGTCACGTTCATCGACCACGGGCTCCGCAGGGCTTCACGAGTAAGGCGTTCAAGCGGGCTCCACCCCGCTCGATGCCCTCACCGCGTCGAACGCTGGCGAGCGGTAGCCGTGAGTCGAAACTCCGGAGTCGAAACTCTCATCCTCACCCTCGCCGGTGGCGACGAAGCCCAACGCAGGCGCCCGCACCATCGTGAGCAGCCGGTCGAGCTCGGCGAGCGTCTGCCGGCGCAACACGTTCGAACGGGCGACCACAACGATCCCGTCGACGCGCGATGCGAGCGCGACCACGTCGCCAACATGGAGCGCCCCCGGCGCGTCGACGAGAACGACATCGGCGCGTTCGCGCAGGGCGCTCAGGACCTTCCCGAGCCCCGGCGAGGAGACGAACTCGCCCGGGTCGGGCGGGATCGGGCCCGACGGCAGCACCTCGAGCTGCCCCAGCAGCTCGCGGGTCACGTTGCCGTTCCGATTGGCGCCTCGACGCAGCGCAAGCCGGCGTTTGGGCGAGGGGGAGTCAGTGATCACGATTCGCGTCAGCGCCTCCTCGAGCGGAACATGGCCGAGTGCGACCTGCGTCAGCCCCGGCCCCTCGACGTCGAAGAAGCGCGCAAGGACCGGGCGGCGCAGGTCGAGGTCGACGAGCACGACCCGCTTGCCGGCGCGGGCGAAAGCGACCGCGAGGTTCGCGACGGTCGTCGACTTGCCCTCCTGCTCGAGCGCGCTCGTGATCATGATCGTGCGGGCGTCGCGGTCGAGCGTCATGAAGTCCAGGTTCGCGCGAAGCATCCGGAACGCTTCGGCCTGGGCGCTCGCCGGATCCTCGAGCATCACCAGCTTCTCGGACCTTCGTAGGCGCTTCGGCGGCCTGGGCAAGCGACCGAGGAGTGGCAGACCCCCCAGCCGGGCTGAGACCTCCTTGGTGGTACGAACGCGCGTCTCGAGCGCCTCCCGGAGGAACGCGAGCCCGAGGCCGAGTACGAGGCCGACGACGAGGCCGAGCGCGCCGTTCCGGACCGTCTTCGGCTGCGTCAGGGCGGCCCCGTCAGCCTGTCGTAGGACCGACGCGACGGAAGGCTGAAGCGCCTGCATCGACTCGAGCGACTGCTGGCGGTCGACCAGGATCGAGTATTGAGCTCCGTAGGCCGTGAGCGCTCCAAGTCCGGCACCCCCACCGCTCCTCTCGAGGGAGGCAGCTGTGCGGTCCAGCCGTTTAAGTCGTTCATCGACGTCTGTGAGCGCGCGATCGATCGAGTCCCGGTAGAGCTCCTTGCGATATGCGCTGTACGACTGCGCGTAGGCGTTCGCGAGCCGCTGCGCGAGCGCCGAGTCCGGACTCATGACCGAGAAGGTGAGGATGTCAGAGGTCGGCGAGCTCGAGACGCTCGAGCTGGCGCGGAAATCGGCGACGCTCAGGCCCGTTCCGCCGACTCGATCGAGCGCCCCTTGGACGACCTCTGGCACACGCGCCACTTGGGCCTGTGTCTGGGTCGTCCGCTCCGGTTCTTGCGAAAGGCCGGTCAGAGGTGCGCCGGGCACACCGCCTGAGAGGTTCTCCGCGCTCAGAAGCACGTCCGCCGAGGCCTCGTAGAGCCTCTGCTGGTGAAGCGAGAAGGCCACGGCGGCGAGCGTCAACAGCAAAGCCGCCTGCACGACCATCCATTTCCGGCGTCGGACGACCCGAAGGTAGTCGTGCAGTGTTACGGCATCCGTCTCGATCATCGCGGTCAGCAGCGCGAGTAGTTGAGGCCCCGCACAAGCGGGATGGGTTGCTGCGAGATCGTGCTGGTCCTGACCCCCACCCGACTCCCCTTCGATCCGGGTTCGGATAGTCCTTGTGGCCGCGCCCGCGATGTATGAGCTCTGCACCGAGCCTCGCCCGCTGACACAAATGCTTGCCTCGCGGCCACTGCGCGCCGACGCGCCTCGGGATCGAGGGCCCGCCGGAACGGGCGTTACCCTGACACGGTGCCCGAGACGAGGGGCGAAGGGATCATCTTTGCGATCGGCGCCTTGGCGATCGCCACGCTTGTGGCGCTGATCGTCCTCGAGACCGCGACCGACCGCTTCAAGACACGAGATACGAGGGCCGTGGCGGGACAAATGACCGTCGCGGCGACCACGGAGGCGGCCGCTTCGCCGTCGACGGCGAGCTCCACCGCGCCGGAAACCACGACCGCGCCCCAAGCAACGACGGGCGAGACGGCGGCCGCACCAGGTCGGATCGCAACCGACGTCAGGCTGACGTTGAGTGCGATCGCCGACACGTGGGTCGAGATTCGTTCTGGCTCGGCCGGTGGGGACGTCCTCTATTCCGGCATCCTCCCGCAGGGGAGCGCGAAGCGCTTCCGCAGCACGCAATTGTGGGCATCATTCGGTGCCGCCTCGAACCTCACAGCGCGCTTGAATGGAAAGCCGCTGCACCTGCCGCCCGGCACCTACAGCGCTCTCGTCGGCGCACGCGGCCTGCGGCCAGTAGGCGGCTAGATCGGGTTCTCGAGCTCGCCGCCCGCGCTTCGACCCAGTCGCTACCGACACATGGGCGTCGGTACAGATAGCCCCACCCGAACGAAGCGCGCTCATATCGAGGCCCTGATCGCCGAGCGCGGCATCGCTTGCGCTCGGGAGCTTGTTGGAGCGACGGGTTACTCGCTCAATGCGTCCAATACCAGCTCGGGCAGTTGAAAGCCGGTCGGATCGCTTGCACGAACCCGCGCGTGCTCGAAACCAGTCAACCTCCTGGAACTGACCAGATCCCGGTCATCACGTACGCGGCGATGATGACCCGCGGCCGCGAGACCTGGAACGGGAAGAAACAAACGACGTCGCGGTCATGAGGCCGGCGGATGGGCCCGCGTTCCGTCTCCCAAGAACTGCTCGTCCCGTTGCCGGACCAGGCCCTGCGCGGAAGGGTTCTTCCGGACAGGTGTCGAACGTGGGCTCCATGCTTGAAGCGAGAGTTCTCGCCAGAGCCCTACGCGACCAGCGAAGGCGCGGGACGCTCGACCTTCGGCAAGCCCTGAAGGAGTGGCGCGAAGAGCTCCGCTACCGGCGGGCGCTCAAAGCCTGGTCGCGGGTGACAGCCGCAAAGAAGAAGCTGCCCGCGAACGGGGTCGTCAAGCTATCCGGGAGAGCCGTCCGGGAGACGACGATGGCCAGGAACTCGCGGTCGGCGCGGGACAGCTCGGAATGGCCGAACATGAGCTCCCGGTACAGCCCATCATTGCGCGCAGGACACTGGGGCGCAGGCTTATAGCCTTGATGATGTTGAAGACCTTGCCTGCCCGTCCACGGGCGGCGGCGTACTCTTCCGCGAGCTCGCCGGTCGCCTCGTCCTCCCCGATCAGACGTATGTACGGCACGGACTTTGAATTCTGCCTCCTCGCAGGAGATCAAGTACTCTCGTCCGGCTGTGAGCGACCTCGTTCCGAACGAGCCGAGCCCCGTCGCAGCCGTCGGCGACCGGGTCAGCGAGATCCTGCAAGCAGCCGAGGAAGCCGCGGACCAGATTCTCAAATCGGCGCGTGCACAGGCACTCGACACCCGCGGCCGCGCAGAACAGGATGCCGCAGCACGGGTTCGCGAGCTGACGGCCGAGACCGAGCGCCTGCGCGAAGAAGCTCTCGAGTACGCCCGCGAAACGAGACTCGCCGTCGACTCGTACGCCGACCGGCACCGACGGGAGGCAGAGCAGGAAGCACGCGAGCTCCTCGGGGCCGCCGAGTTGGAAGCGGAGTCCGTACGGCGATCGGCCGAGGAGAGGGCGCAGGAGCTGGAACGCGAGCGGACGCAGGAGCTGCGCGAGGAGGCGCTTGCCCTCGAGGAGCGGCGCGATCGGACGCTCGATGAGCTTCGCGAGATCGCGCTCGATCTCCAGGACACGATGGAAGACGGTAGCGCGCGCACCGGCGAGAAGTCGCTCACCTCGGCGCTCGACATCCGCCGGCGCTCCTGACCGACGACCCGGCCGCATTCCGCGCGGTCATGCGCGGCTTCCCGACCGGCGTCGCCGTGCTGACCATCGACCTGGAGGGCAAGCGGCTCGGCCTTACGGTCGGGTCGGCGCTCTGGCTTTCGACCGAGCCACCGCTCGCCGGCGTCGCAGTAAGCCGTACTGCGGCGATGCACGAGCTGCTGGCGGAGGCCGGCGCCTTCGCGCTCTCGCTCCTCGCGGGCGACCAGGAAGAGCTCGCGCAACACTTCGCCCGCGGCGTGCCGCCGATCGCGATGTGGGAAGGAATCGAGTGGCGGCCGGGCGCGACGGGCGCTCCACTCCTGAGCGGATCGCTCGGCTGGGTCGATTGCCGGGTCGCCGACCGCTGTCCGGCCGGGGACCACACGCTGTTCGTGGGTGAGGTCGTCTCGTCCGAGCACGGCCGTAGTGCCCCGGCCCTTGTCTACGTCGACGGCGGCTACCGGGTCCTGCCGTGATCCGGGCCGTGATCTTCGACCTGGACGGCGTTCTCGTCGACTCAGAGCACGTCTGGGACGCGGCCCGCGAAGAGCTCGCGCAGGAGCGCGGCGGGCGCTGGCACGAGGGCGCCCAACGGGACATGATGGGCATGAGCTCGAAAGAGTGGTCCCGGTACATGCACCAGACGATCGGGGTCCCGGATCCGCCGGAAGAGATCTCGGCCGAGGTCGTCCGCCGCCTCGAGCAGTTCTACCGCCGGCACCTGCCCTTGATCGACGGCGCCGCCGACGCGGTCGAGCGCCTGGCCGCCCGGTGGCCGCTCGCGGTTGCATCGTCCTCGAACCGTCCCATCATCGACCTGGTTCTCGAGCTCTCCGGCCTAGCCCGCTTCTTCTCGACCACCGTCTCGTCGGAGGAGGTCCCGCGCGGCAAGCCGGCCCCGGACGTCTATCTCGAAGCGGCGAGGCGACTCGAAGTCGACCCGGCCGCCTGCACGGCGGTCGAGGACTCGCACAACGGCATCCTGAGCGCAAAAGCCGCTGGGATGAGGGTGATCGCCATTCCGAACGGGCGCTATCCGCCGGCCGAGGCAGCCCTGGCGGCGGCGGACGCTGTGCTTGCTTCGATCCACGAGCTGACGCCCGCAACCGTCGAGATCCTCTAGAGCAACCTCTCTACCGAGAGCCGCCTGTCGAGGCCGCGGTCGAGCCTGGCCCGGTCACTGCCCAGACCGCCGTTGACGGTGTCCCGGACGCCGTCCTTGGCTCGGAGGAAGTCGGCACCGCCTTCGCCTTTGAGGACGTCCTTGCCGCCGTTCCCAGTCAGTGTGTCTTTTCCAGCTCCGCCGAGGAGGATGTCGGCGCGAGGCCCGCCGAGCAGGGTGTCCGCGCCACGGCCGCCGATCAGCTTGTCGTTTCCGCCGGCGCCCTTCAGGATGTCATTCCCGCCTCGTCCCCTGATCGTGTCTTTGCCACCCAGGCCGCAGATGACGTCCTTGCGGCCGGTGCCAACCAGCACGTCGTTCCCAGCGGTGCCTACGATCGTGCAGCCAGGCGGCAGCACTCGAACCGTGACCGTCGCCTCGTTCCCGGTTCCGGTTCCGTCGCTTGCCCTGTAGTCGAACGAGTCGTTCCCCGTGAACCCCTGACGTGCCCTGTACGTGAAGGAGCCGTTCGCGTTCAGGACGACGGTTCCATTCGCGGGTGCTCTGGTGAGCACGGCGGTGAGCGGGTCCCCATCGGGATCCGTGTCGTTCGCGAGGACACCCGGCGCCGGCACGACAAACGGCGCTGTCTTGTTCGTCTCATACCCGTCGTTCGCCGAGACCGGCGAACTGGCCCAACTCAGGTCGTCAAACACGACACTCGTGCCAGTGAAGGCGAGCCGAATGCTCGTGATGCGCGCTGCCTGAACCGAGAGCGTGGCGAGCGCGGGCGCCGAAGTCCGGAAGCTCTCCGCCACTGGAGTCGAACCGTCAAACGCCGTGACCGTGATCGTACCGCCACCTGACTGGCCGGCCTTGATCTCGACCGAATAGGCCGGCGAAGCGAAGAGGATGGTCTCGGGTCCAATCGCGTATGTACTGGTGTTGAACGCGAGGAAATTGGGAGCGCTGTGACCGGATACGCCGAAGTTGGCGCCCTCGTTTAGGATGGCCCCACCCTGACCGGCCGCCGGTCCGCTGAAAGTCACGCCCTGCGCCGCATACTGGGTCGTCAGCGGAGTGGTGGAGACGAACGCAGTGGGCGCCACGACGTCGTCGAAGTTGATCGTGCGGACAGCAGCTAGCGCGCCGGGGGCTGCGCCGAAGCCGGCGAGCACGCCTAGTACGGCGAGGGCTGATCCGAACCGCACGATCCACGAACGCCTGGACAACTTGAACTTCTCCATTCTGAACCACCCCTCGCCGCTCTAGCACAGTGCGTTCAACTGGACGTCGCTCGGTCTCAGCCGCGCTTTCTAACACTTTCGACTAGTTACTTCAAGGCTTGGATGCTTGTGCAAAGCGGAGAGCCGCATCGCCACCCCGACGAAGGCCTCGAACTCACTCGCATAGCCACATCACAAAGCTCGCCAGTGAAGCC
>CAVTTI010000033.1:0-67404 GCA_963737615.1 uncultured Actinomycetes bacterium | reverse complement strand
ATGTCTGCATCGAGGTCGGTCTGCGAGGCCCAGAAGTTTCGGACGACGTGCTTCTTCGAGATGAGGAACTTCTTCATGTCCTCGAGCTCGCCGTCGTCCATGTTCCACGGGTCGTCCACGCCGTTGACGTAGCCGGCCACGAGGAAGTTCTCGAGGCTGTCCCACCAGGAGATCTTTCCTTTGTACTTCTCGTCGTAGAAGAGCGCCCAGGTGTCTTCGTTCGTGTCGACCTTGTCGGACCGATAGAGGGGAGAAGAGAAGCCCCAGTCCGCGGGGATGAAGTACTGCTTGCCGTCGATCTGGCCGCCTTCCATCATCGCCGGGTTCAGATCCTTGGCGTTCTTCATGAGCGATGTATCCCAGGGATCTACCACGTCGAGATTCACCCAGTCCTGGGTGTAGCCGATGCACGGATGGACGACTTCGGGCCGGAACCCGCGCGGACTTTGGAAAGAGCCTGGTCGTCGCTGGTCAGGAAGGTGTACTTGGGCTTCGGATACGTCTTCGCGTAGGCCTTGACGCCGACGTATGTCGGCAGCTCGTACCCGGCCCACTCGAAAACCTTGAGGTCGCCCTTCTCCTGGTCGATCGACGGCCGGGTCTCGGTCGCTCCGGCTGCGCCGGTATCGGTGTTGTCGCTCTCTCCCGAAGAGGCTCCGCACCCGGCGAGGATCCCGGTTCCCCCCGCAGCAGCCGCGAGCTTCAGGAACTGCCCACGGCCAAGTTTCTTCTCGAGGATCCGGTCAAGGTCTGTCCGCATGCTTGAACCTCCAGGGAAGGGCTATTAACTCAAGCGTCAATTAGATTGGACTGGCACAGGTGAGTCAAGTTAGGTTTGTATCGTGAGGGCGCCGCGACTCGTCAGGGATGAACGGGAAGAAAGCATCCTCGCCGCTGCCCGGCACGCTCTGGCCGAGCGAGGATTCGAGGCAACGCGGATCGTGGACATCGCCCGCGGCGCGGGTGTCTCGACGGGAACCGTCCACTACTACTTCAAGACGAAGGAGGACGTTCTCTTGACCGCGCTTCGCTGGGCGAACGAAACTCCGTATCGGCGTCTCGAGGCCGCACTCGAGGAGGAAGGCGATTCGGTGTCGCGGCTCGCGTTGCTCATCGACGTCACGGTTCCCTACCCAGGCTGGCTCAGAGAGCAATACCTGCTCTGGATCGAGCTCGTGAGCCGGGTTCTCCGAGCTTCTGACCTTCGTCCCGAGAGCCAGAAAGTCGGCCTACGCTGGCGCCGCTACTTTCGCGAGGTAGTCGAGGAGGGCGAGCGAGCCGGCGCGTTTCATCTCGTTGCGCCGGCGGGCGAGGTTGCCGAACGCCTCGTGGGCCTGGCGGACGGGCTCGCCTTCAGGGCCCTGGCCGGAGACATCACGCCCGAGCGAATGCACGAGTTCCTGCTTCGCTTCGCAGCGGAGCAGCTCGGCGTCGCGCCTGCCTCACTCGAGGCCCACGGAACCGCCGAGCGGCTCTCGGCCTAGCGCGCAGATAGGTAGGCGCGCGTGTAGTTCGGGTCCCAACCCGCCCGCCTGCTCACGCGCGAGCGTACCGTGGAAATTCGCGCGTGTGTCGCGCACATCGTGCCGAAACGGTGCGTTGCACTCCGGCTGTGCTCTTGTCCTGAGACCTGTCGGTGCCATAGCGTCCATGCATGCTGCTTCGGCCGACCCGCGAGCGCCTCTAGCCGGAGACGGTCGGTTCGCATGCCCGAGCAGCCTCTTGTCAGCGTCCGTCTCGAGGGAGCCACCGCCGTCCTCACGTTCGATCGCGACGAGAAGCTGAATGCAATCTCAACGGAAATGGAGACCGAGCTCGGGCAAGCGCTCGACATGCCCCAGGTTGCCGGGAGCCGCTGCATCGTTTTTGCGGGGTCCGGGCGCTCGTTTTCAGCCGGCGCCGACCTCTCCGAGCCTCGCGACGAGAGCCTCGCCGGGATCGAGGCCTACTACCGGGGATCCGGTGCCGTCTACGAGCGCATCGCTCGCCTGGCCCAGCCCTCGATCAGTGCCATCCATGGCTACTGTCTCGGTGGCGGGCTCGAGCTTGCGCTCGCAACCGATTTTCGGATTGCTGACGAGAGCGCAATCTTCGGCTTGCCCGAGGCCGAGCTCGGCATCCTTCCGAGCTCGGGAGGAGCTCACCGACTCGTGGGCCTGGTCGGCGCCGCGCGGGCCAAGGAGCTCATGCTGATCAGGCCGCGCTTCACCGCTTCCGAGGCTTTCGCCTACAACGTCGTCACCGAGGTGGTCGCCGCGGGCAACGCGGTCGGCAGGGCACTCGAACTCGGAGCCCGGATCGCTGAGCTTCCCGAGCCGGCAGTGACTGCGATCAAGGCCTCAGCCGACCTGATGGCGGAGTCGTCGCGCGAGACATCCGTGCTGCTCGAGCGCATTGCCTACGCTGCGCTCGCGCAGACAGACGAAGCCCGAGCTGCCGGGGAGCGCTGGGCTCGACGACACTCGGAGTAGCGAGACCCTGCCTCGCGGCTCAAGCAGTTAGGCGTCCTCGAGCGCGTCGCCGACGCGGACGACTCCAGGCTCCTCGACATCCGCATAGACACCGAAGTCGATCTCCTTGCCGTCACGCAGACCTCGGTAGGCCTTGATCTCCCTCAGCGAGTCGAAGTCACGGAAGCCCAAGTCAGGGTCCCGGGTGGTGACCACGCAACGGGGGACCGGGCCGCCCACTCGGATTACGGCCGAGCCCACGCGAAGTCGGCGCCCCTCCCACGTGTCCTCCTCGTGTGGCTCGCAGCCCTCGAGGGTCAGGAGCATCCGGAATCGGCGTCCGTCCACGTCACCGTTGGTGCCAGCCTGACGTCCGAGCTCCTCGACGGAAGCCTCCGAGAGAAGCGTCACTACGCGCACGTCGAACGCGCCGCCCCGGTCGGAAGTCCGGACGAGCTGTACGGGCTTCCCGATGTAGTCGGTGTAGGCCTGGGCGAACGGGCCGACGACAAGCTGGGCATCCACCGGCCTGCCCCAGAAGTCCACCCGCAGCCTCTCATCGCCGAGCGCGACCGCGTCTTCGACGACACTCCCGTCCGGAAAGTGGAGCGCCAGGCGCTCCGGGTTGGCCTGGTACTCGCTTCGCACCTGGACAAGGGGTCCGTGCCTCGTGCATCCGAACAGGCGGCCCGTGGAGTCGACGAGGAAGAACTCCCGGTTTCCGGGCACCCCGTAGCGCTCGAGCCGGATCTCCTCCGGGTGGTGGAGCGCGGAGCCCTTAACGGGAGTGGTCGAGAGCCTCGATACGGTCGGCATGGGCATAAGCCTACTCACGAGCGTGGTGGCGGAAACCCATGTCCCCAGGCCTCCGTGCCACCGTCCACCACCACAGTCGTGCCTGTCACGTACGAGCCGCCCTCGGAAGAAAGGAACGCGATGACGGATGCGACTTCGTCCGGGCGCCCGAGGCGGCCAAGAGGAATTCCCTCCTCCCAGCCGGCGATGCGCTCGGTGCCGTACCCCTCGAGGCCTTCGCTCATGATCGTTCCGGGCGACACGCACACGGCACGGATCCCGTACCGGCTCCATTCCGAGGCCAGGCCGCTGGCCAAGTTCTCGACCGCCGCCCGTGCTGCGGCAGCGTGAGCCATGCCCGGCACGCCGCGCCGAGGACTGAAGCCCACGAAGACGACGACGCCATGTCGCTTGGGGATCATCGAGCGGGTTGCGACCTCGCGAGTCACGTTCCAGGCGGCGTCGACTGCGAGCCGGTGAACGGCCCGCCAGCCGCCGGAAGAGATCTCCTCCGCCGGCGCGATGAACTGGCCGCCGGCGTTGTTGACGAGGACGTCGATCTTCCCGAAGCGCTCGAGCGTCTGTGCGATGAGCGCCTCGACCTGATCCTGCTCACGGACGTCCGTCGGGAGCGCGAAGCATTGCCCTCCGAGCGCTTCCACTTCACTCGCCACGGCGGCGAGCGGCTCAGGCCGGCGCCCGCAGATCGCGACCAGCGCGCCCGTCCGGGCCAGCTCGAGCGCGGTAGCGCGGCCGATTCCGGTGCCGCCGCCCGTAACGAGGGCGACGCTACCCGCATTCGCCTCTTGATTGAGGACCGAAGTCACGGCATCACCACCGCGTCGTTCGGCTCCCGCCCTTCGAGAACGTCAAGGACAGCGAGCGCAGGACGTCGGTAGACCTCGCGCTCAGTCTTCTCGCTGTACCAGGCGGCGTGCGGGGTGAGGATAAGCCGGGGCGCGTCGGGGAGGCTTGTGGGTGGCTCCTCGGGCAGGACGTCGAAGGCCGCACCGCCGAGCCGCCCAGAGCGAAGGGCCTCCGCGAGTGCGCCCATGTCGACGAGGTCGGCGCGGGCCGTATTGACGAGAAACGCGCCCGCCGGCATGAGCTCGAGCTCTCGCCTCCCGAGTAGGTGCCGCGTCGAGGACGTGAGCGGAACATGGAGGGTCACCGCGCCGCACGCCGCCAGCAGCTCGTCGAGCTCAGCGGGCCGCGCGCCGGTCTCCCGGATCGCGTCGGCTCCGACGATTGGGTCGCTTGCCCAGATCTCCATGCCGAGCGCGAGAGCACGCTCGGTGACGGCACGCCCGATCTTCCCAACCCCGACGACGCCGAGGCGGGTGCCGCTGACCCTGCTCAGGACTCCTGCCCGCCGGTAGTCCCACTCCCCACTCCAGACGCTGCGGTCGAGAACGACGATGCCGCGAAGCAGGGAAAGGAGCATGGCCAAAGTCGACTCGGCCATCTCTTCGACGCAGTAGTCCGGTACGTTCGTGACCGTGACTCCGCGTGCTGCAGCCGCCTCCAGGTCGACGTGGTCGTACCCGACGCTGCTGGTCGCGACCACGCGGAGTGCGGGCAGCCGCTCGACGTCCTCGGTGTCCACGGGGTAATCCGGACCAACCAAGAGGGCGACGACGTCGTCGCCCTCCCAGGGCGCTTCCGCCTTCTCGATCCGAACATCGGCCCGCGAGAGAATCTCCCGGAGGGTGTCGAGCGGGAAGCTCGGGTCGCAGACAAGGACGCGTCCTGGCACGGGGGAGGGGCTTATCATCCCGCCGGCCTCCCCGGCAACCCCATGCACGAGAAGCGAATCGAGATTCGTTGGCGTGACCAGGACGCGTACGGCCACGTTAACAATGCGGTCTACCTGACCTTCCTCGAGGAGGTGCGCGATGCGTGGCTCGCGCGAACGCTCGGCGACGAGGGCGATCTTTGGGGCTACGTCGTCGCCAGGGTCGCCATCGACTTCCGGCGCGAGCTGAAGCAGGATGACGGCTACGTGATTGCCCGCTGCGAGCTCCAGTCGATCGGGACGTCGTCGGTCCGGACGAGCGAACGCCTTGTTACGGGCGACGGCACGCTCGCCGCCGAGGCGGAGGCAGTGCTCGTCGCGCGTGACCCGGGCTCCGGTGCCTCGCGCCCGCTGACGGCGCTCGAGCGTGCAGCCTTCGAGCGGGAAGCTGAAGGTGCTCCGTGAGCCTCGAGCATCTCTTCGCCCCGCTCACGATCGGCCCAGTCGAGCTGGCGAACCGCATCGTCTCGACCGCGCATCAAACAACCCTCGTCCACGAGCACCTGCCGACGGACGACTTCGTCGCCTACCACGAGGCGAGGTCTCGTGGCGGCACGGGGCTCATCGTCCTCGAGGCGACCGCGGTCCACCCGCTCGGGCTTCTGACCTCGCACACCCTCGCCGGCTACCGGGACGAGATCCGTCCGGCCTACGAGCGTCTCGTGCAGGCCATGCGTCCGTACGAGACTCGGCTCTTCGTCCAGCTCTTCCACGGGGGGCGGGAACAGATCGCGAGCGCGCCGCGCCCTCCGGCGGTCTCGTCCTCGGCGATTCCTAGCCAGCGCTTCAAGATCGAGCCGCGCGCGCTTCGCGAGGAGGAGATCGAGTCGATCGTCGCCGGCTTCGCCCGGGCCGCGGGCCTTGCTTCGGAAGCAGGCCTGGACGGGGTCGAGATCTCCGCGGCTCACGGCTATCTCCTGGCCCAGTTCTTCACCCCTGAGCTCAATCGCCGGACGGACGCCTGGGCCGAGCCCGCCGCCCTTCTTCACGCCGTTCTCCAGGCGGTGCGCGAGACGGCGGGGAAGATCGCCGTCGGCGTCCGCCTTTCGGGCGACTCGGAGGCCGCGCGGGCCGTCGTCGGAGAGCTGAAGGGACGCGTCGACTTCGTCCACGTCGCCCTCGGCGATTCCTCCACGTACCGAGGATCGGTCGGCATCGTCCCCCCACCCCCAACGATCGAGAACGCGATCGCCGAATGGACCGAGCCTTTCCGGATCGGAGTGCCACTGATCGCGACGTCGCGCATCGTCGACCCGGTCGAGGCCGATCGGTTGATCGAAGAGGGGCGAACCGACGCAGTGGGAATGAACCGGGCGCTGATCACCGACCCGGACATGCCCGGGAAGGCACGGGAGGGTCGGACGGACGAGGTCATGCGCTGCCTGGCTTGCAACGCCTGCATCGCCCACTACCACGCAGCCACCCCGATTGCGTGCACGCAGAACCCGCGCACCGGGCGGGAGCTGACGCTGTCTCGACCCGAGCCGGCCGCCGAGCCCCGTCGGATCATCGTCGTCGGAGCCGGGCCCGCGGGGCTCGCGGCCGCCGTGGAGGCAGGCACGGCGGGGCACGGCGTGGTGCTGCTCGAGCGGCGGCACAAGATCGGCGGTCAGATCGCGCTCGCCGGCTCCGCTCCCGGGCATGCCGAGCTTGCCTGGGCGCTTCGGAGGAACTACGACCGCCTGCTCGAGCGGGCAGGAGTCGACGTCCGGCTCGACGAGGAGGCAGACGCGGACTCGGTTGCCGCGCTTGACCCTGACGCGGTTGTCGTTGCAACCGGGGCCCGCCCGTACAGCCCGCCCTTCGAGCTAGGTGACATGGAGGTTCTTCAGGCCTGGGACGTCTTGCTCGGGCCGGTGCCGCAGGGCCGGCGGGTCGTGATCGCGGATTGGGGAGGTGACCCCGCCGGGATCGACTGCGCCGAGCTCCTCGACCGCGCCGGAAACGACGTCACGCTCGCCGTCGCTTCGATCGCGGTCGCCGACTCCATGCACCAGTACCAGCGGAACCTCTACCTGGCCCGGCTCTACCGCGCGGGCGTCCAGCTCGAGCCCCATCTGGAGCTGACGGGTGCCCGCCGCGGAGCGGTCGAGTTTCGAAACCTCTTCGCCCGGGAGCTCGAGAGCGAGCTGTCGGCGGACATCCTCGTGCTTGCGCTCGGTCGCGTTCCCGCGAGCGGGCTCGCAGAGGCCCTGACCGCACGCGGTCTCCACGTCGAGGAGGCGGGTGACGTCCTCTCCCCGAGATCGGCCGAGGAGGCGATTCTCGAGGGAACGCTTTCCGCCCGGCGCGCGGTCGAGCGCGCCGACGCGGCTAGCGCGGTCGCGTCCTCAGATCGGACACCGTGGCCCTGAACGATCGAGAACAGGGGATCGTCGATGTGATCGCAAGCCGTCGCGACGATCTCGTCGCGCTCACCACGGAGCTGATCGGCTTCGACACCACCGCCCGGAAGGTGGAGGACCCTCCGCGCCAGGAGGTTGCCCTCCAGGAGCACCTCGGTGCCCGTCTTCGGTCCGGAGGAGCGGAAGTGGAGATCTGGGAGCCCGATCCCGCAGACCTCGTCGGCCACCCTCTTCTTCCTGACGGCCTCGGCTTCGAGGGCCGGCCCCAGCTCGTCGCCCGGTTCAAGGGAGCCGGAGAGGGCAGGAGCCTGCTCCTGAACGGACACATCGACGCCGTCTCCGCCGAGCCACTTGACCGCTGGAAAAGCGACCCCTTACGGGCCGAGGTGCGGGAAGGGAAGCTTTTCGGTCGGGGGGCCTCGGACATGAAAGGCGGCCTCGCAGCCCTGGTCGTCGCGGCCGAGACGCTGGCGGCGGAGGGGATTGCCCTCGCAGGCGACCTGGTCGTCAACACGATCACGGACGAGGAATCATCGGGCGCGGGCGGGGCCGCCTCGGTCGCCCACGGAGTGCGCGCCGACGCGGGCATAGTCACGGAGCCGACCGGCTTCGACGTCTGGGTCGCCTGCCGCGGCTCCTCCTATGCGGACATCGAGGTCCCGGGGCGGCCGGGCCATGCGGAGGTCGCTCAGCGACACTGGCGCGAGGGCGGCGCCGTGAACGCGATCGAGAAGGGGATGCTGGTCGTCGACGCGATCCAGAAGCTTCGCGCGCGCTGGCGCGAGCGCGACGACTTCACCCATCCGTACCTCTCGCCTCCGGACGTCGTCCCGACGATCGCGACCGCGGGGGAGTGGGCGGTGACGTATCCAGCGTCGTTTCGCCTCACCTGCGGAGCGCTCTACCTGCCGGTTCAGCGCGACGAGGGCGGCTGGGGCTCCGGGGTGGAAAAGGAGGTTACCGAGTGGATCCTCGCTGCGACCGCGGAGGACGACTGGCTGGCGGAGAATCCGCCCACGTTTCGCTGGTCGACCGGGGTCATGGCGATGGAGATCCCCGAGGACAGCCCGATCGTCTCCGTCCTCTCCGGCGCTCGCGACGCGGTGGGCCGCAAGGGCTCCCTCGCCGGGCTCGACTCCTGGTACGACGGCGCCACCTACACCGTCTACGGAGACACGCCCTCGGTCGGCTTCGGCACCGGCGGGTTCGAGACGGCGCACGCGATCGACGAATACGTCCCGGTCGACGACCTCGTAGCCTGTGCGCAGGCCGTGGCGGTCGCGGCGATGAGATTCTGCGAGGAGAGCCGTTGATTCCGACTATTCCCGAGTTGCCAGGCGACATCTGCGAGCTGAAGGCGCGCGCGGGCCGGTTCGTGGAAGAGGAGATCTACCCCGTCGAGGCGCGCGTCGCCGAGCAAGGCGACTTCGACCAGGCCGAGATCGCAGCGCTGAAGCAGAAGGCCCGGAATGCCGGGTTCGACAATCTGAACGTGCCGCCGGAGCACGGCGGCGGCGGATGCTCGATGCTGGCGCAGACGGCGCTCGAAGAGGAGGCCGGGAAGGCAACGAACGGCCTCGGTTTCGTCGTTGCCGAGCGCGGGCCCGTCGAGCTTCTCGAGATCGTGAGCCCTGGGCAGCTCGAGCACTACGTCCTTCCCGTCTTCCGGCACGAGCGGCAAGAGGCGTGGGCGGTGACGGAGCCGGGCGCGGGGTCGGACGTCTCCGCGATCGAAGCCACGGCGGTCCGAGATGGCGACGAATGGGTGCTGAACGGCGAGAAGTGGTTCGTCACCGGCGGCGAGAAGGCGGACTTCTACCTTGTTCTCGCAGTCGCCGAGGGAGAGCAGACGTTGTTCTTCGTCGACCGGGGCACGCCCGGCTGCGAGGTTCTGCGAACGCCCAGGTTCATGCACGACCCCTACCTCTACAAGCACCTAGAGCTCGGCTTCCGCGACTGCCGCGTGCCGGACGGAAATCGCGTGCCGACCGGCGGGAACGAGGGCGCGAAGAAGTGGTTCGTCGTCGAGCGGCTCATGATCGCCGCCCGGTGCTGCGGCGCCGTGCAGCGCTTGATCGACGAGTCCACTGCCTGGTCGCAAGCGCGCCGGGCCTTCGGTGGCCCGATCGCCGACCTGCAGGCGATCCAGTTCATGCTCGCGGACTCGCTGACGGAGCTCCTGGCTGCGCGGCTCCTCACCTACCACGCCGCCCACGCCTTTGATTCGGAGCCCGATCCGAAGATCGTGCACGGGAAGGTTGCGATGGCCAAGCTCTTTGCCTCCGAGATGGCGGGCCGGGTGGCCGACCGCGCCGTCCAGATCTTCGGCGGTCGGGGCTACATGACCGAGTACCCGGCCGAGCGCCACTTCCGTGAGCTTCGCGTCGACCGGATCTGGGAAGGCACGAGCGAGATCCAGCGCGTCATCGTCGCGCGAGGGCTCCTCAAGCGAGGCCGGGCCGCGTACGACCGCTGAGCTCGAGTTCGATCGACTGCTCGATCAGCGCCGCGGCGCGGTCCCGGGGAAGCAAGCCGAGGAGGAGCTGCGAGCCGATCCCGTCGACCACGGCCGCCAGACGGGCTCCAACCTCTTCGGGATCGACGCCGGCGGGGATCGACCCGTCCGTCCGCCCTTGCTCGGCGAGATCGACGATGAACGCGATCCATCGGCGATAGGCCTCCTCGATCGCCGGCCGCATCTCCGGATCGAAGAGCGAGCTCGACCACATCTCATTCCAGAGCACCCAGTTCTCCTGGAAGATCACGTCGTCTTCGACATAGAGATGCAGGAACCGTCGTAGCTGCTCAGCCGCGGTCCGGAGGCTGTCCAGCTCGATGCCAGCGCGCTCGTATACCCGACCCTCAGCGTAGGCGAAGGCGCGCGAGAGAAGCTCCGCCCGCGTCTCAAAGTAGTAGTGGAGAAGCGCGTTCGAGACGCCCGCCTCGCGGGCAACGTGGCTCATCCGAAGGCCGTGGGCGCCGCTTTTCGCAACGACGCGGCAGGTGGCGTCGAGCAGGTCGGTTGTTCTATCGCTGGTCGCCGGCATGGTCGATTTCTTGACACCCGTTCGTCCGAAAGCGTACCCTGACTGACCGGTCAGTCAACTGTGGGAGGAGGCCAGGGCGGCAATGACGTCGAGCGAGAAGCCACTCTGGCGAGCCGCACGCATCGATGAGCTCGGCCGGGTCGAGCCCGAGGGCTTCTGGGACGAATGGGCCCGGACGCCTGGCTATGGCGCCCGCTGGCGATCGGTCGGGACCGAGCTCGGGATCCTGGGCTTCGGCATGAACCAGTACGAGGCGGACGAGGGCGAGGAGCTGGTCGTCCCCCACACGGAGGTCGACTACGGGAACCAGGAGGAGGCGTATGTGCTGCTGCGCGGCCGGGCGCGCTTCACGTGCGACGGCGAGCAGGCCGAGCTCGGCGTCGGCGAGATCCTCTACGTCCGGCCCGAGGCGATGCGCGAGGCGACCGCGCTCGAGTCGCCGACCGTCGTGCTCATGGTCGGCGGCACGCCAGGCAAGCCGTACGAGCCCTGGGACTACGGAACGGACGGCGCGTGATCGACCCAGGTACGGGCAGCGACGCATCGGTCGGCGAGGCTCTGGACGCCGGTCTCACCCTTCCCGCCGAGTGGTACAGCGACCCTGAGATCCACCGGCTGGAGCGGGAGCGGATCTTTGCACGCTCGTGGCAGTACGCCGCCCGCCTCGAACAGCTCGCCGAGCCGCGGAGCTTCGTGGCAACGCGGGCGGGCCACGTCCCGGTCGTCATCGTCCGGCATCAGGACGGAGATTTGCGCGCGTTCGTGAACGTCTGCCGGCACCGGGGCCATCTCGTGGTGCAGGGCGAGGGGCGCCGGGAGACGCTCCAGTGTCCCTACCACGCCTGGACGTACGGTCTCGACGGCTGCCTGCGGGCTGCGCCCCGGTCCGACCGCGAGCCCGGGTTCGACTTCGACCAGTACTCGCTCCTGCCCGTTCAGGTCGATGTCTGGGGACCGTTTGTCTTCGTAAACCCCGAGCCGGAGGCCGGTCCGCTCGCGGACGTGCTCGGTCGGCTGCCGTCCGTCTTGGTGGACACCGGAATCGAGCTTGACCGGTTGCGCTTTCGCGAGCGCGTCGAGTGGGGCGTGAGTCCCGTCAACTGGAAGATCGGGATCGAGAACTACCTCGAGTGCTATCACTGCCCGGTCGCCCATCCGAGCTTCTCGAAGCTGATCGACGTCGACCCGGACGCCTACCTGCTCGAATCCGAGGGCTTCGTGTCGAGCCAGTTCGGGCCGCTCCGTGCCTCTACGAATGGTGCCAAACTCCCCTACGAGCCACACGGCGAGGTGACGCGCGCGCAGTACCACTTCGTCTGGCCGAGCCTCACCATCAACATCGAGCCCGGCCCGCTGAACCTGTCGATGGACACGTGGCGTCCGGTCGGCCCGCACGAGCTGCACGGTGTGACCGAGTACTTCTTTGCAGAGGACGTCTCGGACGAGGCGGCACGCGAGATCATGTCCTTCGGCGCGCAGGTCGGGTCCGAGGACATGGCCCTCGTGGCGTCCGTGCAGGAAGGGCTGGACTCCGGGATGGTTCCTCATGGCCGTCTGCTCACGTCGAGCGAGCATCTGATCCAGCACTTCCAGCGGCTCGTTTACGACTCCCTCAGCTGACCCGAACCGGGGGGCTAGCCCCACTACGGAAAGCCTGCTGGCCCCACGGACAGGAGGCGTCCAGCCTGCCAGGCTTCGTCGCGTCAGATGCACCTTCGACTGAAAGGACCGCGATGAAGTTCAAGTTGTTCGTAGGGGTCGCGTTCGCAGCGCTCTGCGTCCTCGCTCTGGCCGGATTCACGGTCCGCGGGACGCGCGCCCTCTTCGCGTAGCAGCCGATCGCTCGGCTCGAAGTCCAGTTCGTCGTTCCGGCGTCGATGCAGCTGCGCGCGCTCGTCATGGTGCTCAAGGAGAACGACAAAGGGGCGTCGCTGTCGGGCGGCGCCCTTCGTGGCTTCGAGGAGGTCAGGCCTCGCCGAGTGCTGGCAGGTAGCCCTCCTGCTCGAGCCAGTGGCCCCCGTCCACGGTCAGGTTCTCCCCTGTGATGTAGTCGGCATATCGGGAACAGAGAGCCGCTGTCCACCAGGCGATCTCTTCGACGGTAGCGAGGCGTCCTGCCGGAACAGTCGCCGCGACGCGCGCCCGATCCTCGGCGGTCGGCCAGAGTGCCGCGCCGGCCCCCTCGGTGTCGGTCGGACCCGGCGTGATCGTGTTCACTCTGATTTTGTGTTGTGCCCACTCGACGGCCAAGGTCCTCGTCATCGCTAACAGCCCCGCCTTGGCCGCGGCTGAGTGGACCGTCCCCGGGCCTCCTGTCCACGCATAGCTCGCGAGAACGCTCAGGATCGCGCCGCCCTCACCCTGATCCATCATCCTCTTCGCCGCCGCGCTGGCACAGAGGAAGCCGCCGTCGAGCACGATCGAGACGACGGCGCGCCAGCCATTCGGCGACAGCTCTTCCGCGCGCACGACGAAGTTCCCCGCAGCGTTGTTCACGAGGACGTCGACCCGGCCGAGCTCGTCCACGGCCGCGTCGAAGAGCGCGTCCACCTGGTCCGGCTGGCGGACGTCGGTCGGCCGGGCGAGTGCGCGGCCCCCGCCCTCGCGGATCGCGACTGCGACCTCCTCGAGCGGCTCCGGTCGACGCCCGGCGAGGACGACTCCGGCCCCCAGGCGCGCGAACTCGAGCGCCATCGCGCGTCCCATCCCCGTCCCGCCGCCGGTGACGACCGCGACCTGTCCTTCGAAGGTGCCTTCAGCGAGCATCGGCGCCACCTTCCAGTACGACCCGCGCGTCGAGGCCGATTGCGCCAGACGGCGTCACGAGCAGCGGATTGACTTCGATCTCTGCGATCTCCGGGTGCTTGGCTGCGATCGAGGAAAGCGCAGCCGCGGCGCGGGCCGCCGCGGCGATGTCGAGCGGAGCGCGCCCTCGGGCGCCCTCGAGCAGCGGCGCGATGCGCAACGAGCCCAGGAGCTTCTCCGCCTGGGCGGCGTCGAGTGGGGCAAGCGCAACCGCGACGTCGGCAAGAATCTCGGCGTAGAGGCCGCCCGCACCGACGAGCGCGATCGAGCCGAAGCGCGCGTCGCGGCGCGCACCGACGATCAGCTCGACGCCGTTGGCGACGGTGGCCAACGCCTCCACGGAGAGCTCCGGCGGCCCCAGGCGGTCGATCAGGTCGGTGTAGGCCCGCTCGAGCGCAGCCTCGTCCTCGATCCCGAGAACGACACCCCCCTGATCGGACTTGTGGAGTGACCCCAGCGCCTTCAGGACGAGAGGGAAGCCGAGTTCCTCTGCAGCGCTCCTGGCCTCGTCCCAGCTCCTGACACGACGGGCTTCGGCGAACGCGATCCCGCTCGCTGCGATCAGCTCCCGTGCCTCGAAGTACCCGGTCGCGGCCGCCGCCTCGTGGGCCGGGGGGAGATCGGGGACGCCCCAGGGCGGCTGCTCCTGGTGCTCCGCCAGGCGTGCGAGTGCACCGACCGCGGCACCGACATCCCGAAAGACGGGGATGCCTCGCTCGCGTAGCGCCCAGGCGGGTGGGCTCGCCCAGAACATGGTGTGGACGACGAGTGGTCGCCCGGTCGCATCGACCTTGTCCGCCATCACGCCCGCCGCCGCCACCTCCTGAGCCTCGAAGTCGGGCGAGTACTGGCTGTAGCCGCCGAAGTAGCCGGTCAGGAGCACAGAATCGACTTCGGCCGCGTCCAGAAGCGTCGAGACAACGCGCCCGAAGCAGGAGATGTCCTGCTCGCCTCCACCGGCCAGATCGACCGGGTTCCGCGTCGTGGCCGTGAACGGCAGCATCGCCGCGAGCCGGGACGAGACGGGCTCGGAGAGCCGGGGGAGCTCGAGGCCCTGGCCGTCAGCGAGGTCGGCCGCGAGCGCGCCGTGACCGCCCCCATCTCCGGCGACCGCGACACGCCGTCCCCCCACCGGCGCGCGGACGAGGAAGGCCTGGGCGAGGTCGACGAGCTCGCGCGGCGTTCCGACCCGGACCGCACCCGCCGCCCGGCAGGCAGCGTCGACGGCAGCGAGGTCGCTCACCAGGGCACCTGTATGAGACAGCGCCGCGCGTGCGCTCGCCACGCTCGCTCCGACCGTGAGCACGAGCACGGGCTTGCCGGCACGGACCGCGTCCTCGGCCGCCCGGGCGAAGGCGCGCCCGTCCCGGAAGTCCTCTCCGTAGATCGCGATCATCGTCGTCGGCTCGTGGTCGACATAGGCGCGCACGACGTCGGCCACTTCGAGGTCTGCCTGATTCCCGAGCGAAGCAAATCGTGAGATCCCGAGCCCTACCTCCGCGGCCATGAGGCCGATCTCGATCGCGAGATTTCCGCTCTGCGAGATGAGGCCGATGGAGCCCGCTGGGAACTCGTTCGAGGCGAGATCGAGATCGGCGGGGGCGTCGAAGACGCCGAGGCAGTTCGGGCCGAGCATGACTGCGCCGCTCGACCGGACCCGCTCCACGACCGCGCGCTCGCGCTCGCGCCCGGACTCGTCCATCTCGCCCAGACCGGCGCTGATCGCCACGATCGCCTTCGCCCCGGCCGCGAGCGAGTCGTCCACAGCCTGCTCGAAAGCCGTTGCCGGAACCGTCACGACGACGAGCTCGGGCCGGTCAGGCACCTCTGCGAGCGATGGGTAAGCGGTCTGCCCGAGGATCTCGCCGCCGTTTCGGTTCACGAGGTAGATCGGTCGCCGCCCATTCCCTTTCAGCGCGCCTCGGGCAAGCCAGTGGCCCCACTTGGCGGGGTCGTTCGACGCGCCGAGGATCGCAACCGAGCTCGGCTCGAAGAGCGCCCGGAGGTCCCGCATCGCTAAGCGCCCTTGAGGAGCTGCCGGGAGATGATGAGGCGCTGGATGTCGGACGTGCCCTCCTCGATCTCCTCGAGCTTCGCGTCCCGCATCCACTTCTCGGCGAGGTACTCCCGCGAGTAGCCCCAGCCGCCGAGCGTCTGAACGGCCGCCCAGGTGCAGAACATTGCCGTCTCCGAGGCGTGGAGCTTCGCCATGGCGGCTTCGAGCGGTGCCGGCTCGCCGGCATCCAGCTTCCGCGCCGCGCGCAGGACGAGGAGGCGCGATGCGTCGACGCGGAGTGCCATATCGGCGAGGCGGAACGCCACGGCCTGGTGCTCGGCGATCGGCTTACCGAACTGTTCGCGGGACTTCGCGTACTCGATCGCGTACTCGGTCGCGGCGCGAGCGAGGCCCGTCGCGGCCGCGCCGAGAATGACGCGCGAGCGGTCAAAGGTTCCCATGAGGCCGTAGAAGCCCTGCCCTTCGTCACCGAGGCGGCGATCCTCGGGCAGGAACGCGTCCTCGAGGAAGAGCTCCGAGTTGACGATCGCCCGCTGCCCCATCTTTCGCATCGGTTGGCCGAACGAGACCCCGGCGTCTCCCTTCTCGACGACGAACGCGGTGATGCCCCGATGCCGCGTGCCGGGTTCGACGGTCGCGAAAACGACGTAGTAGGTGGCGATGCCGCCGTTCGAGACCCAGGTCTTCTGGCCGCGCAGACGGTAGCCGCCGTCGATCCGGGTCGCCGTCGTCGTCATCGAGGCTGCGTCCGACCCGACCCCAGGCTCGGTCGAGGCCAGGGCCCCGAGCAGGGAGCTGTCGGCTGCGAGCGGCTCGAGCCACCGGCGCCGTTGCTCCTCGGTGCCGAGCTCCAGGAGCGGCTCGGCGAAAAATCCGTTCGAGCAGATGAGGTTCCCGATCCCGGAGCACCCCCAGCAGAGCTCCTCCTGGACGATGCACTGGGTAAGGACGTCCGTGAGGCCGCCGCCGCCGAGATCCTCGGGGAGCATAAAGGTGGTGATTCCGAGCTCAGACGCCTTCCGCCAGATCTCCCACGGCATCTCGATGTCCGCCTCGTCGACATCGCGCGAGACCGGGCGGATCTCCTGCTCGGCAAAGTCGTGGCAGACGTTCCGGATCTCGCGCTGCTCGGGGCTCAGCTCGATGAGCTCTGAGGCGACGTTCGTCACCCGCCGATCATCTCATCCGAGCTCGCGCGCGAGCGCCGTCACACGCCGTGCGTTCACGCCGGCGCCGTCGGCGAGAAGTGTCCGGACGACCGCGCCGTTGCGCCAGGCCGCAAGGTAGGTAGGCAGGTCGGAATGGCAATTGCAGCCCTGCTCGCGGAGGAGGACTCCGTCCGAGCCGATGGCCAGGGGCTGCCGCGACCTCACCGGCCCCAGGACGTCGGCGGCGTTCTTGTCGAGCCACTTCAGATAGGCACTCGCGCCGTCGGGCTGCGCGAAGAGGAGCATTCGTGTGACCACATGGCTGAACAGCTTCGTGTGGCCCGTGTATTCGATTTCCCTGCCACCCTCGAAGTCCGCCTCCTCGAGCACGCCGGCGAGAGCCGCCGGCTCGAGCGCGTCCTCCGACAACGCATCCACGCCGAGCTCACGGTCACTGCGGTTCAGGTCGGACAGGGAGTTGGGGTCGGCGAGGGGGACGTAGTTCGTCCACCGGGTGTCGGTCGTGGCAGGCGCGCCCTCCGAGTCGCTACCACAGCCCGACAGGAGCAGCACGAGGATGCCGAGGGTCGTTGCGAGCCTGGATCGGGTCACTGCGTACATACTGCCGGTCGTGTGGGAGGAGTCATAGCCGGACGAGTAGCGATCGTCGGCGACTACGACGCCGGAAACGAGACGCACACGGCCACCGACAGCGGTTTCTTGCACGCAGGGATCGACGCGGACTGGATCGCGACCGACGAGCTCGCAGTTGAAGCCCTTGCGCCCTACGACGGCCTCTGGATTGCTCCGTCGAGCCCGTACCGGAACATGGACGCGGCGCTCGAGGCGATTCGCCACGCGCGCGAGCGCGGCGTGCCCCTCGTCGGCACCTGAGGCGGCTTCCAGCACGTCGTTGTCGAGTACGTGCGCAACGTCCTCGGGTACGGGGACGCCGACCACGCCGAGTCGAATCCGGAAGCTGAGACGCTTGCAGTCACGCCGCTCACGTGTCACGTCGGCTGGGGGATCGAAGGACGGGTCACGATACGGCCCGGAACCTTGGCCGCTGAGCTCTACGGCCGCGAGACGAGCAACGAGTCGTACTACTGCAGTTACGGGGTGAACCCAGCCTTCCGCCCCGACCTCGAGGCGGCCGGGCTCCATGTCTCGGGCGTGGACGCGGAGGAAGACGAGCCGCGCATCGTCGAGCTGGCCGGGCACCCGTTCTTCCTCGCAACGCTCTTCATTCCGCAGGTGCGCTCGCGGCCTGGCGCCCCGCATCCGGTTCTGGTCGGGTTCCAACAGGCGGTCGCTCGGCGATCCGCCCCAGTGCCAGGAGGGTGAGACCGCACAATCCCGCCGCCAGGGTGTAGACGACGGCATCCGAGGTGACGGCAGCGAGTGACCCCGCTACCAGGGCACCCACCACGTTCCCGGGCGCCCAGGCCATGTTCAGGAGCGTGAAGGCGAGACCCTGATCGAGGCCCGCCTCCTCGGCTCCGTGCGAGAGGAGCGCCGTCCCGGGCACCCAGAAGACGCCGTAGGCGATCCCCGCCAGGGTGACGAGGACGAGGGCCGTCCAGCGCTCGTCGGCCCACGGGAGGACGAGCGAGGCTGCGATCGACCCGACCAGGCCCGCTCGTACGGGCACGAAGAACCCGTACCGGTCCGACCACCTCCCGAGGAAGGGGTTGGCGACCGCCTCGACCCCGGCGGCAACGAGGAAGGCGACGCTGATGCCGAGCGAGCCCCAGCCGAGCTCGTCGAGCCGAAGCGGGGCGAGTACGGAGATGACGCCGAGGAGGATCGCGGCGAGCGTGACCAGCCAGAACCCACCGCCGACCCGGCTGTGGCGGATCGCGCCGGCGATCCGCCGGAGCTTCTGCGGCTCTCCCGGCGGAAATGCGGGCGTCGTCGCCGTCCAGAGGATCAGAACGAGGCCGAGAGCCGCCACGGCACCGAATGCGACCTCGGTCCCGAACCGGGCTCCGGCAGCGCCGAGAAGGGGGCCGAGCAGCGCTCCTCCGACCGCCGAGCCCATGGCGATTCCGAGCAGCTCGCCCCGCCGTTCTCTCGGAGCCGCGGCGACCAGCCAGGCGAGTGCGCCCGTCCACGACACGGAGCTGCCGAAGCCTTGGCCGAAGCGGGCCGCGTCCAGGACCCAGACCGAGTTTGCGAGCCCGAAGGCGACGCTCGTCACGACCATGAGCCCGAGCCCGATCAGGACGGTTGGCTTCACGCCGAGGCGCGAGGCGAGGAGGCCGCCAGGAATGGCGCCCGCCAGGCCGCCGGCGGCATAAATCGCGGTCAGGAGGCCCGCACCCTGCTTCGACAGCCCGAACTCCTCCTCGTAGGTCGGCAGGAGCGGCGCTAGCGCGGCGAAGAAGATCGTGTCGACGAGGACGATCGCGCTGACGAGGAGAACGAGGCGGCGCACCTGGCGATGCTAGCCGGGAGCTCCCACTCGGACTGCCCGAGGAGGTTGGGCGGGCCGGGACCCATGCCTGCCTGACGCGCAGGGTCAGGCCTGGACGAGTACCCGGCCGTCTTCGACTCGCACCGGGTAAACGGCAACGCGCATCCGCTCGTCGTCGACGCAGCGTCCCGAGTCGACGTCGAACTCCCAGCCGTGCCACGGGCAGTGGAGGACGGCTCTGTCCCCGACGGCATAGCGTCCGGGCTCGCCGGTCTCGCGCCTGCGGACCGACCCGAAGCAGAGCGGCGCGCCGCTGTGCGGGCAGCGGTTTCGCAGGGCGTGCAGCTCGCCGCCCTCCGGATCGCGGACGACTCCGATCTCGCGCCCTCCGATCCGGGCCAGGATCCGCCCCTCGCGCTCGACGTCAGCGAGGGAGCCGACCTCGTGCCAGGCCTTCACGCCGGGACGAGGCCGAGTCGCGCGCCGTAGAAGGCCGCCGCGTTCTCGAACATGACCTGCTCGCGCCACTCGGCAGGGAGCCGCTTCAGCATGTGGTCCGGGTCGTCGTAGTCCCAGTGCGGGTAGTCGGAGGCGAAGCAGAGGATCCCGGGCGCGCCCGTCGCGGCGAGCATCTCGAAGAGAAGGTCGTCGTGCCCGTCCGTGTGCTCCAGCGGCTGCGTCGTGAAGCGGACGTGCTCGCGCATGACCTCGCTCGGCTTGCGGTCGAGCCAGGGAACCTCGGCGCGTAGGCCGCGCCAGTTCGTGTCGAGCCGCCAGAGGATCCCAGGGAGCCAGGCGAGACCACCCTCGAGGAGGATCACTCTGAGCTCCCCGAAGCGCTCGAACGTGCCGTGGCACAGGAGGGAGACGAGGTGCGCCATGATCGAGCACCCCGAGCCGAGCGTGTGCCACTCGATATAGAAGGTCGGATTGCCGGCTCCCCCCGGGGTTGCCCCGATTCCCATGCCCTCGCCGCCGGAGTGGATTGCGACCGGAAGCCCGCTCTCGACAGCGGCCTCGAAGAGCGGGAGGTAGCGGGGGTCGCCGTAAGGGCGCTCCGAGCCGCCGACGAGCAGGACCTGGACGAAGCGCTCGTCCTCGGCGCAACGGACGATCTCCTCGGCCGCAGCCGCAGGGTCCTGCGCCGGACAGAGGATGGAGCCGCGCAGGCGCGGGTCGCGCTCGAGCCAGAGCTCCCGCATCCAGTCGTTGTGTGCGCGCGCGAACGCCGCGGCCCGGTAGGAGCTCCCCATGAGCGAGACGGTGACCCCGTCGTCCCCGGTCAAGACCCCGATCTCGACGCCGTGCCGGTCCAGGACCTCACGCTGGACGTGCTCGACCCTGGAAGCGGGAAACTGCCCGGGTTCGTGCTCGAGGTCCTGCCGGAACCACGCGCTCGGATGAGACCACGTGTAGCCCGGGAGCCCGAAGGACGCCTGGGCGCGGAACCAGTCGCGCTGCCCCGGCTCGATAAACGCGAGGAACTCCTCGGGGTCCCCGAATTCCTGGTGGATGTCGCAGTCGATCAGGCGCCGCTCGCTCACCATGGTCCTCCCAGGGCGACTGTAACCGCCTCGCCGCTGATCCCGCTCGAGCCCTCGCTCGCGAGGAAGGCGATCACCTTGGCGATCTCCTCGGGGGAGATGACTCGGCCGGCCGGGTACTCGGTCGCCCGCTCGGCCCAGACCTCGTCTTCGGTGATGCCGCGGCGCTCCGCCTCGAACCGGGCCGAGCGCTCGGCCATCTCGGTGCGAACCCAGCCCGGGAGGACGGCGTTGCAGGTGACGTCGTGCGCGCCGACGTCCTGCGCAGTTGCACGCATGAGGCCGATCAGGCCGTGTTTCGAGGCGCAGTAGGCGGGCATCCGCGGCGCGCCGATCTGTCCCGCTGTCGAGCTGACCATAATGATCCGCCCCCAGCGTCGCGCGATCATGTCGGGCGCAGCGAGACGGGTCAGGTGAAACGGGCCGTCGAGATTCACTCGCAGCGTCTCGTGCCAGACCTCGGGATCCTCCTCCCAGACGACGGTCTCGTGGGCAGATCCGATGCCGGCGTTGTTCACGAGGATGTCGATCGGCCCGAGCCGGGAGCGCGCCTCCTCGACGACGCGGCGGCAGCCGTCCTCCGTGCCCACGTCCTCGGCGAGGATCTCGACCGGGGCCTCCGCAGCGAGCGTGTCAAGCTCGGCCTGCGTCCGGGAGACGCCCAGCACGCGGGCACCGCGCTCCGCGAGGGCGAGTGCAGTCGCGCGGCCGATCCCACGCCCCGCCCCCGTCACTATGGCGACCCTTCCCTCCACTCGATCACTCTCGCGGGCGCGGCCGTCCGCGGTCAAGCGACTACGGGCGGCTAGCGCTTGCTCGCGCTTACAGAGCGGGGAGGCGCGGGCTCTTGCTGCGCTCGCGCTTCACCGGAAAGACCCGGCTCGAATCTGAGCTTCGCGAGCCGGACGTCTTCCGGGATCTCCGTCGGATACTTTCGGGTCAGGCAGGCACGGCAGAACGTGCCCTCGGGCCGCCGCGTCGAGGCCTGCAAGCCGTCGAGCGAGAGGTAGGCGAGCGAGGTGGCTCCGATCTGGCCGCGCACCTCCTCGACCGATCGGGTGGACGCGATCAGCTCGTCCTCCGAGGCCATGTCGATTCCGTAGAAGCAAGGGGAGACGATCGGCGGGGACGAGATGCGGACGTGCACCTCGAGCGCGCCTCCTTCGAAGAGCATCTGCACGATCTTCCGGGTGGTGGAACCGCGCACGATCGAGTCGTCGACGACGACGACGCGCTTGCCGGCCATCTCGGCGAGCGGGTTGAACTTCGTCTTGATCCCGTGCTCCCGGAGTGCCTGGTCGGGCTGGATGAACGTCCGCCCGACGTACCGGTTCTTGATCAGCCCTTCGGAGAACGGGATCCCGCTGGCGCGCGCGAAGCCGATCGCCGCGGGGGTTCCCGAGTCTGGGATCCCCATGACGAGGTCTGCCTCGGCCGGCGCCTCTGCCGCGAGGCGCTCGCCCATCCGGATCCGTGCGCCGTGCAACTCGACTCCCCGCATGGTCGAGTCGGGACGTGCGAAGTAGATGAACTCGAAGATGCAGAGAGCGCCCGCGCTCTCCTCGTCGGTCGCCGTGATCGCACGCATGCCCTGCTCGTCGACCACCACGAGCTCTCCAGGCTCGATCTCGCGGACGAAGTCGGCGCCCAGTAGGTCGAGCGCCGAGGTCTCAGACGCGAGTACGTAATCCGCTTCGAGCCGGCCGAGCACGAGCGGTCGGATACCCGCCGGGTCGCGGAACCCGATCAGCTTGCCTTCCGCGAGGAGCACGGCCGAGAACGCGCCCTGGATGCGCCGCATCGTCGACGCCACCGCTTCCTCGAGCGGCCTCTCGTCGTGGGCGATCAGCGCCGCGATCACCTCCGTGTCAGAGGTCGAGCCGAGCTTGACGCCCCGATCTACGAGCTCCTGCCGGAGCTCCGTCGTGTTCGTGAGGTTCCCGTTGTGACCGAGCGCGACCGTCCGCGCCGGACCGTGCTGGACGATCGGTTGTGCGTTCGTCCAGCGCGCCGAGCCCGTCGTCGAGTAACGGCAATGCGCGATCGCCGCCTGGCCCTGGAGGCCCTGGAGCTTCTCCTCGGAGAAGACCTGCGTCACGAGGCCCATGTCCCGGAGCACTGTCAGCCTCGCCCGGTCGGAGACCGCGATCCCGGCCGACTCCTGGCCACGGTGCTGGAGCGCGAAGAGGCCGAAGTAGGCGAGCCGCGCGACATCGCGGTCGGGGGCATAGATGCCGAGGACGCCGCACACCGCTAGATCAGTCCTCCTTCGTGCGCGGCCGCGAGCTCCGGGAGCGGGACACCCAGGAGCGAGTCGCCGCCGACGACTCCGATCTTCCTGACAGCCGCTCCGTCGAGGCGCGCTGCATCCTCCGGGCGGCACGTGATGACCGCTTGGCCGCCGCCCTCGCCGAACCAGGCGACTGCGTCGTCCGGGAGCTCCACGCTCGCTCCGATGCCCGCGAAGAGCGCCGACTCGGCGACCGCGACCGCGAGCCCGCCCTCGGCGGCGTCGTGCGAGCTCGTGAGGAAGGACGCTGAGCGGGCGAGGAACGCCACGAGGGCGGCCTCGGTGACAAGCTTTGGGAGCGCAGGGCGTCCGGCGGGGCCCCCCAGGAAGTGGGCCTGGTACTCGGAGCCGTCAAGGCGAACCTCCGGGGAGCCGGCGACGTACACGAGGTCGCCCTCGCGCCAGGCACCCGGTATGGCACGCACGTCCTCCACCAAGGCCACACAGCCGACGACGGGCGTCGGGTAGATCGCCCGCCCGTCCGTCTCGTTGTATAGGGAGACATTGCCGGAAACGACAGGGACCCGAAGGGACTCGCACGCCTGCGCCATCCCCTCGATCGCCTCCGCCAGCTCCCAGGCGATCTCCGCCTTCTCCGGATTTCCGAAGTTCAGGCAGTTCGTGATCGCAAGCGGTGAGCCGCCTGCACAGGCGACGTTTCGAGCCGACTCGAGGACGGCGAGCGCACCGCCGACGCGGGGGTCGAGGAAGGCGAGCCTGCCGGCACCGTCCAGCGACAGCGCAAGCCCACGAACGGTTGGCCGCAGGCGGAGGACGGCGGCGTCGAGGCCAGGTCGGCGAACCGTGCGCGATCCGACCAGGTGGTCGTACCGGCGGAAGATGGGCCGCCGGCTGGTGACGTTCGGAGAGCGGAGGAGATCCAGGAGGTCGTCCGCGCGTGGCCGGATGCGTGGCGTCTCGACAGGCGGCTCGAGCGGGCGCGGAGTTGTCTCGACCCGGTGGCGCGGCGCGTCGTCGATCAGGAAGCGAGCCGGGATCTCGCCGACGAGCTCGCGCTCCCAGAAAACACGAAGGGCACCGGTGTCGGTCACCGTCCCGATCGACGCGACCTCGAGCTCCCATCTCCGGCAGATTCCCTCGACAGCGTCGAGGCGATCCGGCGTTAAGACCGCGACCATGCGCTCCTGGCTCTCCGAGGTCATGATCTCGACGGGGGCGAGGCCGGGCTCGCGGAGTGGAACCCGCTCCAGGTGCACGTCCACACCGGCTCCGCCCCGGCCGGCCATCTCGGCGAGAGAGGAGGCGAGCCCCGCGGCACCGAGGTCCTGAAGCGACTCGACGAGGCCTTGCTCGACGAGCTCGAGGCTCGCCTCGATCACCTTCTTACCGGTGAACGGGTCGCCGATCTGGACGGTCGGCCGCTTGTCGTCGTCCGCATCCGAGAGCTCCTGGCTCGCCAGCACGCTGGCACCGCCGATTCCGTCACGGCCGGTCGTGGCGCCATACATGACGATCAGGTTGCCCGGCCCGGTCGCCTGCGCGCGCGTCACGCGCTCGGCCGGGAGGAGTCCGACGCACATCGCGTTCACAAGCGGGTTCTCGGCGTAGGCCTCGTCGAAGAACGTGTCGCCTCCGACGGTCGGCACGCCGACCGAGTTCCCGTACGCGCCGATGCCGGCGACCGCGCGATCGAAGGCGTGGTCGGGCCCACCGAAGCGGAGTCCGTCGAGGAGTGCCACGGGCCTTGCTCCCATCGCCACGACGTCTCGGAGAATGCCTCCAACGCCCGTCGCTGCGCCCTGGAAAGGCTCGACCGCGGACGGGTGGTTGTGGCTCTCCACCTTGAAGGCAGCCGCTTCGCCGTTTCCAAGATCGACCACACCCGCGTTCTCACCGGGGCCCTGGAGGACCGCGTCTCCCCCGGTCGGGAAGCGGCGCAGGAGGAGCGCCGAATGTTTGTAGCCGCAATGCTCCGACCAGAGGAGTGAGAAGACCGCGAGCTCGAACTCGTTTGGATCACGCTCGAGCAGATCGCAGATTCGCTGAAGTTCCCCGTCCGTCAGGCCGAGAGCACGATGGAGCGGCGGCTGTTCGGCGACCGAAGCCAGAGCCCCACTCTAGCCTTCCTCGCGGACGGCCGAAGCACCCGCGCGAGGCCTCACGCGAAGACTCTCCCCCTCGATAGCCTGGCCCCGTGACGCGCGCCTACCTGCCGCTCCTCCTCGCGCTGTCGGCGCTCTGGGGCGCGTCGTATCTCTTCATCAAGGTCGCCGTGGACGAGATCGAGCCGGCGGCAATGATCGAGCTCCGGCTGATCCTCGCGGGCGCCGTCCTGCTTGCGTTTCTCGTCGCCAGGATGGGCCGCCGCGAGGCGATCGCCGCGCTTCGAGCCACAGGTCGGGGCGGCGTCGTCCTCGGGGTCATCAACGGCGCGATCCCGTTCACGCTGATCGCGTGGGGCGAGAAGTACGTCGACTCGGGCATCGCGGCGATCGCAAACGCGTCCGTGCCGATCTTCGTAGCACTCCTGGCGATCCGGTTCAGCCCTGGGGAGCGCGTGACCGGGATGCGTCTCGCCGGCGTGCTGCTCGGCCTGGCTGGGGTCGGAGTTCTTGCGGGGTTCCATCCGGAGGGTGGATGGTGGGCGGTGGCTGGAACGCTCGCGGTTGTCGTCGCCTCGTTCTCGTACGCCTGCGCGAACCTCTTCACGCAGCACCGGTTCTCGACGACGCCGCCGCTTGTGACAGCGACGTCCGCGGTCATCTGGGGCGCGGTCGTTCTGCTCCCGTTCTCCCTTTTCCAGATCCCCGACGAGGTGCCCAGTGCGAAGGCGCTGGGGTCGGTCGCGGCTCTCGGGATTTTGGGGACCGCGGTCGCATCGATCATCCTGTACCGGATGCTCACGACCTTTGGCTCCTCGCGCACGACGCTCGTCACTTACCTATTGCCCCCCTTCGCGCTCCTTTACGGCGTCACGCTTCTCGACGAGCGACTGACCGCGAACGCCCTCCTCGGCCTGGTCCTCATCCTGGGCGGCGTCGCCCTCGGAGCAGGCCTGAGCCTTACACGCGGGTTGCGTAACGCGCTCGCCGCTCCCCAACGCCCGTGACCGAGCCGCTCGAGGGACACGGGTTTCAGCTGCGGCGGGCCGCCAGGGCCGATGCCGACTTTCTCGTCGGCCTCGCGACCAACGAAAACATCGAGCCGTTCATGTCGGCAGTCTCCGCGCGGGACAAGGCATCACTTCTCGAGGAGATCGAGCGGTCGGAGACCGAGCCGGACGTCCACGGGCGGTTTGTGATCGAGGTCGAATGGCACGGCAGCTCGTGGCCCGCAGGCACGATGGCCTTCTCGACCGGCAACCGGCGCAGCCGCATCGCGCAGCTTTACGGGGTCATGCTCCATCCCGACTTCCGGGGGCGCGGCCTCGCTGCGGAGGCGACCAAGCTCGTGGCGCGTCACCTGATCTTCGACCTCGACTTCCATCGCGTGCAGCTCGAGTGCTACGGGTTCAACGACCGCGCGATCCGCCATTTCGAGCGGGCAGGGTTCATCAAGGAGGGCGTGAAGCGAAAGGCGTACTGGCGGCACGACGAGTGGGTCGACGGCATTGTGTTCGGCCTCGTCCGGGAGGACCTCGAGCCGGCATGAACCAGGAGCGGGGGGGCTGTCTGCCCTTCGGTGGAGCAATGGAGAACCCGCGCGTCCGCGCGACGAGCTCGTAAGGTCGCCGCGCGCAATGGGATCCACGTCGCCGACCGACGACCCGCGAAGGGGGTGCAGTCAATCGACGGGCAGGCGACGCGCCAGGCGATCTTGGTGGGATCGCCCGCCGCGGCGCGAGCGCCGCGTCAGCGGATGACCTCGAACGCGCGCATCATGTCGTTCTCCTCGTGTTCGAGGATGTGGCAGTGCCAGACGTACTGTGGGTTGGTGACGCCGGGTGGGAGCTCGATTGTGCCTTCGTCCGGTAGCTCGAACCTGGCTCGAATTCGGGTGACCTGCCCGGGGTGGGCCTGGACTGTGTCCTTGCGGCCGTTCTCGTTGGGGGCGGCGGGCACGGCGGCTCCGGTGTAGGTGATCGCTTGCGTCGTGGGGTCGTAGGCGGCGACGTTGAACGGCCTGCGATCAATGACTTCGAAGGTCACGAGGTGCAGGTGGATCGGGTGTGTGTCGGCTGTCGTGTTGACTAGCAGCCAGTCCTCGACGGCGTTGGCCGCCGGCTTGGTCGTGACGTCGGGCAGATGGGTCTTCTCGTCGAGATACGGCGCGTCCTCGACGTTCAGGTTGATCGGGTTGCCGGTGAGCGGATCGAGCGTCTCCGACAGGTGCTGGACGCGCGTGAGCGACGGCGCGGGCAAGAAGGGCAGCAGCGGCAGCTTTAGATCGGCGCCAGGAGTCGTGTCGTCGACACCGCTTAGAGGCTGGTTGACGCGGATCTTCAAAAGCTGCGATAGCCCCGCGCGTCCGCCCATCGGGTAGGGGGCCCTGGCGTTGTTTGTGACGATGAAGGAGGCGTTGCGCTGCCCGGCGAAGTCGATGATCACATCGGCGCGTTCCCCGGGGGCGATCAGAAGTGCCGTCATCGGCACGGGGGCGCGCAACAGTCCACCCTCCGCCCCGATCTGCGTGAACGGCAATGCCTTGCCGCTGTTCTCGTTCGCGAACTGGAGGTTGTAGAAGCGCGACTGGGATCCGTTGACGATCCGAAGCCGGTAGCGGCGCGGCTCCACGTCGACGTACGGCCAGATCTTGGCGTTCACGACTGCGACGTCGCCGAAGAACTCCGGCACCCACTGCGGGTGAAACTCGGTCACGCCCTGCGTCGGATAGAACATGCTTCCGTCGGCGTTGAAGGTCTTGTCCTGGAGGACGAGCGGGATCTCGTACGAGCCGGCGGGCAGTCCGAGGGGATTGCCGGCCTCGCCCGTGTCCTGGTCGTCGCGGATGATGTAGGCACCTGCGAGCCCCGCGTAGACGTTCGTGCGCGTGTTGCCGAGCGCGTGATCGTGATACCAGACCATGCTGGCGCGCTGCTCGTTGTAGTAGGTGAACGTGTTCGTGATGTAGTGCGGGCCCTTGGCGCCACCCTGGGTGAACCACTGCAGCGGCGTCCCGTCGAACTGAGGATGATTCTCGCCGCCGTGCAGGTGCGTGACGATCGGGACCGGCTCCCCGGGCAGGACGGCCCCGAAGAGGGTCGGATCGTTAGGCAGGAACGCGTCGTCGAGCTCGTTGCGCCACTCGACCGTCACCGACGTCTCGACGGTGTCGTTGGGCCGTCTGGTCGCCACGATCGTTGGCCCGAGGTAGGGCAAGCCTGCCTGCGGGTTGTCCGACCAGTAGCCCCAGGTCCTCGTCGCCGGGAGGTCGGGGTGGAACTTCCAATCCGTCGACTCCCTCGCCGCGATCGTGAACCTCTTGCCTCCGCCCCTGCCATCGAGCACCGGCGGCACCGGCAAAGCCTCCCTCCACTTCCTCAGCTTGGGCGTGGCGCCCACCGTGGTGGGCGCGGCGATCGCAAACGACCCGCGGCTAAGAAGGAGCCCGGCGCCTCCGATCGCTCCTCGCTGAACGAGCTGTCGTCTTGTGAGCATGACCTCTCCCTCCAATCCAGCTCTGGACGGGGCCGCACCGTCAGCGACGTCGCCGGCTTGCGTACCTCGCACCGCATGTATGTCAGGGTCCGTATTTCTGACGGGCCGGTGACCTGCGCACATCGGCGATCGACCGCGGTCACCTGCGGGATAACCGCGCTCCTGAGCGTGGAAAACCCCTACCAGCTGGCCCCGCCCCTTCCGTCGGCCTGCCCCCGCCGCATTGGGGCCACCGACGAAGCTCTGCGGGCCCTCTCTAGAGCAGAATCCGTGAGGCAGTCTCGGTCGGACAGCCACGGGTAACGAGCTTGCGCGCCTCCGCGAGGTCGATCCCGGTGCCTGCCAAGACCACCGACTCGGAATAGGCGAAGCCGAGCCGCGTGAACTGAGCCAAGCGCCACAGGAAAGTGCGCCGCTCCTCCTCCGCGTAGGGGTCGAATGCCCCTTCGTCCATCTCTTCTCTCCCTCTCCTCGAACGCCACGCGAGCGTCCGGTCCAAAGCGACAGTGAGCTGCCACAGCGCTGTCTTCCTTGGTCTTGATCAGAGGATGCCCCGAACGGGGCAGAAAGCCATCCCTTGAAGGAGTGAACGTCGGCGGATGCCCTACCGCTCGTCCGACCCGAGGCCCGCCAGTCGGACGGAGCCGCTCGGTAAACCCTCAGCGCTGTGCCGCGGACTTCGCGGTCAATGAGGATAGGTCAGGATGGAGCGCGGCGCTGACGCCGGCCTCGTCGCTAAGAACCCGTAGTTCGCGGAGGACGCCATGCGGACGATTGCGGATGCCGATCGGCGTCGCTGGAGCGATGCTCGTGGCGGCGAGGGAAGGAGCCAGCCATGGGACGGGTTTCAAGCGCCATAACGATTGGGTTCGCCGGGCTTGCAGCCTTCCAGGCCGCTCTGGCGGCCGGGGCCCCTCTCGGGGACGCGGCGTGGGGCGGCGCGCATACGCACTTGACGACGGGGCAGCGAGTCGGAAGCGGGGCTGCCGTCTTCGTCTACCTAGCCGCGATCTACATCGTGCGCGGGCGCGCCGCCGGCCGGCGGGAACGCCTCTACCGCTGGGGAACCTGGGCGCTCGTGGGCATCCTCGGCCTCGCGGCGGTCGCGAACGTCGCCTCCGAGAGCCCGTGGGAGAATTACCTCCTGGCGCCGGTCGCAATCGTGCTTGCCGCGTTCTGCTTCGTGGTCGCACGCCCGGCTGCAAGGAACGAGGGCGCTCGCCAACGAGCGTTCAACTCGCCGTTTCGCCCCCGAGCGCCGCGGCGAGGCGCATGATCGGCGCCTCGCTCGGCGTGAGGAAGGCGAAGGCGACGACGCGCAGGCGCTTCTGCTCCTCCCGGTGCTCCTAGCTGACACGTCGATCGGCCGGATGTCTCTAAGCCGGCTCCGGCGCCTGGCTCGGGGCAACCTCGCGGCTCCACTTTGGCGCGCTGCTCTCCGGCACAGAAGGGCAGCAAGCCTCTCGAAGTCGGACCTACACAAAGGTGGAATCAGCTGTCAGAGACCTGGCATCAATAGGCCGGCCACTAGGGGCTTGTCAGCCGGGCGCCCTCCCTAATGGAGTTCAGCACCACACGCCAGGTTGCAGAGGCACGGAGAGGCTCCGCTAGGAGTCCTGCGCGTTTTGCGGGGTGGGGTGCCCCGAGCTGGGGTTGGTTCGGTCGTCGCAGCTTCAGAGCGACCGCAAGCACGAGCCCATCTTCCTCCCGCATCGCTGAACCACTGAAGATCCGCCGCCACAAGCCCTGACACCAACCTGGCACCGGCCCGTGAGGCCGCATCGATTACATGCCTCTAGGCATGACCCCGACTGTGCGAGTAGGCGTGGCCACCCGGCCTACGCTGCGGCTTGCTTGCCGTCCTCTAGCGCTGCCTCTGCCTCGGCGATGCGCTTGATAAGTGCTGCGCGCAAGCGTGCCTCTCCTCTGGGGTCATGTCTGCGTAGCTGAGCTCATCCACGCCGGCGGTGTCAAGGCTTGCGGCCTCGACAGAGCCGGTGACGCTGCGTTGGGAGCCGCCAATGTCTCCCGCGTCATGAGTCGTTCGTAGTACGCTCGGCAGGTGGAGCTGATCCACACCTGCTACCGCGTCACGGACCCGGACGCATCGCTCGCCTTCTACGAGGCGCTCGGCTTCGAGAAGCGGCGTGAGCTCCCGATCCGCGACGAGGCCGTCAACTACTTCCTCGGCGTCCCAGGCCGGGAAGGACCAGAGCTTGAGCTCACGTACAACTTCGAAACGCCCGAGGCCGGGTACGAGATTGGCACCGGCTACGGACATATCGCCGTCACGGTCGACGACCTCGACGAAGCACTCGGCCAGTTGGAGAAAAAGCGGATAGCGCCGGAGCGGCCTCCGTACACCGTTCGCGAGGGCGGCTCGCGGATTTGTTTCGTCCGCGACCCGGACGGCTATCGGATCGAGTTAGTCGAGCGCGGCTAAAGTCCGGGCTCACCTCGTGAGCCACACGCAGGGCCGTGGTAGGGTCAACCGGTCGAGAGGGGTGGGCGTGAGCCTCAGGTGCCCAGCGTGCAGCTTCCTCAACGTGAGGGACGCGGCGTTCTGCGGGCGCTGTGGCGGAGCGCTCGGGCCGATGTGCCCTACCTGTGGAGTGGGGCCACTCGATGCGGCGGACTCCTATTGCACCGCGTGTGGTGCTGAGCTCGGGCAACCGCGCATTGCGGTGGAGCGCAAGATCGTGAGCGTCCTCTTCGTCGACCTCGTTGGCTTCACCGGCTTGGCGGAGAAGCTCGATCCCGAGGACGTTCGCGGCGTTCTCGGTCCGTACTACGCGCGAGTCCGGGAGGAGATCGAGCTCTACGGCGGGACCGTGGAGAAGTTCATCGGCGACGCCGTCATGGCCCTCTTCGGCGCGCCCACCGCGCACGAGGACGATCCGGAGCGGGCCGTGCGGGCTGCGAATGCTGTGCGAAACGCGGTGGCCGGCCCGCGACCGGAGGAGGGATCGCTCCAGCTCCACGTACGGGTTGGCATTGCGACCGGAGAGGCAGTAGTCGCCCTGGGAGCCCGCCCCCGACAAGGCGAGGCGATGGCGCACGGCGACGTCGTCAATACCGCCGCGCGTCTCCAGGCGGGTGCTCCTGTGGACGGAATCTTCGTCGACGAACGAACGTACCGCAGCACTCGCCTTCAGATTGACTTTCGGCCGGCTCCACCTGTGCACGCCAAGGGGAAGGTCAAACCAGTGACTGTGTGGGAAGTCGTCGCCCCCCGGGCACGTCTCGGGGCCGACCGTTTCCGGCACGACGCACGGTTAGTCGGTCGAGCGCGCGAGGTCGACGCCCTCGTCGGCGGGCTCGGCGACGTCGTCGCCGGTGCGGGTGCCTGCCTTATGACTCTCGCCGGCTCCCCCGGAATCGGCAAATCCCGGCTCGTCTGGGAGCTGTTTCAGCGTGTCGACCGAGGCACCGAAATGGTCTCCTGGCGACAGGGCCGTTCGCTTCCCTACGGCGACGGGGTGGCTTTCGGCGCGCTCGCCGACATCGTCAAGGCGCACGCGGGCATTCTCGCGACGGATTCCGCCGGCACGGTGGAGGATAAGTTGCGCGCCGCGGTCGAGGATGTCGTTGCCGACGGCAGCGAGGCCCGCTGGGTGGCGGGCCACCTGGCTCCACTGGCCGGGTTCACGCTTCCGCGGGAGTTTCGTGGCGACCACCGCACCGAAGCGTTCGCCGCCTGGCGGCGTTTCTTCGAAGCCGTTGCGGCACGCAGGCCCCTCGTTCTCGTCTTCGAAGACCTGCATTGGGCGGACGAGGGTCTACTCGACTTTGTCTCCGATCACCTCGGTGATCGTTTCCAGGGCAGCGTCCTCGTCGTCGCGACCTGTCGTTCCGAGTTTTTCGAACGGCGTCCAACCTGGGGGTCTGGAAAGCGACCCGCGACGACGCTCGAGTTGGAGGCGCTCTCTGACGAGGAGACGTCCCGTCTAGTGGCAGGGATTCTGGACGCCCCGGCCCTCCCAGAGGAGCTTCAATCCGCGCTGCTTGCGCACGCTGGAGGCAACCCGCTCTACGCAGAGGAGTACGTTCGGATGCTGCTCGATCGTGACCTTCTGCGCCTGGTCGGGGCGAGATGGGAGCTCACTACTCAGGACTTGCCGCTCCCCGAGTCGGTGCAGGCGATCGTGGCCGCGCGTCTCGACGCCCTCCCCTCCGAGGAAAAGGCACTAATTCAAGACGCGGCAGTCGTGGGCAAGGCATTCTGGCTCGGGGCACTCGCGGCCTTGGAAGGGCAGCCGCGCTGGTCTGCGGAGGAGCATCTGAGCGAACTCGAGCGAAAGCAGCTCGTGCGCCGCGAGAGGGACTCGATCGTGCACAGCGAGCCTCAATACTCATTCCTCCACATCATCGTCCGCGACGTTGCCTACGGGCAGATCGCGCGGTCACTGCGCGCCGACAAGCACAGGCGCGCCGCGGAATGGACGGAGTCCCTCTCGCTCGACCGCGGGGAGGACCGCGCCGAGATGCTCGCGCACCATTACCTGAGTGCGCTCCAGTACGGCCGGGCCTCGCGACAGAACACGGAAGCCCTGGTCGAGCCAGCGCGAGCAGCCCTTGCCGACGTCGGCGACCGAGCGATCTCGCTGAACGCATTCGCGAAGGCGGCGCGCTTCTACTCCGAAGCCCTCGCACTCTGGCCGGCGAGCGAGCCGGAACGAGCCGAGCTCGTTTTCCGCCTGGGGACTGCACGTGTCCACGCCGAGAGCGCGGGCGCCGAGCTTCTTGAGGAGGCGCGTGAGGCCTTCATCGCCCTCGGCCGGCTCGAGCGGGCGGCCGAGGCGATGGTCTTGATCGGCGAGCTCCTCTGGATGAGCGGCAATCCCGACGCGTTTGGGCATTTCGACAACGCGGCGGCGCTCGTCGAGGACTCGCCGCCGTCACATGGGAAGGCCCACGTCCTCAGCAGTCGCGCCCGATTCCTCATGATCGGCGACCAGAACGAGGAAGCGATCCACGTCGGGCTCGAGGCGCTCGACATGGCAGACGATCTTGGGCTCGACGACGTCAGGGCCCACGCCCTGGACAGTATCGGGCTCGCGCGCGCGCGCATCGGCGATCCCCGGGGGCTTGCCGATCTGGAGGCGAGCATCGCCATCGCCGTCGGCATCAACTCCCTCGAGAGTGTCAGGGCGTATGCCAATCTCGGCAGCGCGCTCGTCGAGGCAGGCGAGCTCGCTCGGGCCTTCAAGCTCTACGAGGACGGGCGGCGCGCCGCCAACCGCTTCGGCGACGCCGAGCGCATCCGGTGGTTCGACGCCGAGCGAATGTATGAGGGGTATTGGACGGGCCGCTGGGACGAGGCCGTCCGGCTTGCGAATGAGGTCGTCGCGCAGATCGAAACCGGGTTTGCGAACGCGCTCGAGATGGACGCCCGGCTTCTTCGCAGTCGTATCCGGCTCGCCCGCGACCAGGTGCCAGCGGCTCTGGAAGACTCCACGCGCACTGTCGAGCTCGGACGCCGGGCGGCGGTGCCGGAGATGCTGATCCCGGCGCTCGCGCTGCAGGCTCGGACGCTCGAAGCGTCGGCTCGGCCGGATGAAGCTCTGGCGTGCGCGGAGGAGCTCCTCTCGCTGTGGCCCGGAAGCTGCCCGACCTCGTACTGGTTGGCAGACGTCGCCTTCACGCTGCACTCCTTCGGAGACTCGGCGCGGCTGCTCGAAGCGGCCGAACGCGCCCGCACCACGAGTCGCTGGCTCGAGGCGGCGAGCGCGGTGGCCACGGGGGATTTACAGCGGGCGGCGGAGATCTACACCAAGATCGGATCGAATCCCGATGCCGCCTTGGCTCACCTTCGCGCCGCGCAGGCCCTCGCGGACGTTGGCCTACCCCGACAAGCCGAGGCTGAGCGCGACCTCGCGCTGGCTGCGTTTCGCCAACTCGGAGCAAGTCGTTACGTGCACGAGGGCGAGGGGCTCGTCCTCGCGACGTAGCTGGGCCTAGCTCGCCGCCTCCTGGTTCGCCTTCCAGCGGTCGGCGTCGATCGCGATTGACAGCTTGATGGCGTCGAGGTCCTCGGCCAGCGTGACGAAATTGGTCGCGGCGCTGTCCTCCTCGGGCTCAACCGTTCTGAAGAGGGCGTGCCCGATCCTGCCGTTGGCGGCGAAAGTCAGCGATCCCTCGATGTACTCCGCATTGTTCTTCTCACCGATCCTCGTCAGCGCTCCTTCGGGATCCTCATTCCAGTCAGGATCTTTCGGTGAGGTCGCGCCAAAGACCGCATGTCCTCTCGGCACAGGTCATCCCTCCTTGTATTCGCCTGCTCACGGGTCGGTGAGATCATCCCGCTCGGCTTCGCTCGTGGCAAGGCCCCTCGCGGTTCCTAGACGGCTATCGGGTTGAGCTGATCGAGCCGAGCTGAGCGCTAGCGAGCTCTGGTCCCTGCTCGGATCGGTTATCGGGACCGGGACGCCGCCTGTTCTCGGCCGATGCCACGCATCGGCGATGATGTCGTGCTCATCCCCGAGTGATTGAAAGTGAGCTGGACGACCATGCGGCCGCCTCGGAAATTGTCGTTGTGCATCGCTGGAGCCACGGGCTGGACGGGGCGCGCGCTTGTGCGGGCCGTGCTCGACGCGGCCGACCTTGTGCTCGTTTCCGCCGTCAGCCGATCGGCGGCCGGTCAAGATCTTGGGGAGGCGCTCGGTGGGGCTGCGCTGCGAGTTCCCGTGTACGGGACCGTGGACGAGGCGCTCGACGACACCGACGTCCTGATTGACTACACGTCCGCGACGGCGGTCAAGGCAAACACGCTGGCGGCGATCGCCGCGGGGGTGGCTGTGGTAGTCGGCAGCTCGGGTCTGACGGCTACGGATTTCGCCGAGATCGACTCGGCAGCTCGCGAGCGCTCAGTTGGGGTAGTGGCCTCAGGAAACTTCTCTCTGACTGCCGCGATGTGTCAGGCGGCAGCGCTCCTCGCGGCGCGTCACCTGCCGCAGTGGGAGGTCATTGACTACGCGAGCGCCACCAAACAGGACGTTCCGAGCGGGACGGCACGCGAGCTCGCGGAGCGCCTCGGCGAGGTTCGTCGCCCTGAAGTAGGACGCCCGATCGAGGATCTCCACGGGCCTCAGGAGGCACGCGGCGCCACCGTCGGCGGTGCCCAGGTGCATTCGGTGCGCCTCCCGAGCTTCGTCGTGTCTACCGAGGTTGTTTTCGCCCTGCCCGACGAGCGCCTGACCATCCGCCATGACGCGGGGGGAACGGCCGAGCCGTATGTCGAGGGCACGCTGCTCGCGGTGCGCAAGGTACCGGAGTTAGTCGGGCTCACGCGAGGACTCGACACCGTTCTGCTGGGTTCGGAGTAACGCTAGTCAGCGGCGAGGTCCGAGGGCCTGTGTGCGCCTGTCGCATCGCGAATAGCATCCCCGGCGTATCGATTGTCGCCCAGTATGAGGAGGCTCCAGATGCTGAACGAGTTCCGCGATTTTCTCTTGCGCGGCAACATAGTCGAGCTTGCCGTTGCGTTCGTGATGGGAGTGGCCTTCGGGGCACTCATCACCTCGTTCGTGGACAACCTCTTGATGCCCATCGTTGCGATGATCATCGGGAAGCCAGACTTTCGCGAGCTGACCTTCACGATCAACGACGCGGTCTTCCGTTACGGCTCCTTCCTAACCGACTTGCTCACGTTCGTCGCTGTCGCCATCGCCGTGTTCTTCTTCGTCGTCAAGCCGGTGAACGCCTTGATGAATCGTCTCAGCTCGCCGGTCGAAGAGGGCATGCCAGACGAGGAGCGCCGTCACCGGGAACTTCTCGCGGCGCTCGGCCAGATCCGCGCGTGATCGGGATAGCTGTGCCGAAAGCCGAGTAGTACGAATGCGTCGGGCCGAGCCAGCCTGAGCACTTGCTAGTTGGTCGAGTTGGCGACGAACGCGGCTGCGAAGACGAGCGCCGCTGCCACGCCGGCAGGCCCAGCAAGCGAAGCCATGAGGCCCCGCCGGCGGTCGGCCAGGACGGCGAGCACGCAGACCGCGAGGCAGGCAAGGATCGCCGCCGCGGTCAGGGTGCGAGCGTCGTATGCCTCCCAACGGCTGATCCCACCGCGGCGGTAGCTGTCCTCGCTAGCTGCGTAGTAGGTGAGATACCCCCCCGCGACGGCGAACAGGATCGCCTGGCCGACGAGAGGAGGCGAGTGGCTTCCGGCCTCGGACCGTCGGAGGGCCTGTGTGCACACGAGCGTCCAGAGCGAGCCACCGAGCAAAAGGATCGTAAGAACGAAGCCCACGCGGGGGACGGTAGCCCTGTCGGAGTGGCACCGCTCCTTTCGCGACCATTCCGCGCGCCGTTCGGCCCAGTGTGTGACACACGTGCGCGCTTTTCCCGCGTACCTTGAGGGGCGTGTCGACGAAGGTGGCAACGCCCTGGGGCAAGGCGGCGGTGGTCGAAGAGCTCACGCTCCCGCAGCGTGCGGGCGGAAAGCGGTTCTCCTCCCTCATCCAGCTTCTCGAAAACGGCAGGGGCGAGAAGCTCGTCCGCTTCGCCTACTCCACGGATGGAAAGGCGAGGCGAGGGCCCGTGACATTCCGGGCCGCGGACCTCGGACGGCTGCGACAGGAGCTTGCCGGCTCGCCCGGGCTCGCTGAGATGCTCCCGATGGAGGCGAAGCCCGACATCTCCTGAGAGAAGCTAGGAGGCTGTTGCGAGTGAGCGCTTGCGGGCGGCGTCCACGAGCCCGGCCAGAACCAATGCGCCGTCGCCGGAGCCTAGGAGCGGATCGACCGCGTGTTCGGGGTGCGGCATGAGCCCCATGACGTTGCCGGAGCGATTGCAGACGCCGGCCACGTGGGCCGCGGATCCATTCGGGTTCGATCCCTCGGCGTAGCGGAGGACGATCTGCCCCTCGGTCTCGAGTTCTGCGAGGAGCTCCGGCGGAGCGAAGAAGCAGCCCTCGCCGTGCTTGACCGGAATCACGAGCCGGTCTCCAACCCCGCAGCGGGCCAGGAATGGAATGTCGCTGCGCTCCACCTGCACTTCGACGTCCTCGCAGATGAAGGCAAGGCTCTCGTTGGCGCGGAGAGCACCGGGCAGGAGCCCCGCCTCGCAGAGGATCTGGAAGCCGTTGCAGATCCCGAGCACCGGGCCCCCAGCTGCGGCGAACCCGGCCACTGCGCGCATCGCGGGCGCGAACCGGGCGATGGCGCCGCAGCGGAGATAGTCGCCGTAGGAGAACCCGCCCGGTAACACGACCGCCCCGACCTCGGGGAGCTCGGGCTCGGCGTGCCAGACCATGACGGGGTCGGCGCCGAGCGCCCTGAGCGCCCAGGCCGCATCGCGGTCGTCGTTCGACCCCGGAAAGACGAGGACGCCGACGCGAGGATTGTCCACGTCAGCTACCTAGATGGTTGGTCGGTAATGGCGGCGTAATTGTCGGTCAACCATCTAGCTCGATCTCGTAGCTCTCGATGAGCGGATTCGCGAGGAGGCTTTCGCACATGCGCTCGATCTGCGCACGGGCGTCCGCCGCCGTGGCCGCGTCCACCTCCACGTCGATCAGGCGGCCGACTCGAGCCTCACCGACCGGAAAGCCGAGGTGGCGAAGGGAGCTCTGCACGGCTTGGCCCTGCGGATCCCGGATGCCCGTCTTCGGCCGCACGAGTACGGTCGCCTTCACGAGAGCACCACGTTCGGATCCGACGAATACCCCTCGAACGGGAGGCCGGTTAGCCGCTCGAAGGCTTCCAGATAGCGGGCGCGCGTCCCCTCGACCACCTCGTCCGGGAGCTCCGGCCCGGGATCCCGCTTGTCCCAGCCGAGCGTCTCGCAGTAGTCACGCACGTACTGCTTGTCGAACGAGGCCTGGGGCCGGCCCGGCTCGTACTCGGCCGCAGGCCAGAAGCGCGACGAATCCGGGGTCATGAGCTCGTCTGCTAGGACGAGCGTCCCGTCCCCGTCGAGCCCGAGCTCGAGCTTCGTGTCGGCCAGGATAATTCCCCGCTCGAGCGCATAGGCGGCGCCATGCCGGTAGATCTCGAGCGAGGCCCGCTCGAGGTCCGCAAGGAGCCCGGCTCCGACGAGCTCCGCCGCCCGCTCGCGGTCGATGTTCTCGTCATGGCCGGTGTGGGCCTTCGTCGAGGGAGTAAAGATGGGCTCCGGGAGCCGGTCGGACTCCCGTAAGCCTTCGGGGAGGGCATGCCCGCATACCGAGCCTGTGGCCTGGTAGTCCTTCCACCCCGAGCCGGCGAGGTAGCCGCGGACGACACATTCGAGCGGGAGCATCTCGAGCTTTTTCGCCTCGGTCGAGCGCCCATCCGACCGAAGTGACTGCAGGTGGTTCGGGACGATGTGACTCGTCCGGGCGAACCAGAAGCCGGAAAGCCCCGTGAGGACGCGACCCTTGTCCGGGATCTCTGTCGGGAGAACGACGTCGAAGGTCGAGATGCGGTCGCTCGCGACCAGGAGCAGCCGGTCGGCGTCGAGCTCGAAGATCTCGCGCACCTTCCCGCTCGCGAGGTGGACAGCGGCGTCAGGCATGGACAGTTTCCTCCTTGGATGTGGTCAGGGCGGCGAGCCGCTCGAAGAGCGTGCCCACGTGGCGAAGCGCCTCCCTCAGGTCGAAAGCGCGATCGAGGACGGACGGATCCAGACGGCCGGCGATCTCCTCGTCCGACTCGAGCAGCCCGCGGAAGTCCCGCTCCTCGTCCCATGCTCGGAGCGCGTTTCGTTGCACGAGGCGGTAGGCGTCGTCGCGGGAGAGCCCCGCGCCGACGAGCGCGAGCAGGACCTGCTGGCTGAAGACGAGCCCGTGCGAGCCGTCGAGGTTCCGGCGCATCCGCTCCGGATCGACCACAAGGCCTTCTACGAGCCACGCGAAGCGGTCGAGCATGTAGTCGAGCGCCAGGAACGCATCCGGCAGGACGACCCGCTCGGCGCTCGAGTGGGAGATGTCGCGCTCGTGCCAGAGCGCCACGTTCTCGAGGCCGACAGCGGCGGCGGAGCGAACGACGCGTGCCAGGCCGCACAGGCGCTCGGCCACGATCGGGTTCCGCTTGTGCGGCATTGCCGACGAGCCCTTCTGGCCCGCGCGGAACGGCTCCTGGACTTCGCGCACCTCCGTGCGGGCGAGGTGGCGAATCTCGGTCGCGAAGCGCTCGACCGACGCTGCGCAAAGGGCGAGGGTCGAGAGGAGCTCGGCGTGGCGGTCGCGCGGGATCACCTGCGTCGAGGCGGGCTCGCGGGCCAGACCGAGGCGCTCGCAGGCGATGCGCTCCACTTCCGGGTCGCCGCCGCCGTAGACCCCGACCGCCCCGGAAAGCTTGCCGACCCGGATCCCCTCCAACGCCCGCTCGAGCCGATGCCGGTCCCGCTCCAACTCGAAGGCCCAGCCGGCCAACTTGGCCCCGAACGTGATCGGCTCGGCATGCACGCCGTGCGTACGGCCCACCATTGCGGTGTCGCGGTGTTCGTTCGCCCGGGCCACCACCGCCGTGAGGGTGTGCTCGAGCCCGTCGAGGACGAGCTCGCCCGCGTCCCTGGCCTGAAGGGCCAGAGCCGTGTCGAGGACGTCGGACGATGTCAGCCCGTAGTGCAGCCAGCGACCGACAGGCCCCAGCTCTTCCTGGACGGCGTCGACGAAGGCGGCGAGGTCGTGCTGCGTCCGCGCCTCGATCTCCGCGACACGCTCCGGCGTCGGCGCCCTGGCACGCTCCCGGATCTCGGTCAGCGAGTCGCCCGGGACGACGCCGACCGCAGTCCAGCCCTCGAGCGCCGCAAGCTCCACCTCGAGCCACCGTGCGAGCTTCCCCTCGTCCGACCAGATTGCCTTCATGGCGGGACGGGAGTAACGCTCGATCACCCGCCCGATTCTAGTGGGGGCGCAGGCGGGCGACGCCCAACGGCGCGAATGGTCTGAATCCGACCTCGTGGACGGTGCGTATGGTGAGGCGGCGATGGCCAGGCGTACGCTTCTCCTGATCGAGGACGAGCAGTCGATCGCGGAGCCGCTCCAGCTTGCGCTCGAGCGGGAGGGCTTCGACGTCGTCTGGGCAGCGACGGCTGCCGCCGGACTGGAGGCCTTCGGGTCGTGCAAGCCTGAGGTCGTCCTTCTCGATGTGATGCTTCCCGACGGTGACGGCCGCGACGTCCTCCGCGAGCTGCGTTCGGTCTCGACGGTGCCGGTGATCATGCTCACGGCACGCGGGGAGGAGATCGACCGCGTGCTCGGCCTCGAGCTCGGCGCCGACGACTACGTCACGAAGCCCTTCAGCGTCGCCGAGCTCGTGGCGCGGCTGCGCGCGGTCCTTCGCCGCGCGACCACGCCCGTCGCCGAGCGCGAAGCGAGCCTGGAAGTCGGCGACGTGTCGCTGAGCCTCGAGACCAGGATGGTGAGCCGCTCCGGGGAGGCGATCGAGCTGACGGTGAAGGAGTTCGACCTGCTGGCCATGCTCCTCGAGAACGCGGGCAGGGTCGTCCGGCGCGGCGATCTGATGCGGGAGGTCTGGGACACGAGCTGGCTCGGCTCGACCAAGACCCTCGACGTGCACGTCAGCGCTCTCCGCAAGAAGCTCGGCGACGACCCGGGCGACCCGCGCTACATCCACACTGTGCGTGGGGTCGGCTTCCGGTTCGCCTCGGTGGACGAGCTGGCCGGGTGAGTTTCCGGGCCAGGCTCGTCCTCGCCGCCGCGTACCTCCTGACTGCGGTCGTGCTTGCGCTCGAGATCCCGCTCGCGTTGAACGTCGACCGAAGGGCGACGTCCGAGTTCCAGTCGGGTGTGCTCGGGAATGCCGCCATCCTGGCTGCCCGGGTCGCGGATCTCGTTGCCGCCTCGAACCGCCGGACGCGTCCCCGCCCTTCAGCGGCGCTGGAGCGGATCGTCGCCGGGACGCCGCGGGCCGAGGGTGAGCGGATCCTCGTCGTCGACGGGGGCGGCAGGCTCCTCGCCGACACAGCCGGCCGGGCGGACGTCGGCACGGTCTATGCAACCGGTGAGCGGCCGGAGCTGCTGGCCGCCCTCGGCGGACGCATCGACACGAGGCGCCGTTTCAGCGAGACCGTCGGAGAGGAACTCTTGCTCGTGACAGTCCCTGTTGTCGACCAGGCAGAGGTGGTGGGAGGCGTGCGCGTGGCCGCCTCGACGGCGGCGGTCGATGCGAGCGTTCGCCGGAGCTGGCTCCGGCTCGCCCTGATCGGCCTGGCGGTCATCGCCGCGGGCCTCGCGCTCGCCTGGTTCCTAGCGGGAACGGTTGCTCGGCCGGTCAGGCGCCTGGTCTCGGCGGCGGACCGGCTCGGTCACGGTGACCTCGACGCGCGGGCCTCCGAGGGCGGACCGCGCGAGCTCGACACGCTCGCGCGCGCCTTCAACCGCATGGCCGAGACCCTGGCGGCGAACGTCGCCGCCCAGCGAGATTTCGTTGCGAACGCCTCGCATCAGCTTCGGACGCCGCTCACGGGCCTCAAGCTCCGACTGGAGGCCATCCGTAGCGAGGGCGGCGAGGCCGCGGAGCAGGCGGCGAAAGCCGACCTCGAGGTAGACCGGCTGGGAGCGCTCGTCGACGACCTGCTCGAGCTGGCCCGCGCCTCCTCCTCCGAGCCGACCGGCCGGAGCGTCGACCTGGGCGATCAGGCGGCCCGCGCCGTGGAGCGCTGGCGAACGCCCGCCGAGCAGGCCGGCCAGACGCTCCACCTGGAAGCGACGGCCACGGCAGGCGTCTGGGCGGATCCAGCCGACGTGGCACACATCCTCGACAACCTGATCGAAAACGCGGTGCGGTACAGCCCTGCCGGCAGCGACATTGTCGTGACCGCGTCGAGTGGGCAGGCCGGCCCCTACCTCAGCGTCTCGGACAACGGCCCAGGAATCCCTCCGGCCGACCGCGACCGCGTCTTCGACCGTTTTTACCGTGGCGCGAACGGGCGGCGCAGCGGTCCCGGCACTGGGCTCGGACTAGCCATCGTCGCCGAGCTGGTCGAACGCTGGAACGGGCGCGTTCGGCTCGTCGAGGGCCCGGAAACCCGGATCGAGGCGAGCTTCCCGCCCCCTACCCTTCCTTAACCATCGCCTTGCCGGGCGCGAACCTGCCGGATGCTACCTTCGGGGCGTGAATCGAATTCGCCCACTGCTTCTGGCATTCGTGGGCCTCTGCCTGCCGCTCGGGCTCGCCCTGGCTGTCTACCTGACGTCGGCACGATCACTGGCCGCGCCGCCGCCGATCGGCGCCGTCCCCACGCAGATCGCCAAGGCGAGCCCGAAGGCGCCGACCACGACCGCCAACGCGAGGGAGCGCGAGGACAGGTCCGGGAACTGCGATGAGGCTGAGCACGCGAGCGATCCCGAGTGCAACGGCGGCACGACGACCTCCGACGGCGGTTCGTCGGGCTCCGATGACTCCTCCGGCTCAGGTTCGTCCGAGCTCCGACGATTCCTCGGGCTCAGGATCCTCTGGCTCGTCCGGTTCGGGATCCGGAGGCTCCGGATCCGATTCGAGCGGCAGCGGCTCGGGTGACGACTAGGACCCCCTCCCCGAGCACCCGGCCTACCGTCTCTTAACCCAAGCCTGGGCAGCTCCTTCCGAAGTCGAGCCCGGGCTTTCCCCGGCGCTTCCTAGTCTCGAGGCATGCAGTCAGCAGCTTCGAGAAGGAGGTAGGAAATGCGTCTTCTGAACAAGGTGATCGTTGCTCTCGCCGTCGTCCTCGCGATCGGCGTCGGCGTTGCCGTAGCGGCGGCGATCACGTCGACGAGTTCCGCCGGGACGACCGGGGCGACGGACGGCGCCACGATCGGTGGCACGACCTCGACCCTGGAGGATTCCGCGGTGCCCGCTCCGACGGGCACCGGCGACGTGAGCGGTCCTTGCGACGAGGCCGAGCACGCGAACGACCCACGGTGCTCGGGCGCGCAGACGACCGAGGACAACGACGATGACGCGGGCGTGGACGTGAGCGGTCCCTGCGACGAGGCCGAGCACGCCGATGACCCGCGGTGCGCCGGCGCACAGACGCCGGGAGACGACGACGAGGACAATTCCGGCCCGTCGGAGAACTCCGGCCCCGGTAACGGGGATGACGGTTCGGAGGACAACTCGGGCCCAGGTAACGCGGATGACGATTCGGACGACGACTCGGGCTCGGGCGAGTCAGCCCACTCCGGCTCGGGCGGCGACGACTCGGGCCACTCGGGCTCCGGGTCCGACGACTGAGAGCGTTCTCGATTCGCAGGGTGGGGCCCCGTCACGGGGCCTCCACTCTTCCTAGAGCTCGAGTTGCGGTCGTCGGGGCGGGTCGGGATAGCCACCGCCCTGGCCCAGGATCTTCGCCGCGAGGATGGCTGCATTCCTAGCGCCGTTCAGCGAGACGCAGGCCACCGGCACGCCGGGTGGCATCTGCACGATCGCGAGGATCGCGTCGAGCCCACCCGCCGCGGTCCTCGAGGAGACGAGCGGCACACCGATGACCGGGAGGTCCGTGTAGGCCGCCACGGCCCCGGGGAGGGCCGCGGACATCCCCGCCGCAGCGATGATGACGCGGACGCCACGGAGGGCTGCAGTCGAGGCGTACTCGGCGACGCCGCGCGGATCCCGGTGGGCGGAGAGGACGCGAAGCTCGTGGGAGATGCCGCGCTCGTTCAGCTCCTCGATCGCAGGGTCCATCGACTCGCGATCGGACTCGGACCCGATCAGGATCCCGACGAGCGGTCCAGTCGCCTCGAGCTCCTCGAGAATCGGGAGCGAGGCTGGAACCTCATGGAGACCGCCCTCAGCGTGCAACCGCCACCGCCCTCGCACCGATGTCGGTCCTGAACTGGGCCCCATCCAGGCGAATGTGGTCGAGCGCGGCATAGGCCTGCTCGCGAGCGTCGGTGAGCGACAAGCCCACGGCCGTCACGTTCAGGACCCGGCCGCCCGCGCTGAGCAACGCCCCGTCGCGAAGCGCCGTGCCGGCATGGAATACGAGCCCTCCGGCGGCTTCCGCCGCCTCGAGCCCGGACAGCGCGCCCCCGACCTCGGGTGCGTCCGGGTACCCCGGCGCAGCCAGCACGACCGTCGCTGCTGCGCCGTCCGCCACGTCCACCGAAGCGCCCGCAAGGTCGCCGCCTGCTGCTCCCGCCAGGGCGTCGAGCAGATCGCCTTCGAGCAGCGGCAAAATCGCTTGCGTCTCTGGATCGCCGAAGCGGCAGTTGAACTCGAGCGTGCGGGGGCCCTCCTCCGTGAGCATCAGCCCCGCATACAGGAGCCCCACGAACGGGCTTCCGCGCTTCGCGAGTTCCTCGAGCACGGGCCCGTGTACGGCTTCGACCAGCTCTTCCCGATCGCGGGCGGAGAGGAAGGGCACGGGGGCATAGGCGCCCATCCCGCCCGTGTTCGGGCCTTCGTCGCCGTCGCGGAGTCGCTTGGCGTCCTGGGCTGCGGGAAGGGCCACGGCTGTGGCGCCGTCACAGAGGGCGAAGAGCGACAGCTCCTCGCCTTCGAGGAGCTCCTCGACCACGACGCGGTCACCAAGCGCCTGGACGCGGGGCCACGCGGCCCCGACTTCCGCGTCCGTTCGGCAGACGAATACGCCCTTTCCTGCGGCGAGCCCGTCAGCCTTGATCACGCAGGGCGCCACCGGCTCGGCGAGCTCGCGGGCCATCGGGACGCCCGCCGATTTCATGACGTCCTTCGCAAACGACTTCGATCCCTCGATCATGGCGGCGGCGCCACTCGGGCCGAAGACCGTGACCCCGCCGTGGCGAAGGTCGTCGGCGACCCCCGAGACCAGGGGTGCCTCGGGCCCGATCACGACAAGCTCGATCCCGCATTGGCGGCAGAGTCCCAGCAGGCTCTCGGCGTCCTCGGCGCGGACCGGATGGCACGTGGCCTGGCGCGCGACACCCGGGTTTCCCGGGGCAGCGTGGAGTTCTCCGAGGTCAGCGCTCTGCGCGAGTTTCCACGCGAGCGCGTGCTCCCTTCCACCCGAGCCGACGATGAGGACATTCATGTGGTCGAGTCTAGTAAGGCACCCGGGTGTTTCAAAGACACGCCAGGTCAGGTACAACACGGGCCATGCGCGACCCCGGCCTCGCCCGCCACGACTGGGAGACCGAATGGGCGGAACTCGAGGAAGATCTCGAGGATTCACCCCGGGAGGCGCTGTCGGAGGTCGGTGACCTGATCGAGCGCATGCTCGAAGAGCAGGGCGTTCCGATCCATGACGAGGTCGCGGACGACGGGATTCCACACGAAGTGGTTGCGGACTACGTAGAAGCACGGCGCATTACCGAGTCGGTCGAGAAGGGCGAGGACGTCGATCCGGGCGACGTCGGGTCGGCGATCCGGCTCTACCGTGAGCTGTACGACTTCCTGATCAACCGCATCGCCGAGTAGTAGATCGGGCTCGGGCGCATGCTCGAGGTCGCGCTCCTCCTGACCTTCTTTGCCCTGGGCCTTGCGACACAGCGGATCCCCGTTGCGGAGACGCTTCGCGAGCGGACCTGGACGGCGTACTTCTGGACGATCACGCCCGCACTGGTCTTCTATGCATTCTCGACCGTCGAGGTCGATCGGGAGCTGGCCCTTGCGCTCGGAGCAGCCATCGTAGCCTCGTGGCTCGTGCTCGGGATCTCGTACGGCTATGCGGTGGCCGTAAGCGACGAGCGGGATGAGCGTGGGGCGCTCACGCTCGCGGCGGGCTTCCCGAACACGGGGTTCGTTGGCTTTCCACTTGCCCAGATCGCGCTCGGAAACCCGGGACTCGCGCTCATGGTGGTCTACGACCGGTTGGCGTGGCTTCTTCCCGCGACGGCTGTCTCGACCACGATTGCGCGCCTCCACGGAAACCGAGACGCCGGGGAGCATGGCCGGCGCCGCCTTTGGCTCCTGGCGGGGAATCCCCCGCTCCTTGCCGCGTTGCTCGCCATCGGCTTACGGTTGAGCGACGTCGAGGTGGGCGGGGTCGCGGAGCCGCTCGGGCGTGTGGCAGGCGCGGTCGTCGGACCCGCCGGTTTCTTTCTCCTGGGGCTTGCGCTCCCGCTGGAGCGCCCTTCGCATGATCTTGCCGAGCTTCGCCGCGCGTCGGGTGTCCTCGTGATCCGTTTCGCCCTCGCACCGCTCGCGCTCTATTTGCTCGGGCGGGCAAGCGGCGTTGAGATCCCGCGCGCTTTCCTCCTGGGCGCGGCGATGCCCAGCGCCTTCCATCTGCTCATCTTGGCGCGGGTCTTCGATCTCCGGCCACACCTCATGCGGTTGCTCGTGCTCGGCTCGACGGTGCCGGCGGTGGCCGCCGTCGTGGCAGCCACCGCGGTCTTTCGTTGATCCGCTTCTACAACACGGAGTTGGTCGAGGCTCGGGCGTCCGGAGCGAGCGTCCAGCCCCAGTTCGGACCCGAGATGGTGCCCCGGTATCGCTTCCCGCGCCAGTAGCTCCGGATCCAGAGGGAGTACGTTCCGTCATACCGGTGGGTGAGGATGCCCATCATCCGCTTCCACCCTCCGTAGCGAAAGGTGTCGAGGTACACATTCCGCCCGTACTTGTCGAGCGGGACTCCGGCGGGCGTACTGTCGTAGCCGTAGATCGGCTTCCCGTGGAAGCTCGCCTGGCCTGTGATTCGCTCGCTTCGCCACTTACAGCAGACGGCTCGAAGCGTGAGGCTCGTCGGCGCGCCGCGCCAGCGCGAGAAGCGAAGCTCGACCGGATAACCCCTGAGGCGGCGCCACTGTTGCAGCGCCCAGAACGTCCCATCCGGGGTTTGCCAGATCATCGCCCGGAGCGGCAAGCCGATGGCTCCGGTGCGTGCGGCAACATTTCGCGCCTTCAGGCGCGCCCCGTACCGGAGCGCCCCGGCGGCGGTCACCTTCGCATGACGCCTGACGCCTGACTGCGTCGACCAGCTGACTTCTGCTACGCCGAGAGCGCTCACCTCCAGGGTAGGATTCTTCGCTGCCCACGCGATTTTTACGGATGCGTCGGCGTTGGTCCCACCTAGAAGAAATGCGCCCACGGCGACTACGGCCGTAGTGGCCCAAAATGTGCGGCTCATTCTTACCTCCGCCCTGAGGGGAAGCGCCCGAGTCTCGGGGGCGAGGCTCAGGAGGGTACTGTCGGTTTGTGAAGGTTCTGTCGTGAAGCTGTGAACCCTCTCCAAAACCGAGACAGAGTTTCGGACTCCTTTCACATCGGGCACGGTCACTTGCCCGCTCGGCGATTGTCGCTTGACAGTCGCGCACGGCCCCCGTAAGAACCGCGCTACCGGCAGCGCCTTCCCCGGGCGCAGAAAAGGAGGCGTTTCGTGGCGACAAAGGCGAAGAATCGACCTACGGACCTCGAGCAGCTCGTCGCTACCGAGGGTCGCGACGAGCAGATCGCGGCGACCCGACAGCGGATCGACGCGGAGGGGATTCAGTACATCTACTTCCAGTTTCCGTCGGTCACCGGCCGGATCATGGGCAAGGGCGTCCCCGCCGCCCACTGGGAATCGCTCGCACGCAAGGGCTTCCAGCTCGTGTACGGCGCGACAGCCAACCTCTTCACCGACCGCTACGACAACTACATCGGTTACGGGCCCGAGGCCGCCGAGCTCGTCGGCTTGCCGGAGCCCGATACCTTCATGCCCCTCCCCTGGGACTCCCGCATCGCACGGGTGTGGTGCATGTGCTTTCGAAACCGCGAGGAGCGAGAGGACCCGGGCGCGTTCCTAACGTCGGACTGTCGGGGGAACCTCAAGCGCATCCAGGCCGCCTTCGAGGAGGAGACGGGTCTTCACCTTCGCGCCGGCACCGAGCCCGAGATGATGTGGCTCAAGCTAAACGACGACGGGACGCCGTCGGTGGAAGGCGTTACGAAGCCCTACTGCTACCACATCGACCAGTTCTCGGAGCTCCAGCCGATCATCCACAAGGTGGTCGAGTACAGCCAGCAGCTCGGCCTCGACATGATCCAGGGCGACCACGAGGACGCCCCCGGGCAAATCGAGCTGAATTTCGGCTTCGACCGCGCCGAGCAGACGGCCGACAACTTGTCGACCTTCCGCCAGGTCTGCAAGCAGGTCGGGCGCGAACTCGGGGCCTTCCCCTGCTTCATGCCGAAGCCGTTCATGGGCGTCTCGGCGAACGGCTGCCACCACAACATCTCGCTCTGGCGAGGTGAGGAGAACGTCTTCATGCCCGAGGGTGAGGACCAACAGAAGCCGAGCGAGATTGGCCGCTTCGCGATCGGCGGCATCATCGAGCACCTCGGAGCGCTGACCGCGGTCACGGCGTCGACCGTGAACTCCTACCGCCGCCTCTGGGACACGGGCTTCTGGGCGCCCGTCTTCGCCGACTGGGGCTACCAGAATCGGACGACCGCGCTTCGTGTCTCGGCACCCGGGCGGTTCGAGTACCGCTCGGTGGACTCGGCCGTCAACCCGTACCTCTCCATGGCTGCTCTCATCGCGGCCATGCGGGACGGGATCGACCGAAAAGTCGATCCGGGTGAGCCGGAGGAGCGGAACATCTACGAGGCGATGGAGGCCGGCAAGGAGGTGCGGAAGATCCCAATGACGTTCGGCGACGCGCTCGACGCGCTCGAGGCCGACGAGGTCGTCAAATCCGCCCTACCAGGCGACATGTACCGTGTCTTCATGCATTACAAGCGGGACGAGTGGGAGCGGTATTGCGCCCAGGTCAGCGACTGGGACGTGCAGGAATACCTCGACGTTTTGCCATAGCCGGGACAGGAGGATCAGGGCCAGTTCATGTGCGGAATCGCAGGGATCATCTACCGGGACGGGACGCATGGGATCGGGCGGGACATGACCCAGATGCTCCAGTCGATGAAACACCGAGGGCCCGACTCGACCGGCTTCGCCCTCTACGGACAGAGCAACGGCGCTGGTCACTTCATCATGCGCTACACGCTCGCAGATGCGAACGACGCGCGTGACTTCGAGTTCGACGACCGCATCGACCGCCACCAAGACCAGGTCCTCCAGCGGCTGAAGGCGCTCGGCGCGAACGTGAAGGTGGTCGAGGAGGAGACCGACTACGCCTATCGCGTGACGTTCGAGTTTCCCGGCGACCGCCTCAAGGAGCTGACCGACCGAATCGAAGACATCTCAGGAGCCGAGGTTCTCTCGCTCGGCCACTCACTTGAGATCATCAAGGACCTCGGTGACGCCGACAGTGTCTGCGACCAGTACGAGCTCGGCGGGTTCAAAGGGACGCACGCGATCGGCCACGTTCGGATGGCGACCGAGTCGGACGTCGACATCTCGGGCGCGCACCCCTACTGGGCTTACCCCTTCACTGATGTTGCGGTCGTCCACAACGGCCAACTGACCAACTACTTCCAATGGAAGCGCCGGCTCGAGCGCTCGGGGCACCGCTTCCAGTCGGAGTGCGACTCGGAGATCATCGCGGTCTACCTCGCCGAGAAGATGAGCGAGGGTGCCTCTCTCGAGGACGCCATGCACGACTCGCTCCAGGAGCTCGACGGCGTCTTTACCTATATCGCGGTGACGGAGGACGCGCTCGGCGTGGCGAAGGACGAGATGGCCGCGAAGCCACTCGTCCTCTACGAGGCTGACGACCTGGTCGCGCTCGCCTCCGAGGAGATCGCGATCCGGGCGATCGTCGACCGTGAGATCGACACGTATGACCCTTATGAGGGGGAGGTCATGGTTTGGGCTCGGTAACCGGCGAGAGCCGCATCACGTACGACGCGCGCGGACTCTCCGAGCCGAACGCCGAGGTTCCCCAGGTCTCGGAGATCCAGGGCGAGACCGCGAGCTTTGATGCCCACGACCTCTCGACGCGGCAGATCAACCTCGAGCTCCGCTGGCTCCTCTACGAGCAGGGCATCAACGAGGTCACCGTCCGAAACCCGGGCTCGAAGCACTCGCTCGGGGTCGCGATCTTGACTCGCTGCAAGATCACCTTCGAGGGCTCACTCGGCTACTTCGGCTGCGGTCTCATCGACGGGCCGGAGATCCGGATCACCGGCCGGGTCGGTTGGTCGTCGTGCGAGAACATGATGTCCGGCGTCGTCGTCGTCGACGGGAACGCCGGCTCGCTGACGGGCGCGGCCTTCCGGGGCGGCGATCTGGTGATCAAGGGTCAGGTCGGCGCGCGAACAGGGATCGACCAGAAGGGCGGCACCATCATCACGATGGGCGATGCCGGGTCGATGACCGGCTTCATGATGCAGCGCGGCCGCCAGATCATCTGCGGCAACGTCGGCCCGGGCCTCGGCGACTCGATGTACGACGGGACGATCTACGTTGCCGGCAAGGTCAAAGCGCTCGGGATCGACTGCGTGCCCGGCGAGTGGGACGAGTCCGACACCGAGTTCGTGGAGCGGAAGTTTCGCATCTACGGTCTCGGCGACCCGCCCGAATTCCAGAAGTTCGTCTGCGGCAAGATGCTCTACAACTACGACAACCTCGAGCCTTCCGAGCGGAAGCTCGTCCTCTAGGAGCGCGCAACATGACGACCAGCGACCGCTACGACCAGGTCGGTGACAACATCGGCAAGGACCAGCCCGACCGGCGCACCGTCCTCGGCCGGAGCCCGATCTTCACCCCAGAGGTCCTGAACGACATCCACATGAAGGCCGACCTCGGCCGCTACCGGATGCGGGGCTTCTCGATGTTCAAGAAGATCCCGCACTGGGATGACCTCATGTTCATGCCGGGCACGTTGACCCGGTTCGTGATCGAGGGCTACCGCGAGAAGTGCGAGACGAAGACGATCCTCGGCGCGCGGTTCGCCAAGAACCCGATCGAGCTCGACATCCCGGTTTACATCACCGGCATGAGCTTCGGCGCGCTCTCGCTCGAGGCGAAGATGGCACTGGCCAAGGGCGCCTCGATGGCCGGAACGGCGACATGCTCGGGCGAGGGCGGAATGATCCCGCCGGAGCGCGATCTCTCAACCAAGTGGTACTACCAGTGCATCCAGAGTCGGTACGGGTTCAACCCGCACCATCTGATGCTCGCGGATGCCTGCGAGTTCTTTATCGGACAGGGCTGCAAGGTCGGCCTCGGCGGCCACTTGATGGGCCAGAAGGTGACCGAGCAGGTCGCGGAGATGCGTTCGCTGCCGCCGGGAATCGACCAGCGCTCGCCGGCGCGCCATCCGGACTGGCTCGGCCCAGACGACCTCTCGCTGAAGATCCAGGAGATCCGGGAGGCAACCGACTACCGGATCCCGATCCAGCTGAAGCTCGGCGCCGCACGGGTCTACGACGACGTCCGCATGGCCGCCAAGTGCGGCCCGGACATCATCTATCTCGACGGCGCCGAGGGCGGGACGGGGGCAGGACCTCACATCGCGACCGAGGAGACCGGGATCCCCCTGATGGCGGCGATCCCCGAGGCACGGCGCGCGCTCGAGGACGTCGGGCTCGCGGATGAGATCGATCTCGTCGTCGCGGGCGGGATCCGAAACGGCGGCGACGTCGCCAAGGCACTCTCCCTCGGCGCGAAGGCGGTGGCGATCGGCCACGCGGCGCTCGTGGCGCTGAACTGCAACAAGGAGATCCCCGGCGTCACCGACTACGAGGGCACGATCGGCGTCCCTGCCGGCGAGTGCTACCACTGCCACACGGGCCGTTGCCCGGTCGGGATCACGACGCAGGATCCGGAGCTCCGGCAGCGCCTGATCGTCGACGAGGCGGCCGAGCGGGTCTACAACTTCCTCCACACGCTGACGCTCGAGGTGCAGATGCTCGCCCGCGCGTGCGGGAAGACGAACATCCACTCGCTCGAGCCCGAGGATCTCTGCGCGCTAACCCTGGAGGCGGCAGCGATGGCGAAGGTGCCGCTCGCCGGCACCCAGTACATCCCTGGGGTGACGGAGGAGCGCGCGCTCGGCGAGATCAAGCGCCTGCTCGAGAAGCACCTCGAGTATCCGGTCGACTACCTGCCGGAGCAGCCGGCCGAGTTCGCGGGAGCAGGAGACTAGGCAGTGTCGACTCAGCAGCCAGAGCACATCCGGTCGATCGACTCCGAATACCTATCGGGCAAGCGCTTCCCCTACCAGGAGGACATCTCCCTCCTCGACGACGTCGACCTCCAGGCGGCGACCCCGGGCGAGGACATCAACTGGCTCGAAGACGTCGAGCTTCTCGAGGAGGAAGGCACGCCCGCGGTGTTCGACCGCTACTCGAACTCGTTCCTGAAGATCCATTTCTCGATCCCGGAGGGCCGCGAGAACGAGATCGCGCGCAAGGTGCTCGTCAAGCACCTTCAGTCAGGCAACTCCTACGGGATCCTTCTGAAGGAAAAGCACACGAAGTTCCCCCAGCCCGAGCTGGGCCCGTGGGTCAAGGGCTCGAAGACGGTCGGCGAGGATTACCAAGCGCCGGTGCTCGAGGGCTGGGAAGCCCCGATTCACTAGCCACGGTAGGTGCTAGCCGCGAAGGGCTTGGTCCTCGTTCCGCTGCTGCTGGCGGTTGCTGTCGCGGGCATTCACCCTGAAACAGAGGTAGCTCTAGGCCGGCTCTGCGAGGGCCGCGTCGAGCTCGATCCGCTCGCGGTGGCCGGTCACCAGTATCCGTGCCCCGAGGGCACCGCAGATGGCGGCGACGGCCCCGAAGGTCCAACGCTCGCCGACCACACCGGCCAGCGCGCCGGCGACCACGGGGGTCGTGACCGCTGTCGCTCCCCACACGACGTTGGCGAGCCCGACGGCTGTGCCGCGGCCGATCCCGGCACGCCGTCCGCCCGACTCGGCGAGCGGGTAGCAGATCGTCGAGAGCGGTGACTGGAGGGTCGCTCGCAGGACGAGGAATGCTGCCAGGGCCGCGGTCGCCGCGGTCGCGAGCGGCACGAGCACGACGGCCGCCAGCGCGACGACGCCGAGACCCGCGGTGCGAACCGCGACTGCGCGGTCGCCGAGGCGGGCCACGAAGAAGCTTGCAGCCACCCATAGCCCCGAGGCCAGCGAAAAGAGCGTCCCGATCTCGCTCGCCGACAGGCCGTTCCTGTCGAGCTGGAGCGGGACGAGGAGTGGGACAGCGCCGGCCATGATGCCGAGGACGGCCATCAGAAGCAGCGCTCCTTCCATCCGGTGCTCGCCCCGGGCGGCGCGTAGGGCTTCGAGGAGCGGCTGGCGGCCGTCAGTGAACGCGACGCCGCGCGCCGAGAGCGCGAGCAGGGTCCCGACGGCGAACGCGACGATGCCGATCGCGAGGAAGGGCACGGCGATCCCCACGGACTCCGCCAGATTCCCGGCAACGACCGGGACGATGAAGTGGGCGAATCCGGCCGCGGTCACGATCCCACCAAGCGCGACGGCCCGGCGGGCATTCGACGCTCCCGAGACGACGACGACACCGGCAGTCCAGGCGGTACCGAAGCCGATCCCGAAGAGCAGCCGCCCCGCGAAGAGGACGCCATAGTTCGGTGCGAAGGCCTGCATGATCGCCGCCGTCCCGACGATGAAGGCCGCAGCGACGGCGAGGGTCTTTGCCCCGAGACGGTCGGAGAGAAGCCCGATCGGGACTCCGATCACGACCGTTGCCAGCGTCGCCGCCGAGAGGAGCGATCCGGTCTCCACGTCCGAGAGGCCGAACTCGTGCGCGAAGCGCGGCAGGAGCGGCACGAGGGAAGCCTGGAGCGACTCCGTGACAAAAATCAGCGCATAGATGAGCAGAATTGTGCGACGCATTCGATTCCCCCCGACGGTAGCCAGCCCGGAACGGCCGGCGCGCCGGTCCCTCTCTCTCCCATCGGCGGAGCCTCCCGGGACTTGAGCAAGACCCGTCGGACGAGTGATCTCGGCCGTGGGGCTACGAGGCCACGGTGCTCGACCGCGTGAGCTCGGACATGGACGTGGCGAGGGAAGAGACCTTCGGCCCGGTCGTCCCCATCTCGACGATCCGGAGCGAGGACGAGGCGTCTGCGATAATCGACTCGGGTCCCTACGGCCTGCTCGCTTCGATCTTCACGGAAGACCCGCGCCGCGGGCTCCGCTTCGCGGAGACGGCGCGCGCCGGCTGGGTGAACCTGAACGAGGGCTCGAACCTCTGAGAGAGCCACCTTCCGTTCGGAGGGCAGGCAGGATCGAAGAGCGGCGTCGGTCGAATCGGCGGCCGTCACGCCATGGATGCGTTCACCGAGGTGAAGACGGTCGTCCTCAACCTGGGGCAGGGGCGGGTGCTTGACCCGACCGGAACGCCTAGCCGCCCAGCTCGGCCATGAGGCTGCGCAGGTCGAGCGGGGCGGTGAACATCGCCACCTTGCCGTCGGCGCTTCGTGGCCATTCATCTCTGGGGCGATCCCAATAGAGCTCCAGCCCGTTCCCGTCCGGGTCGCGTAGGTAGAGCGCCTCGCTCGCACCGTGATCGGAGGCGCCGTCGAGCGGGACGCTCGCCTCTTCCAGGCGCCGGAGCGCGTCGGCGAGCGCCGTCCGCGTCGGATAGCGGATCGCGGCGTGGAAGAGGCCCGTCGTTCCGCGGGGCGGGGGCGAGCCGCCCCGGCTCTCCCAGGTGTTCAGGCCGATGTGATGGTGGTAGCCCCCGGCGGAGAGGAACGCCGCCTGGTCGCCTAGCTGCTGCTGCAGCTCGAACCCGAGCACGTCGCGGTAGAAGCGAAGCGCCCGGTCGAGGTCGGCCACCTTCAGGTGAACATGGCCGATGTCGACGCCCGGGTCGATCGGTTCCGTCACGGGGAAGACTCTATGCGCGCGACGTCCGCCACGGTCAGGCCGCGGAGCGCCAGGGTCGTCCGCCGCCTGAGCACGTCCTCCGGCGTGCACGCCCATTCAGCCTCTCGTGCGTAGAGGGCCTGCGCGACGAGCTCCGGTGCGTCCGGGTGGAGGAGCTCGAGGAGTTCCGGTCTGTCGGCCGTCGGGGCCAGCACTTCCTCGGCAAGCGTTCCGTAGGCGTGGACCAGCTGAGCGCGGACGTCGGGCGCGAGCTGGGGGAACTGGCGCGCGAGGCGCCTGGCGGCTTGCCCGGGGTCCGCAGCCCCTGGAAGAGGCTTGGGGGCACGGTCGAGCCGGTGGATGCCGAGCTCCGCCCCGAGCGCATCGATCGTGTCGAGCGCGATGCGCCGGTAGGTCGTGAGCTTGCCACCCGCAACCGAGACCATCCCCTTCGTGCCGCGCAGCAGAACCGTCTCCCGGCGTGCGCTCGCGGTGTTCTTGCCGGTGCCGGGCAGGACGCGGAGCCCGGCGAAGGTCGAAAGGACAGCGTCGGGACGGAGCAGGTCGGGGTCGACCGCCGTCGAAGCCTCGTCGAGGACCTGCTGAACGTCCTCGGGCGTCGCGGCGGCGTCCCCGGGCTCGCCGTCATGCAGCGTGTCGGTCGTCCCGAGGAGGAGCATCCCCTCCCACGGAACGGCGAACGAGACCCGCACCTTGTCGTGAGGGATCGTCAGGGCCGCAGACCACTGTCGCGGCATCGGCAAAGTCACATGCACGCCCTTGCTGAGGTGGCTGGGGGCCGCCGCGGCAGGATCCTCGAGCTGCCGCACGCGATCGACCCAGGGGCCCGTAGCGTTCACGACGAACCGGGCCGAGACAGTGATCGGCTCTCCGGTCAGGGAGTCGACCGCTTCCGCTCCCTGAATTTGTCCGTCGACGTCCCTGAGCGCTCGCACTTCGACATAGTTGGCCACCGTCGCCCCGGCGTCGGCGGCGCCGCGGACGTTCGCGAGGCAGAGTCGGCTGTCGTTCGTCCACGAGTCGGAGTAGAGGCCGCACGCCTGCAGGCCGTCGAGCCGGATCCCCGGCACGGCCTTGCGGGCCCGCTCCGGCGGGACGAGCCCTCCGAGCCGCTCTCCTGCGAGCGTCGAGTAGAGCCAGAGCCCAGCTTGAAGGGTGCGTGGCCGGTACGGCGCGCCCTGGTAGAGCGGCATCAGGAACGACAGCCGCCGGACCAGGTGGGGCGCGACGACCTGCATGAGCGCGTGCCGTTCGGCATGGGCCTCTCGCACGAGCCTGAAATCTCCGAGCCGTAAGTAGCGCAGACCGCCGTGGATGAGCTTCGACGAGGCGCTGGAGGTTCCGGACGCGAAGTCCGCGCGGTCGACGAGCGCAACCGCCAGGCCCAGCCGCGCCCCTTCGCACGCGATGCCGGCGCCGATGATCCCGCCCCCGATGACCAGGAGGTCGAAGAACCGCTCAGAGAGCTCGGCGAGCGCGCGGTCGCGGCTCAGCTCCACAACGGGTTCGTCCAGGCTACGCCGCCCTCGGCGTCCCGGAGCTCGAGCCGGCCATAGGACGTCGAACCGGGCCTTGCGAGTCGTGCAGCCGTGATCTCACCGCGGTCGTCCAGTTCGAGGACGCGCGCACTGTGGACATAGCCGAGGCGCCCCGCGCCCACCGCCGTTCCCTGCTTCCTCACTGTTAGAAGCCTCGCGCTTCGAACCGGGCTCGAGCGGAAGACGACTGCGTCCGCCTCGACAGTAAGCGCGTGAATGCGCGGACCGGTCGAGCTGTAGAACGCTCCCTCGCGAAGCGCTACGAGCACGGATTCCGCCGACCGCACGCCCGAGCGGACCCAGACCCAGGCGAGAGAGCTGTCGAAGCCCGGATGGTGGCAGTCGTCAGTCGCAATCCCGAGCAGGTGGTGGCCGGCCTCGAGCGCCTCATCCCAGTGGAGCGTGGCAAGGCCACGACCCGTCTCGAGCTCGCACCCGGCGTTGTAGATCTCGATCCCGACGAGGCCTTCGCACGCCTCGAAATCGACTGTCCTCAGGCCGCTCCAGTACGAGTGGGCGAGGAACGGGACGCCGCCGTCGTTCCGAACCCAGCGAACGATCTCGTCGAGTTCGAGGAGCTCTCCTCCCCGCGGAGCGGGCTCCGCGGACACCCCGAACGCGAGCACGTGCGTATCGCGATCGGTGCCGCCGACCCGTGCATCGAGCTCCGTGCTCGGGATGATGAGCAGGTTCTCCGTCGACGGCTCTACGGTCCTCACGTGGTGGTCGGTGATAGCAAGGACGTCGAAGCCGGCCCGTGCGTAGTGCCGTGCGAGCAGCGTGGGCGCGAGCTCGCCGTCCGAGTTCGTCGTGTGCGCGTGGAGCGCGCAGCGCAGCCATTCGCCCGGAGTCGCGAACGGGTTGGCGGCCACGCCGAGACCCTAGACGGTCGATCCGCTTTGCCGCTCGATGGGCGACGATCGCAAGATGGGTCAGGCTGGATTCGACCCTGGTCTGGCCCTCGCCGAGACGTGGGCCGCCTCGGGACGCGCCAACCCGTTTGGCTCAGGGCCTGAGGTCTGGTATAGCTCGTCGCACGTCGCTCGACGGGTTGCGCCTTACGCAACGGAGGGAAGCACAGGCTTGGCCGACCGCCCGAACGTGGTCATGATCGTGTCGGACACTTTCCGTCGTGATCATGTCGGGGCGTACGGAAACCCGACGATCCGCACTCCGAATCTCGACCGCTTCGCCGAGGCGTCGGTCGTCTTCGATCACGAGCTCATCTCATCGTTTCCGACCATGCCTGCCAGGGCCGACTTTCTGACCGGCCGACACTCCTACACCTTCATGGGCTGGGAACCGCTGCCGGCCGGGCTCCCGAGTCTTCCCGCTCTCCTTTCGGAGGCCGGCTACCTGACGATGGGCGTCGTCGACACACCGTTCCTGATCCGTGAAGGGTACGGCTACGACCGCGGCTTCGACGACTTCATCTGGGTGCGCGGTCAGGGGGACGACACACGTCCTGCCGAGCGGCTCGACGCCCGCTCCACTTGGACATCGGAGGCAGATCGACTCGTGGCCCGCACCATGACGGCCGCCGAAGAGTGGCTCGAGCGGCATTACCGCGAGCCGTTCTTCCTCTACGTCGACACCTGGGACCCGCACGAGCCCTGGGACGCGCCCGATTACTACACGCAGCTCTACCTGCCCGACTACGAGGGGCGGAAGCTCTACCCGGCGTACGGGAACTGGCGGGAGGCGGGGCTCACGGAAGAGGACGTCGCGCTCGCGCACGCGACGTACTGCGGCGAGGTGACCATGGTCGACCGGTGGATTGGACGGCTGCTCTCGAAGCTCGACGTCGTCGGGCTCGCCGACAACACCGTCGTGCTCTTCACGTCCGATCACGGCTTCTACTTCGGCGAGCACGGCTACTTCGGGAAGGCCGAATGGGTCCACGACCCGGGCGCGCAGCTGAGCGAGGACGCGGTGGTGCCCACGTGGTTCTCGCAGTCGTGGCTCCTGACGATCGGCTGGTCGCCGCTCTACCAGGAGCTCACGCGGGTCCCCCTCGTCGTTCGGGCCCCGGGCGTCGTGCCCGGGAGGCGCGCGGCGCTGACGACGGCGTCCGACATTCCGGCCACGATTCTCGATCTTGTCGGGATCGAGCCGGCCGTGGACATGCACGGAAAGTCGTTTAAGGACGTTCTTCTCGGAGAGACGAATGAGCACCGGCCTTTCGTCGTCAGCTCGTGGCCCCTCTACTTCGCCGAGGGCGAACTGACGAGTGCGATCGACTCGCGTCCGCGGCGGATCGCGAGCTACATGCCGATCACGGTGACGACTCGCCGCTGGTCGTTCGTCATGGGCGGGCCCGACGAGCCGCCCGAGCTCTACGACCTGGAGCGGGACCCTGCCGAGTCGGTGAACGTCTGGGCCGAGAACGCCGCCGAGGGCTCGCAATTGTTTCAGCAGGCGATCGAGTTTCTCGAGGAGTGCGGCACGTCGGAGCGATTCCTCGCGCCGCGCCGAGAGGCGCTTCGGACGTTCGCCGTGCACATCGCCGCGGACAAGTCGACCGACCATTGAATCCGGGGTCCTGTTGGACTAAGGTCGCCCAATTGCGCCATGAGCAGTCGCTCGGACTACCGGCGGGGATTGTGACCTTGTCTGTCCGGGATGGGAACGAGGCAGTGACGCTCGCGCTTCGTGGGCTGGCAACGCTATGCAGGCAGGCGACCACGGCGACCGGGTCCGACCTGATGTGGAACGTGCAGGCGGCCTAAACGAGGAGGAGGCACCAATGTCAAACGCAGGCGATCGAATTCCGCGCGGGCCATACGAGAGGGGGCTCACCCGAGAGGAGCTTCTCCGGCGAGCGGCCTTCGGCGGCGTGCTGCTCACGGGCCTCGGAGCGCTCGGCGCAGGGTGCGCAGGCGACGACGACGCCACCACCGCCACCGGCGAGACCGACACCACCGGCCAGCCGAAGCGCGGAGGCACGTTCCGATTCGGGACCACCGGTGGGTCGGCCAAGGATTTCATCGACGGGCAGCACATCGTCGCGAAGCCTGACATTGTCCGCCTGGTCGCGACCTTCGAGTCGCTGGGCCGCTTCGACGAGGAATATGTGGCCCAGGTCGACGGGCTAGCCGAGGAGATCACCGCGGAGGCGGCGGATCGTTGGACAATCCGCCTGCGAGAAGGGATCGAGTTCCACAACGGCAAGACCGTGACGGCCGACGACGTTATCTACTCGATCCAGCGAATCTTGAATGCGGATCTAGGGCTCTTCGGGCACGGAGGCTTCGCCGCGGTCGACGGCAATGCGATCGACAAGGTCGACGAAAGAACGGTCACGCTGAACCTCACCCGTCCCGACTCGACGCTGCTCGACGCCTTCTCCCAGTACTACGACGCGATCGTGCCCGAGGGCTACAGCCCTGACGGCGTCGGCAAGGGCGATCCGATCGGGACCGGGCCGTACAAGGTCCAGAGCTTCGAGCCCGGCCAACGGAGCGTCCATGTCCGCAACGAGAACTACTGGCGCGAAGGCCAGCCGTACTTCGATGAGGTCGAGATCATCGACTTCCCCACGGAGACGGCCAAGATCAACGCCCTCCTCGGTGGTCAGCTCGACGCCATCAGTGACGTACCGTACGGACAGATTCCCTTGATCGAGGGGCGCGACAACCTCGCCATCTACGAGTCGCAGACCGGCGCGTGGGATCCCATCTGCATGCGGGTCGATCAAGAGCCGTTCAAGGACGCGCGCGTCCGCCAGGCGTTCCGTCTCATCGCCAACCGGGAAGAGATGGTCGCGCAGGCCCTCGCGGGTCATGGCTCGGTTGCGAACGACATCTACTCTCCGTTCGACCCCTGTTACGCCGGCGGCGATTTTCCGCAGCGTGAGCAGGATGCCGACCAGGCGAAGTCGCTCCTGAGCGCGGCCGGGCAAGACGGCCTGACTATCGACCTGTACACGACGCCGGCCGACACCGGCATGGTCGAGTGCGCGCAGGTCTTCGCCCAGAACGCGAAGGACGCCGGCGTCAAGGTCAACGTGAAGAACGTCGACGGCGGCGTCTTCTACGGCGACCAGTACCTCAAGTGGACTTTCTCCACGGATTACTGGGGAACGCGCAACTACCTCGCGCAGGTGGGTGCGGGCAGCCTGCCAAGCTCGGCCTTCAACGAGACGCATTGGAACCACCCTGAGTTCAACAAGCTCTACGAGCAGGCGCTCGCGGCCGTGGACGAGGAGAAGCGCTGCGAGCTCATCGGGGAGATGCAGCAGATCGAGTACGACGAAGGCGGGCACATCCTCTGGGGATTCAAGAACCTCATCGATGCCCATAGCAAGAGCGTCGCCGGCTTGAAGCCCGACAGAGGAACGCTCAACCTGAACAAGTACGGAAACGGGTTCCGAACGATCTACTTTGTCTAGAACGCCTGAAACCGACGCGGTCGAGCCCGTCCAAAGCGAGCCCAGCCTCATTGCGCCGGTGTCTGCCGAGGCCGCGGTTAGCACGGACCCGCTGACCGCGGGGTTCCTCAGCGAGACGGGCACCGCTATGCCGCGTCGGCACAGGCGGCCGAGGGTCTTTCGAGGTATCACCGGCTTCATCGTCCGGCGGACACTGCTGGGCGTCCTAACGCTCTTCGTAGCCTCGATCATCATCTTCGCGGCCACCCAGGCGCTCCCCGGCGATCCCGCCCGGGCGATCCTCGGGCGCACGGCCACTCCGGAGTCACTGGCCGCGCTCCGGGAGCAGCTCAACCTAGACCGGCCGGTCGTGGGGCAGTACTGGGACTGGCTGTCTGGAGTCGTCAGGGGTGATCTGGGGGACTCGCTCGTCGCCGGGCAGCCCGTCACCGAGCTCCTGGGGTCGCGGATTGTCAACTCGGCGTTTCTCATGTTCATTTCGGCGCTGATCAGCGTCCCGCTCGCGATCCTGATCGGCACGGTTTCCGCCCGCCGCCGCGATGGGCCGATCGACCACGCCCTCTCAGTGGTCACGCTCGCGCTCGCCGCGCTGCCGGAGTTCGTCGTCGGGATCGCGTTCGTGGTTCTGCTCGGCACGACCGTCTTCACCGTGCTCCCGCCTGTCTCGCTCATTCCACCCGGCAGCCCACCCTGGAACTACCCCCAGGAGCTCATCCTGCCGACCCTGACTCTTGTCGTCGCCGTGACGCCTTACATCGCGCGGATCATGCGGGCGTCGATGGTCGAGGTGCTCGAGAGCGAATACGTCGAGATGGCGAGGCTCAAGGGGCTTCGCGAGCGGAAGGTGGTCTGGCGGCATGCGCTGCCGAATGCGATCGCCCCAACGATCCAGGTGACGGCGATCAACCTTGCCTATCTGGCCGGGGGCATCGTCGTCGTCGAGTTCGTGTTCGCGTACGCCGGAATCGGCGCGGCGCTGGTAGACGGCGTCGCGAACCGTGACATCCCGATCGTCCAGGCCGTCTCGTTGCTCATCGCCGGCGTCTACGTCGTGCTCAACCTCATCGCCGACGTCGCCACGATCCTCGTCAGCCCGCGCGTGCGAACGACACTCCGATGACGACGGCCACTGCTCCGGCGGGACCGGTATTCATCGCCCCCAAGCAGCGCCGACCGGGGGTGGTCCTCCTCCTCGGCGCCTGGGGACAGGCGCGGACGAAGATCGGGCTCGGTCTCGTCATCCTGCTGGTCGGCTGCGCTCTGATCGGGCCGCTGTTCGCGCCTGCGGACCCGACAGAGTTCGTAGGCGCGCCGTTCGCCGAGCCGTCCGCGGATGCGCTCTTCGGTACCGACAACCTCGGACGCGACGTTCTCAGCCGCTTTCTCTGGGGCGGCCGCTCCGTCCTCTCGCTAGCGATCCTTTCCACCCTCATCGGCGTCAGTCTTGGAGTCGCGATCGGTCTCGTGGCGGCGTACGCGCGCAACGTCCTCGACGACGTGCTCATGCGCACGATGGACGTCATCCTCGCCTTCCCGCAGATCGTCCTCGCTCTCGTCGCCGTGGCGACCGTGGGCCCCAAACTGTGGCTGCTCGTACTCGTGGTCGGGATCACGACCGCGCCGCGCGTCGCCCGAGTTGTTCGCGGCGCTGCACTCGACGTGGTCGAGCGGGACTTCGTACGCGCCGCCGAGGGCATCGGCGTCTCGCGAAACAAGATCCTCTTCGGCGAGGTGCTGCCGAACGTGACAAGCCCTCTCGTCGTGGAGGCCAGTCTCCGTCTGACGTTCTCGATCGCGCTCATCTCCGCTCTGAGCTTCCTCGGCTTCGGGCTTCAGCCCCCCGCGGCCGACTGGGGTCTCATGATCAACGAGAACCGGCTGGGCCTGGAAATCCAGCCCTGGGGGGTCGTCCTCCCCGTGATCGCCATCGGCCTGCTCACGATTGGCACGAGCCTGATCGGAGACGGGTTCTCACGCGCCTCGATCGGAATCCAGCGGGGCGCGCGCGCGGAGTGAATACGCCGGCCCTGGAGCATGGTGGGCCCGTCGTCGAGGTCGACGATCTCCGCGTCGATGTGGTCGAGCAGAGTTTCGACATCGTCGACGAGATCTCGTTCCAGATCGACGCCGGCGAGGTGCTCGGGCTCGTCGGTGAATCCGGCTCGGGCAAAACAACGGTCGGCCTCGCCCTTATGGGCCACACGAGGCGAGGGGCGCGGATCGCGCGAGGGCGGATCCTCGTCGACGGACGCGACATCCTGAAGCTGCGGCCGAGCGAGCTGCGCGCCCTGCGCGGGCGAACCGTCTCCTACGTTCCTCAGGATCCCGCCTCGGCGCTCAACCCAGCGCTGCGGATCGGCACCCAGCTCGAGGAGACTCTTTCAGCGCACGAGTTCGGCTCGTCTCGTGCGGAACGGCGTGAGCGACTCGACGAGATGCTCGACGAGGTGCTCCTCCCCCGTGACCAGCGCTTCCTCGCACGCTATCCCCACCAGCTCTCGGGGGGCCAGCAGCAGCGCGTCGGCCTGGCGATGGCCTTCTCCTGCCGCCCGAGCGTGATCGTTCTCGACGAGCCCACCACCGGGCTCGACGTGACGACGCAGGCCCACGTGCTCGACACAGTGCGCGATCTCTGCAGCGTCCACCGGGTCGCGGCGCTTTACGTAAGCCACGACCTCGCCGTTGTATCTTCTCTCGCGAGCCGCGTGGCGGTCATGTACGCCGGCCGCATCATCGAGCTGGGTCCTCGCCACGAGCTCTATCACGCGGCGGCTCACCCCTACGCGCGCCGCCTCATCGAGGCGATTCCCGAGATCTCGGGGCGCCATGCCCTCGCCGGCATCCCCGGCACCGCTCCACGGCCCGGCCACCGGCCCAGTGGGTGCTTCTTCACGCCGCGCTGTACATACGCCGTCGAGCAGTGCGCCCGCGAGTTCCCGCCGGTCGAGCGGGCCGGCGATGACCACGAGGTGCGCTGCTACCGGCACGACGACGTGCTGGCAGAAGCTGCTCGCGACCGGAAGCCTGCCCAGGCGCTGGGCGCGGTCGCCCCGGAGGAGGGAGTGATCGCGGCGGACCGGATCACCGCCTCCTACGGCGAACGGGAGGTGCTGCACGACGTCAGCCTCGCCGTCCAGCCGCAGGAATGCCTCGCACTGGTGGGCGAATCCGGCTCCGGAAAGACGACGCTCGCTCGGTGTATCTCGGGCCTGCACCGCGAATTCACCGGCGACCTGAGACTGCGTGGAGAGCACCTCGCTCCGGGTGCGCGCGCCCGCACCCTCAAGATGCGCCAGGAGATCCAGTATGTCTTCCAGAGCCCGTATGGCTCCTTGAACCCGCGCAGGACCGTGGGCCAGATCGTGGGGCAACCGCTCAAGCTCTTCTTCGACTTCCGACGGCGTGAGACCGAGGCGCGTGTCCTCGCCGTACTTGAGCGGGTCGCGATGAGCCCGTCCATCGCCGACCGCTATCCCGACCAGCTATCCGGGGGCGAGAGGCAGCGCGTAGCGATCGCCCGAGCCCTCGTCTGCAAGCCCTCGCTCTTGATCTGCGACGAAGTCACGTCTGCGCTCGACGTCTCAGTTCAGGCCGCGATCGTTCAGCTCCTGCGCGCCCTACAGCAGGACATGGGTCTGACGATGCTCTTCGTGACACACAATCTGCCACTCGTGCGCTCGATCGCGCATCGTGTCGTGGTGATGAGCGAGGGCCGCATCGTCGAAATCGGCCCCGCGGACCGGGTACTCGACGCGCCCGAGGCCGAATACACGCAGAGGCTGCTCGCGAATACGCCGACGCTCGAAGCCGTCGCGTGACCCTGCCGTGACCGGCGTCTCGGTTTGCTCATCGCGATTCAGAGCTAGTCCAGTTGCCACGCTCTTTACGATCACCCGACCTCACCAGCGCGAGCGCCGCCTCCCAGGCCGGCAGTAGTCGTGCGCGACGACCAGCTCGCCGTCTCAATTACGAGAAGTAGCGGCGCATCACGTCCACGTCGAGCCAGTCGACGATCTCCTCGGCTTCGGCCAGGCGCTCCGGTGCGAGGGTGCCGCGGACGGCGACCGCGCGCATGCCGGCACCGCGCGCCGAGGCGATGCCTGCCTCGGTGTCTTCGAACACCAGCACGTCTTTGGGATCGAGCGTGCCGCCGAGGAGCTCGAGCGCGCGCCGGTAGCCCTCCGGATCGGGCTTGCCTCGGTCGATGTCGTCTGATGTGACGATCGCCGTGAAGAGCGAGCGGAGACCGGCCGCCTCGAGCACGGGCTCGATCTCCGCCCACGCCGCTCCTGAAACGATCGCGACTGGGACGCGCTCCGCAGCAAATCGAACCGCTTCGCGGGTCGGCTCCTCGATCGAGGACCCGTCTGCGCAGGCTGCGCGGTAGCGGACGATTCGCTCTGCGATCACCGCGTCGACGTGAGGATGATCCTCACCGAGCCAGGTGCGGACGATCTCGGGGTCGGACAGGCCGGCTAGGTGATCGAAGTACTCCTGTGCCGAGAGCGGCTTTCCGTGCACTGCGAAAAGCTCCGCGAAGATCTCGTAGAGGATCGGCTCGTCGTTCGAGAGCGTCCCGTTGAAGTCGAAGACGACGGCGCTGACCGCCATGGAGCGCGACACTACCGCCCGTGTCCGCCGTCGCCCTCGCCTTTGCGATCGCTGCGGCGTTCCTGCACGCCTTCTGGAACCTGCTGCTGGCCAGGGCGCGAGACTCGGAGGCCGCGTCCGCGGTCATGCTCCTTTTCGCACTCGTGTTCTATGCGCCTGTCGCGGCGCTGACCTGGCACCTGGAGCGGCCCGCGATCCCCTACCTGGTCGTGACGGCCTTTCTTCAGCTCGCCTACATCGCCCTCCTGGCTGCGGCCTACCGCCGCGCCGAGCTCTCGGTCGTCTATCCGATCTCCCGTGGCACGGCGCCGGTCCTCGTGCTTCTGGTGGGGATCACGGTGCTGGGTGCCGCCACCTCCGCATATCAGGCCGTGGGCGTGTGTCTCGTCGGACTCGGGATCCTGCTCGTCCGGGGCCTGAGGCGGACGGCGGGCCCCGCCGGAGTGGTCTTCGGCCTCATCCTGGCCGGCTTCATCGCCGCCTATACGCTCGTGGACAAGTACGGCATCCGGTACGCCGCGCCATTCGTGTACCTCGAGCTTTCGATGATCCTCGCGAGCGTCGGGTACGCGCTCGTGCTCACGCGCCTGCGGGGATGGCGCTCGCTCGCTGCCGAGGTAGGCCCCGCGACGGCGCTCGCCGGCCTCGCAATGTTCGGCGCCTACGGGCTGGTGCTCGCTGCTCTCGCGCGCGCCCCGGCAGCGTCGGTCGCAGCCGTCAGGGAGACGAGCATCGTGATCGCAGCGGTCTTCGCCGCATTCGTCCTTCGGGAGCAGGTCGGCGTCGCGCGCCTCGGCGGTGCCGTCCTCGTGGTGGTCGGTGTGGCCCTCATCAGCCTGTAGCGTTCGCGGGGATGGATACCTGGCTCGCCGTAGCCAGCCGGCGCGAGGTGCGCAGGTACGCCGACACCGAGCTCCCCGCGGACGTGGTCGAGCGGATCCTCGACGCGGGCCGTCTCGCCGGGAGCGCCAGCAACAAGCAGCCCTGGCGATTCCTGGTCGTGGAGAGCCCCGAGCTGCGCGAAAAGGTCGCCGAGCAGGTGTACGAGGCGGGCAACGTCAGGGGCGCAAAGCTCGTCGTCGCTCTCTCCGTGAGCGGGAAGGGTCCGACCTCGTTCGACGCGGGTCGGGCGGCTCAGAACATGATGCTCGTGGCCTGGAACGACGGCGTCGGGTCTTGCCCGAACGGTTTGCAGGATGTGGAGGCGACCGGCCGCCTGCTCGGCGTCAGCGACGGCGAGCGCCTCGTGATAGTCCTGTCGTTCGGCTATCTGGCCGAGCCGCGCGACCCGGAATCTCGAAGCGCGGAAGAGTGGAGCCGCCGGGCGAACCGGAAGCCGATCGACGAGATAGTTACCCGGCTTTAAGACGCCACAGGGCAAGCGCAGCAAGCGATCCGGCATCCGAGACGAGGGTCTCCGCCTCTCCCGCGGCAGCGCGCTCGACCTCGATGTCCTCGTCCTCGTCGAGGTGCAGCGATGGAACGATCGAGAGCTCGGCCGCTTCGAAGACATGGACGAACTCGGTCGAGTAGGCCGGTGCTGCCCAGAACGACCCAAGTTCCCGCCACGTCGCCGCGGCGAGCCCGCACTCCTCTGCGAGCTCGCGCCTCGCCGCCTCGGCGGGGCTCTCGCCGGGTTCCATCGTGCCGGCCGGGAGCTCGAGGATCCTCCTGCCGGCGCCGCGTCGCGTCTGGCTGACGAGCACGATCTCCTCACCGTCGACCGGGACGATCGTCACGGACTCGGGGTGGTGGACGAGCGGGATCTCCACGGCCGCGCCAGTCTAGGCGGACGCCGGAAGACCGCGAGGGCGAGGATCGCAGCGATGATCAGAACCGTCAGGACCGGAATCCACCAGCCGCCACGATCGGGCTCGGCCGGTGCAACCGGCTCGACCGTCGCGGCCTGGGCGGGCTCGTGCACCGCGAACGTGGCAGTGTCGATCCGGAGGAACGGGCTTCCGCCCGCATCGATGACGAGCCTCCGATCGCGGAGTTGCATGCGGAGCTGCGACATGTCGCTCCCGATCAGCCACGAGAGCTCGTCCAGGTCGATGCAGCGGGCGGTCCGGCCAAC
>CAVTTI010000032.1:0-8974 GCA_963737615.1 uncultured Actinomycetes bacterium | reverse complement strand
CAGGCGATTGCGGCCGACGCCGGCGTCATCGTGGTCACGAGCATCGACACGGGATCGGGCGGCGCGATCATCGACCTGGCGAAAGAGGCCGACGTCCAGGTGATCGAGTACGACCGCTTCAACACCGGCAGCTCGGGCGGATCCGCGTACGTGAGCTTCGACAACGTCCAGGTCGGCGCCACGATGGCCGAGGTCCTGGAGCCGGCCATCGAGGCGCTCGGCAAGAACCCGGCGAACGTCGTGGAGTTGAACGGCGGCGAGGAGGACAACAACGCCTTCCTCTTCAAGGACGGCTACGACGCCGTTGTCCAGAAGCACGTCGACGACGGCAGCTGGAAGCTTGTTGCCGACCAGTTTGTGCCCGGGTGGGGCGCCAACGGCGAGGGTCAGGGGATCATGGAGCAGATCCTGACCGACGCCAACAACAAGGTCGATGCAGTGTTCGCCGCCAACGACAACCTCGCGCAGCAGGCGATCAACGCGCTCGAGGCGGCCGGCGTGGGGCCGATCCCCCTGAGCGGTCAGGACGCGTCCGCGGCTGGCATCCAGAACATCCTGCTCGGCAAGCAGACGATGACCGTCTACAAGCCGATCCAGGCGGAGGCCGAGACCGCGGTGCAGGCGGCGTTGGCTCTGTGCAGCGGGCAGGATCCGTCCGCGGTGGAGCCGGACTTCGCAGGATCGCTCTCCGAAGGGACGGTCGGGCTCTTGGACCTGCAGACGGTCGGCATCAAGGCGGCCGACGGCAAGCCGGCGGATTCTCCGACCGGCGAGGGCATCGTCCCGTACCTGGCGCTGACCCCGATCGGCGTGACGGTCGACAACATCGCCGACACGGTCATCGCGGACAAGTTCAGGACGATCAAGGAGGTCTGCACCGGCGACACCGCGGACACGGATTTCTGCAAGGAGAACAGCTGAGGACGACAGCGGGTAAGGCGGGGACGCCCTGGGCGTCCCCGCCCCGCTACACCAATTACCGACCAACCAGCTGAGATGGGAACTCCTGAAGAGCCCCTGTTAGAGCTCAGGGGCGTCTCGAAAGCATTCGGCGCCGTTCAGGCCCTCTACCGAGTCGATTTCGAGGTTCGCCGTGGCGAGGTCATGGCTCTGGTCGGCGACAACGGTGCCGGCAAGTCGACGCTGATCAAGAGCGTCGTCGGCATCTACCCGTTCGATGAGGGCGAAGTGCGTTACGAGGGCGAGCACGTAAACATCCACGGCCCGCGTGACGCGGCCAAGCTCGGCATCGAGGTCGTCTACCAGGACCTCGCGCTCGCCGACAACCTCGACGTCGTGGCCAACATGTTCCTGGGCCGGGAGCGGATTCGTGCCGGTGTCGTGCTCGACGAGTCGAGCATGGAGCGTTCCTCGCGCGAGACACTGGATAGCCTTTCGGTCACGACGCTCAAGTCGGTTCGCCAGACGGTTGCCGGCCTGTCCGGCGGGCAGCGGCAGGCAGTCGCCGTCGCAAAGTCGGTCATGTGGGACTCGAGGCTGGTGATCCTCGACGAGCCAACCGCAGCCCTCGGGGTGGCCCAGACCCGCCAGGTGCTGGATCTCGTCCGCCGCCTGGCCGAGCGAGGGTTGGGAGTCGTGATGATCACGCACAACCTGCACGACGTGTTCGAGTCCGCCGACCGGATCACGGTGCTCCGTCTCGGACAGCGTGTGGCAGAGCTGAAGGTAGCGGAGACATCCCAACAAGAGGTCGTGCACGCCATCACTGCCGGCACGCTCGACCACGTTCCAGGAATGCAGGACGCAGAGACGACCGAGGCATGACAACCGAGCCACCGATCGAGGCCGACCCCGGCTCCGACCCGACCGCCGCCCGGGTGGCGCCGGTAGCCGCCGACGCGCTCGCGGACGACGTGTCGGGCGCGAGCCTGTCCGGATACGTTCGCCTCTGGTGGCAAGGAATCCGGGCCGGCGAGCTAGGCTCACTCCCGATCATCCTCGGGCTCGGGATCATCGTGGTGGTCTTCGGCCTCCTCGACGACACGTTCCTCACCGAGCGCAACTTCACGAACCTGCTGCTGCAGATGGCTGCGATCGCGACGATCGCGATCGGCGTTGTGTTCGTCCTTCTGATCGGCGAGATCGACCTGTCGGTGGCCTTCGTGAGCGCGGTCGGCGGCGTCGTAATGACGCTTCTCCTGCGGCCGGAGGACCCCGGGTGGCCCTGGTGGGCCGCGATTATCGCCGCCCTCCTCGTCACGACTGCGATCGGCTTCGTGCAGGCACTCGTGATCACGAAGGCCGGAGTGCCGTCGTTCGTCGTCACGCTCGCCGGGCTGCTGATCTGGTCGGGAGTCGTCCTGATCCTCACCACCCAGGCCTCGTCGGTCGGGACGATCAGGATCCAGGACGAGACGGCCGTGGGAATCGCAAACGACTTCCTGAGCGTCACTGCGGGCTGGGTGGTCGCCGTCGTGATCGTGGCCGCGTACGCGCTCGCACAGCTTCAGAACGCTCGGACACGACGTGCGAGCGGGCTGTACGCGAAGCCGGTCGTGGTGACGGTGCTGCAGACCGTCGGGCTCGCGGCAGTCACGTTTGCCGCGGTCTGGTATGTCAACAAGGACCGGGGAGTTCCCAAAGTGGTGGTCATCCTCCTGATCCTGCTCGTCTTCTGGTCGTTCATCGCCTCGCGGACGCGGTTCGGCCGGCACGTCTACGCGGTCGGCGGCAGTGCTGAAGCGTCCCGCCGCGCCGGAATCGACGTCGACCGCGTCCGTATCGCCGTGTTCATGATCAGCGGCTTCATGGCGGGCGTCGGCGGCATCATGCTGGCGTCCCGGCTCCGCTCGGTTGCGACCAACACCGGAGGCGGCAACCTGCTCCTCCTCGTCATCGCTGCGGCGGTGATCGGCGGCACCAGCTTGTTCGGCGGCGTCGGTCGCGTCGTCACGGCGCTCCTTGGCGCCCTGGTCATCGCCTCGATCCAGAATGGGATGGACCTTCTCGGTCTCGCCTCGGGGACGAAGTTCGTCATCACCGGCCTCGTCCTACTCGGAGCGGTGCTCGTCGACGCGTACGCAAAACGCCGTCGAGCGGCGCGCGGCGTCCTCTGACCGCTGGCGGGTTGGCCGCGTGCGACGAGCTGTCCTGATCCGGCTCGGGACCATCCTCGTTGTCACGGCGCTCGTCTCGGCGGGCTGCCTGTTCGGCTCTGCCGACGACGAGAGCGAGTCTCGGTCGTCCCAGGGGCCGCCGCACCCGCTCGAGCTGACGGACGTAGCCCATTCGGTCGGGTTGGACTTCCAGCAAGGCGTCTTTCACTGGGAGGTCTCGGCGGACCCGGGGGCCATGCTGGGGGGCGGGATCTGCTGGCTCGACTACGACGAGGACGGCTGGCTCGACCTCTTCGCCGTGAACTCGTACGCCGAGCGTGAGGTCAGCCGCTGGGAGGACAACGGAGGCTTGCCGCGCACCGCCCTATTCCACAACGTGGAAGGCAAGTTCACCGACGTCAGTTCCGAGGCGGGCGCCGACCTGGCCGTCCGCGGGAACGGGTGCGTTGCCGCCGACCTCGACCTCGACGGTCATACGGATCTCTACGTCACGACTCTGCGCCAGAGCGTGCTCCTCTGGAACAACGGTGACGGCACGTTCACCGAGGGCGCCCGTTCGGCCGGAGTCGGTGTCTACGGCTGGCACTCCGGCGCCGCGGTCGGGGACGTGAACCGTGACGGCCTCCCCGATCTCCTTGTCGCCGGCTATGCGGACCTGAACGGTCCTCTCCCGGAGGCGACCCAGGGCTTTCCTCAGACCTATCTCGGCGTTCGCGATCTTCTATTCCTGAACGAGGGCACCGGGAAGGGTGACCACGCGACGTTTCGCGAGGTCGGTAGGGAGGCCGGCCTCGAGGTGGCGAGCTTCGGATACGGGCTGGGCGTCCTTTTCTCGGACTTCGAGCGTGACGGGGACCTCGACATCTACGTCGCCAACGACACGAATCCCAACCGGTTGTACGAGAACGTCGCCTGGCCCGGGGGAGCCGACGCCGACCCGGCCGGCCTCGGGTTCCGCTTCGAGGAGCGCGCGGCGGCGGCTGGGGTCGCCGACCCGAACGCGGGGATGGGAATCGCAGGCGGAGACTATGACGGCGACGGGCGCACCGACATCTTCGTCACGAACGCGCGGCAGCAGGTGCACGGAGTCTTCCGCAGCAAGCCCCCGGACGAGAACGACCCGTCCTTCGACGACATGCGTGCCGACCTGGGGGTCGACCTGGGTGGCTCCACAGGCTGGGGTGTTTCCTGGGCAGACCTCGATCTCGATACCGACCTCGACCTCGTCGTCGTCAACGGCGAGATCCCGGTCACGGACCTCGCCGGGGACAAACAGCTAATCCAGGTGTTCGGCGACCTGACCGCCCAGGGAACGGTCGGTCGCTTCGAGGACCTCGGCGGCGAGATCGGCCTGGACGAGGTCGGGCCCCTCCTCGCGCGCGGGAGTGCAGCGGCCGACTACGACAACGACGGAGATCTCGACGTCGCCGTCGGCTCGGTGGGCGGGAGCCTCGTCTTGCTCGAGAACGAACACGTGGGCGGAGGCTGGCTCGAGGTACAGCTCGACGGGTTCCACCCGGGCGCGGAGATAACCGCGGTGCTCCCGGACGGCCGGAAGCTGCGCCGTGAGCTGCATGCGGGGAGCAGCTATCTCTCGTCCGAGGATCCCCGCGCCCACTTCGGGCTCGGAGGCGCCGCCGAGGTGCGCGAGCTGGCGGTGCGCTGGCCGGACGGGCAGGAGACGCGACTGACCGATGTCGAGGCGAACCAGCTGCTCGAGGTGAAGGCGCCGTCGTGATCCGCGCGATCTCTCTTTTCCTTGTGATCGCAGCGGTGGCGGTCTCGACGACCGGCTGCTTCGGGTCCGGCGGCTCCGACTCCTACGTCCTGAAGGACTGCAAGCGCCGTGACCTCAAGGGACATTCGGTCGCCCGGGTCTGGAACGAGGCGCTTCTGGACGCGATCAGGCGCGACACTCCCGCCCCGACCGTGCACGCCCGGAACCTGTTCCATACCTCCGCGGCGATGTGGGACGCCTGGGCTGCCTACGACCCTGACGCGGAGGGCTACTTCTTGGACGAGAAGCTCCAGTCCGAGGACATACAGGAAGCGCGCGAGGCGGCGATCAGCTACGCGGCCTACCGAGTCCTCCTATACCGCTATGCCCTGGCGTCGGGCCTGCAGGAGACGTTCGACGAGCTCACGTCGACCATGGAGTCGCTCTGCTATCGGATCGACTACACGACAACGGAGGGCGACTCTCCGGCGGCCCTCGGGAACCGCATCGCGGCGGGGGTGATCGCGTACGGGCGTAATGACGGGGCCCACGAAGCCCTGCGGTACCTCAATCCCGACTACAAGCCGGTCAACGCGCCCCTAGTCGTAGAGGAGCCGGGTACGGAGATGCGCGACCCGAACCGTTGGCAGCCGCTCGCTCTCGCCAAGATCGTGGCGCAGAACGGCATCCCGGTGCCCGGCAAGGTGCAGACCTTCATCGGCTCGCACTGGGGGCACGTCGCCGGGTTCGCGCTGCCCAGATCCTCCGAGGGGCTCCCCCTCGACCCAGGTCCTGTCCCGCGTCTCGGAGATCCGTCATCAGACGCGGACTTCAAGGAGGCGGCGGTCGCAGTTATCCGCTACAGCAGCGGTCTCGAGCCCGACGACGGCGCCATCCTCGACGTCGGGCCGGCCGCTCTCGGCGGCAACACTCTGGGGACAAACGACGGCGACGGCCACGACGTCAACCCGGCAACCGGCCGAGCCTACGCTCCGAACGTCGTTCCTCGCGGGGACTTCGAACGCGTCCTGGCCGAGTTCTGGGCCGACGGCCCCAAGTCGGAGACCCCGCCCGGCCACTGGAATACGCTCGCGAACGAAGTCTCTGACTCGCCCGGGCTAGGGCTCCGGATCGGAGGCCACGGCCCGGCGGTCGACCGGCTCGAGTGGGACGTGAAGCTCTACTTCGCGCTCAACGGGGCCGTCCACGACGCTGCCGTCGCGGCTTGGGGGACGAAGGGCTACTACGATTCGGCGCGGCCCATCTCGATGATCCGCTACATGGGAGGCAAGGGCCAATCGAGCGATCGGAGCGGCCCGGCTTATGATCCGGACGGCCTTCCCCTCGTACCCGGCCTCATCGAGGTGGTCACGCGGGCCTCGAGTGCCCCGGGTGAGCGTCATGCGAAGCTGGCGGATCGCGTGGGCGAGATCGCCATCCGCGCCTGGGCCGGCGCTCCGGAGGATCCGACCGCCGGACACAGCGGGGTCAGCTGGATCCCCGCGGTGGATTGGGTGCCCTACCAGCTCCCCACATTCGTCACCCCCGCTTTCTCAGGCTACATCTCCGGGCACAGCACCTTCAGCCGCGCGGCAGCAGAAGTTCTCACGGCCTTCACCGGAAGCTCCTACTTCCCGGGAGGCCTGTACGAGGTGCCTGTCCCCGCCGGCTCGCTCAAGATCGAGCAGGGCCCGAGCGAGGACCTCACCTTGCAATGGGCGACGTACTTCGACGCCGCGGATGCTGCGGGCATATCTCGTCTTTATATGGGGATCCACGTGTCGCCGGACGACTTCGGTGGACGGAGAATCGGCGCGCAGTGCGGCAAGGCTGCGTGGCGCCTGGCCGAACGGTACTTCGATGGGGAGGCCGCCTCATGACTCGAAATCGATGCGCATGAAGCTCCAGCACGCGCAAGCAATGGTGGCGGCTGTCGTTGAAAACGCGCCCGGGCCGGTTTCGGTCTATGTCGCGGACGACCACGGCGAGTTGGTTGCGGCGGCCACGATGGACGGGGCCGCTCCGGACACGCGACTGAATGCCCAGAGGAAGGCCTACACGGCGGCACGCAGCGACGCGTGCTCCACGAGGGAGCTTGCCGCGAAGGTGGCGGACGACCCGGTCGAGCGGGCGAGCTTCGACCCGTTCTTCACCTTCTTCAAAGGTGGTGTCGCTGCGTTCGACGATGGCCGCCGCGTCGGTGCGATCGGGGTGAGTGGCCTTCCGGGCGAAGAGGACGAGCGGCTCGCACACCAGGCCATCGCACACGCCGGTCTATCCCTACGACCGTTGGAGGAAGCATGAGAGCGCTCGCAGGCAAAGTGGCCCTGGTCACGGGAGCAAGTCGAGGCATCGGCGCCGCAGTTGCGCGCGCACTTTCGGCGGAGGGAGTCCGCCTCGCCCTGGCGTCGCGAAGTGGCGATGACCTCGGTCTGGCAGGCACGGTGGCGCGTGCCTGCGACGTCAGGCGACCGGAAGACCTCGAGGCCCTTGCGGCTGAAGCCGTAGAGCGCTTCGGAGGAATCGACATTCTCGTCGCCAACGCCGGCGTGGGAGCGTACGGCCCGTTCCTCGACCTGCCGGCCGACCAGCTGGAGGAGATGATCGACGTGAACGTGAAGGGCACCCTCTACGCCGTCCGGGCGGCGCTCCCTCACCTGCTCGAGAGCGACGCGGCCGACATCGTCACGCTTGCGTCCGAGGCGGGCCGGCGCGGCCTTCCCCTCGAAGCCGTTTACTGCGCCTCGAAGTTCGCCCAGGTCGGCTTCACCCGTGCTCTGGACCACGAGTTGCGCGAGCAGGGCGTCCGTTGCTCGAACGTGTGCCCCGGCGGCGTCGCAACGGACTTCGCGATGGGCCGCGGCCGCACGCCCGACATGCCGGCGCTGGCGGGAATGATGACGCCAGAAAACGTGGCGGAGGTCGTGCTCTTCGTCATCACTCGACCGCGGAACCACCGCATCCTTGAGGCCGCCTTCCGGCCCGTCGCGGAACCGGCATGGGGATGAGCGGCACGGTCAGCTGGGGCTTCCTGTCGACGGCAAACATCAACGACAAACTGCTCGCCGGTGCGGCCGAGTCCGACCGAGTCGACGTCATCGCTGTCGCGAGCCGCGACGCCGCACGCGCGGAGGCCTACGCGCGCGAGCGCGGCATCGAGCGCGCCTACGGGAGCTACGAGGAATTGCTGGCCGACCCCGACGTCGAGGCCGTGTACATCTCCCTGCCCAACTCACTCCACGTCGAGTGGTCGATGCGTGCGCTGGAGGCGGGCAAGCATGTCCTCTGCGAGAAGCCACTTAGCCGCCGGCCCGAGGATGTCGAACGGGCCTTCGACGTGGCAGAGCAGTCGGAACGCCTCCTCATGGAGGCGTTCATGTACCGCCACAATCCGCAGACCGCGAAGCTCGAGGAGCTCGTCGGCGGGGGTGCGATCGGCCGCCTGCGGCTCGTGCGCACGGCGTTTAGCTTCCCGCTTGCCGAGGCCGGGAACGTGCGCCTGGACGCGTCTCTCGACGGTGGCGGGCTGATGGATGTCGGCTGCTACTGCGTCAGCGGCGCACGGTTGCTCGGAGGCGAGCCCGAGCAGGTCTACGGCGAGCAGGTGCCGAGCGAAAGCGGAGTTGACGAGCTGTTCGTCGGGACGATGCGCTTGCAGGGTGATGTGCTGGCGCAATTCGACTCGGGCCTGGTGCTCCCGGAACGCGACGAGTTCGAGGCGATCGGCGAGGACGGCTCACTCTTCCTCGACGATCCCTGGCACTGCCGGAGGCCCGTGATCGAGCTCCGGACTGCCGGCGGCGCGGACGAAATTGCGGTAGAGCGGGCGGACTCCTACCGGCTTCAGCTCGAGAACATGAGCGACGCCATCCGAGGTAAGGCGGAGCCGCTTCTGGGCCGCGAAGACGCGTTGGGTCAAGCGCGAGCGATCGACGCGCTTTACCGTTCGGCTGCGGAGGGTAGGCCGGTCAACCTCTAACGCCGCGACGAACACCGCGGCCGGGCCTTGACGCCGTCCGATCCCGGCCGTACTGTCGAACTCTTCATGGCCCGCGCCGACACGCTGTCGATTCTCGTGTTTCCGATCGCGCGCAAGCCTGCGAGCTAGTCGGCGATCTCTCTCCCGCTCCGCTGCCTAGCTAAGAGAAACAAAGCGGGATCACTCCTAGGACAAGGAAGG
>CAVTTI010000031.1:0-20369 GCA_963737615.1 uncultured Actinomycetes bacterium | reverse complement strand
CTGGCCGGCGCCGCCGGGTTCCTGCTAGCAAGGCTCGCCCCCGCCGTCGGATCGAAGCCGCTGGTCGAAGACGAGGCGGTGGCCGGCCTCGTGTCGGTTCGCCCGCTCGGCGAGGTCGTCGACACGGTCATCACGGAGCGCGGCGGATCGCCGCTCCACTTCGTCCTCGCCCACTTTGCCCTCGTCGCCGACACGTCGCCGGGCGCGCTTCGATGGCTCTCCGTGGTCTTCGCGCTCGCCACCGTCCTCCTCACGTACGACCTTGCCCGCCGGCTCGCCGGGCCTGTTGCCGGCGGGGCGGCCGCAATCATCGCCGCAACCTCGACCGTGCTCGGCGTCTACGGGAGCTTCGGGCGGATGTACGCCCTTCTCGGAGCTGTAGCCGCGCTTGCTCTCGACCTGTTCGTGGTCGCATTGAGACGGCAAACGGTCGGGTCGGCCCTGTCAGCTGCAGCGGCTGCCGCACTCTTGCCGGCGGTCCATCCTTACGGAGCGATTCTCCTGGCCGCCGAGGGCCTGGTCGCGGCCGTTCTCTGGCGCGGTCGCGGGATCCGGCGCGCCGCGCCCGTCATCGCGGTCGGGCTCCTCGGCGTCCCGTTCGTGGTGGCGAACCTGCGCCTGGCCGAGCGCTACTCGGTCGGGGTCGGCGGCGGGGAGCGGCTCGCCTCCCCGGGACGGGCGTGGTCCCAAATCACGCGGGCGCTCGGATCGTTCGCGGGGGGTCACGGCCCTCTCGTCGTCGTCTTCGTCCTCCTTGGGGCCGCCGGCCTCGTCCTCGTCGCCCGGAGGGAGCCGTCTCTAGGCCTCCTGGCGGCGATCGTGTTCGTCACGCCGCCCATCCTGCTCGCGATCGCGACCACCGAAGCCGACCCGGCGCTCTCTCCGCGGCATCTCGTGTTCCTCTTGCCGCTTTGGGCGGCGCTCGTCGGCGCTGCCGTCGGGAGGCTCGGAGAGCGCGGCTTCCTGGTCTCGACGGCCGCTCTCGTCGTCGTCGCCGCCCTGGCGGTGGTAGCGCCTGCCGGCGGCGTCCGGACCCGCGCGACCGCCTCGACGTCATCCTCGGTGGGGGATCAAGGGACTTGGCGCTGGGTGGCGATCGCGTCGTCGCGCCTGCAGAATTCGTCCGTCGGAACGTGCGGCAGGGCGACGTCCTGTTTCCCTACTCGCCTCTCTTCCTCGCCGCGCTGCCCGAGTCGGCACGGGCGACGACGCTTCCGCCCGTCGAGGCGTCGGTCATACGTCGTGCGATCGACCGCGTGCCGCGAGAGCCAGGTGCGCTCTTCGTGGCCATACCGAGCGATTATTTCATCGACAAGCGGCGGGTTTCGGAGGCGCTCGGCCCCGGTGTCGACGTGCAGACGTACCCGGGAGGATGGCTCGTCGTACGGGTCGGCGGGCCGTTCAGCAATCCCCCAAACGTGTTGGAGGAAGCGGCCCGCGTGCTCGAAACCATCCTGGCGACTGCTCGTCCTCCGGTGGGCACCGAGGTTGAGTACTACCTTCGCTCGAACATCGAGGGACTCCGCGGAGCGCTCAGCTCCCCCTGACCCGGGCTAGCGCAGCCTCGACCGCGAGGCGCGTGTCGTGCGCGCTCGCCACGCGCAGTTCTTCACCGAGCCGCTCGACGCGGATGGTGTAGTCGAGGAACTTCGCCGGGCTCTTGACCGGCGCGATCGTCCTGACAACCAGGAACGGCCCGAACGCACGGGCCTCGAACTCCGGGCCCGGTGAGCGCTCGGCGATCGAGAGTCTCTCCGGCAGCTCGTCGGGGCTGCTCGCGTCGAGAACCCAGACGCCGCGCCCGAGCTCCTCGCCTTCGTCTTCGAGCGTTGAGCTCATGAGGCCGGGGTCGATGCGGGGGACGAGCGTCGCGTCCTCGTAGGGAGCGCCGCGCTCCCAGGCGCCGAGATAAAGAGGGTCGAACGCAAAGAGGACGTCGTCGGAGCGTGCCCGGGCGGCAAGCCAATCGGCGGCCCGAGCGCGAGAGGAGACCCGAACGGGGTCCTCACCGGCGAAGAGCGCCGGCGTGACCTCCCACGCCCAGGCAAGCTGGGCAGAGACCAACCCCGCCAAGGCGACGGCGAAAACCCTTGGGGGAACGGTCCTCAAGAGCCCTGCCGCCACGAGCATCGCGAAGAAGGGGAGAGCGAAGATAAGGTGCCGCGTCCCCGCCTGGGTGGTGCCGAAGACCCGTCCGACGATGAGGTCGAGCGCGGCCAGCGGCACCACGATCGCCGCGAGCACGGCGGCGCGGGGTCTAGTCCGGGCGAGCACGGCGAGACCGAGCCCGGCCGCGACCAGGACGAGCAGGAAGCCGGGAGTCCAGCCGACCGAGAAATCGCCGAGGACTCGGCGCACGTACCTCGCCAGCTCCGTCGGTCCCAGCCCGCCCCGATCCTCGTCCGGCGCCGACCTGTAGCGCTCGGAGAGTCGGGCATAGCCGAGCCAGAGCGGCGTCGCCAGGACGGCGACGGCGAGGAGCGACATGCCGGCAGCGAGCAGTGAGACCCGCTCCCGGCGCCACCGAACGAGCACGAAACCCGCCTGCGTTGCGAGGACGAAGACGCCGAAGGGGTGCGAGGCGACGACCGCCAGCGTGGCGATCACCCACGCAGCCCAGCGCAGGCGGTCTCCTCGCTCGAGGGCCCCCAGGAGCGCGAGGAACGAGAGCGTTGACGTCAGCAGGAAGAGCGCGTACATGCGCCCGAAGACGCCGTGGAAGAGCAGCATCCAACTCGTCGTCACCAGGATCGTCGCGACGAGCGCGACTGGCCTGCCTGCGAGGCGACCGACCAAAGCTGCGATCGCAGGGACGGAAGCGACCGCACAAGCGACCGACACGAGGCGGAGGCTCGTGAGCCCGGGGGACACGAAGCCCGCGAGATGGGCAAGGAGGAAGTGAAGCGGCGCCCCGCCGCGCTCCTGCACGACCGTCTGCAGCAGCTCACGAAGCGGCCGTCCCGAGATGAAGAACGCGAGCGCCTCGTCCTCGTTGGGGGGCCAGGCGTGGATTCGGGCGACCAGGAAGCCGCCGAGCGCGCCGGTGAGGGCTGCCACGGCCGCGTGATGAGGGTCGAGGGAGACCCGCTCGGCGAGGCGGTGACGACGCTTCACAGACGCTGGCACTTTCGAGTCCGGAGTGCCGATGCCGGCAGGGCCGCCTGGTAGCATCTTTTCCCGCAAACCCGGCCCTTTTTTCCTTCCTGTATATGCCGACTTACGAGTACCGCTGCCCCAACGGCCACACCTTCGAACTCTTCCAGCGGATGAGCGATCCGCCCCCGGAAGAGTGTCAGATCTGCGGCGAGGCGCCCCTCGTCAAGGTCCTGTATCCGGCCGCGATCCACTTCAAGGGGTCGGGCTTCTACTCGACGGACTACGGCCGCGGCGGGCGCAAACGCGACACCGCTAGGGACGGGGACAGCTCCTCCGCGGAGAGCTCGCCCTCCGAGAGCAAGTCGGACGAGAAGAAAAAGCCTGACAAGCCAGAGAAGAAGGCGGCCGAGGCCTAGCCACCGACGCGGCAGCCTGGGTTGAAGGGGCTACCCGGCGGGGGCGGCTGCGGGGCGCTCTCGCCCGTCACCATCGACAGAACGCTGGCGTTGTCCTCGCTTCCCAGGATCACGGACGCACCACCCACGATCGAAGGCGTTCCACCGAGGTGGCACTTCAGCGTCTGGCTGGAAGGCGCGCGGAACTTCACCCACCCGAGCTGAACGAACTCCCCCGCTGAGAGGTCGGTCGCGAGCGGCTTGACGAGATCATCCCCGACCAGCGGCATGTGCAGATACCCCCAGAAGCCCACGGTCTTGTCGGAGATCGCCTGGACGACCTGCTGCTGGCGCTCGGCGCGGCTGAAGTCGCTTTCGGCGGGATTCAGCTCGTTCTTGCGGACACGGGCGTAGACGAGCGCGCGGTGGCCGTTCATTTCCTGCTCCCCCTTGCGGAAGCGATAGCCCTTCCAGCTGGCGCAGCGCTCCGCCGTGTACGGGCACTCGAACCTCGAGAGGATCGGCTTCTTCACGGTGATCGTGACACCGCCGATCGCGTCGACGACCTCGCCGAAGGACTTGAAGTCGACGATCATGACGTGGTTGACGGGCAGCCCAGTCAGGTTCGCAATCGTCTTGATCGCGAGGGCAGGACCACCGTTCGAATAGGCCGAGTTCACCTTGTCCTCCCCCCGGCCCGGGATCGTGACGCGGAGGTCGCGCGGGATCGAGAGGAGCGCCAGCCGGTGCTCGTCGGGATCGGTGTGGATGAGCATGATCGAGTCGGAGCGGCCGTTCCCTGACCCCGCGCGGCTCTTGCTTCCGACGTCGGCGCCGAGCAGGAGCACGTTGGTCGGGTTCGAGAGGAGCGAGCCTTCTTGCGGCGCCAATGCAGCCTTCGCCTCCGGGTCGAGGCGCGCGTTGGCGTCCTTGACGCCGCTTCGGAAGGCGAGGAAGCCCAGGATTCCCCACACGATCGCGAGCACGATTACGAGGACGAGCAAGGCTGCGACCTTGCGTCCCCAACGCCGGCGCTTCTTTGGCGTGGGCGCGTACGCCCCGTCGTAGCCGACCCCGTCCCCGGCGGGCGCAGGGTCGCGGCGCGGCGACTCCTTTGGAATCGGCTTGATCGGGCCTTTGGTGCGCCCGCCTCGGTAGACCTTGTACGGCTTGTCCTTGCTGGGCACGGGACGGGTTATGGTAGCCGCGGGCCTGGAGTCCCTATCCGGTTCACCAAGTGGCAGACGAGTACGTCATCGGCATGGACCTCGGCGGGACGAAGCTCCTCGCCGGGCTGATCGACCGTGAGGGCGTAGTCGTCGAACGGAAGGTCCGGGCCACCGACACCTCGAGCGAGGAAGCGGTGCTGGCCCAAATCGAGATCGCCGTCGAGGAGCTCGTGAACGATGCCGTGGTGGGCATCGCTCTGGGAGTTCCGTCGCTGATCGACCAGCGCACCGGCCGCGCGGAGTCCTCGGTGAACATCCCGCTTGAAGGGGTCGACCTCCGCGACCGGATCGCCGAACGGGTGAGGCTGCCGGTGACGATCGAGAACGACGCGAACGCCGCTGCTGTGGCCGAGCACGCGCTCGGCGCGGGGCGGGGGAGCGACCACATGGTGATGCTGACGCTCGGCACAGGTGTCGGCGGTGGGCTGATCCTGAACGGAAAGCTCTATCGTGGTTTCGCAGGGGGCGCCGCCGAGCTGGGCCACATGACCATGAACTTTGACGGGCCACCCTGTCAGGGCACGTGCCCCGGCACGGGCCACCTGGAGGCCTACGCCTCCGGTACGGCCGCTGAGCGGCTCGCGCGGGAGACAGCGTCGCAGCGACCAGATGGAGACCTCGGGCGTGCCGCAGCCGCCGGCAAGGAGATCGACGCAAAGCTCGCGGTCGAGCTTGCAGCGGCGTCGGCGGGAGACGCCCGCGAGGTGATCGAGCGCGTCGGCTCGCGCCTCGGCGTCGGGATCGCAAGCTACGTGAACATCTTCAACCCGGAGGTCGTCGTCCTCGGCGGTGGCTTTGCCCGCGCGGGCCGGTTCCTGCTCGAGCCGGCGCGGGAGGTCGTTGCCGAGACCGCCCTCGCGCCCGCCCGAGACCAGGTCCGGATCGAGCTCGCCGTGCTTGGCGTCGAGGCGGGGCTGATCGGGGCAGGCTTGGTCGGGTTCGAGGCGGCCGACGCCGCCTCGACCCCCTAATGCTTGTCGTCTGCCCGACACCGATCGGGAACCTCGAGGACGTGACGCTTCGAGCGCTCAGGGAGCTCGGCGAGGCGGACGTCGTCTTCTGCGAGGACACCCGGCGGACCCGGGTTCTCCTCGACCGGCACGGCGTTTCCGCCCGACTGGTGAGCTTTCACCGCCATAACGAGGCCGCGCGAACGGCCGAGATCGTGCCGCGCCTCCAGGCCGGGGAGAAGGTGGCGCTCGCAAGCGACGCCGGCCTTCCCGGCGTCAACGATCCCGGCGCCCGCCTGATCGCGGCCGCGATCGACCACGGGGTTCCCGTCACGGTCCTCCCCGGGCCCTCGGCCGTCGAGACGGCGCTCGTGGCGAGCGGTCTCGTCGGCGAGCGGTACACCTTCCTCGGCTATCTGCCGCGGGCCAAGGACGCGCTTACCCGGCTCTGGGCCGAACTGCCGGAGGGGACGACAGTCGCCTTCGAGTCGCCCCGGCGGCTGCCGGCGAGCCTGGCCAGCCTCGCCGCCGCAGAGCCCTCGCGCCCAGTCGCAGTGTGCCGCGAGCTAACGAAGCGCTTCGAGGAGATCGTGCGCGGCTCGGCCGCCGAGGTCGCGGCCCGCTTCACGGAGGCGCCGAAGGGTGAAATCACGCTCGTGGTCGGCCCGGGTGCGCCGCAACCCAAGGCGGACGAGCTCGAAGCCTCCGCGGTCGTCTCGGAACTCGTCGAGGGGGGAATCCCGCGCCGCCGCGCCGCGGACATCGTGGCTCGGCTGACAGGGCTCTCGAAGAATCGGCTCTACCGCGACTCGCTTTAGACGGATCGTTTAGGCCCGGGAGAGCCCGCGGATGCAGGAGCGGCAGACGGACCGGCCGCGATGCTCTCCGAGCTTCTGCCCGCTCCCGCAGTAGACGCAGACCGAGTGCGGCTTCTCGAGCAAGATCGTGTCGCCGTGTTCCGAGATCTCCACCGGATCCTTCTCGCCGATGCCGAGCCGCTTCCGGATCTCGATCGGAATCACGATGCGACCCAGCTCATCGATATGCCTGACGATGCCTGTGGTTCTCGTTCCTGCCAGCTCCGCGAGGCTGCCCACGACGTCCAGCTGCCCTGCACCATCCGTTCGGAAACGGCCCGGAGCCAAGCAGGGCGGCCCGTAAGATTCGACCGATGCAGGACACTCCCGAACGTATCCTCGTCGCGGTCGCCTGGCCCTATGCAAGCGGGCCGCGGCACATCGGCCACGTGGCCGGTTTCGGCGTGCCGGCTGACACCTTTGCCCGCTACCACCGGCTCAAAGGAAACGACGTCCTCATGGTGAGCGGGACGGATGAGCACGGCACGCCGGTCATGGTCGCGGCCGACCGGGAGGGCGTCTCGCCGGGGGAGCTCGCCGACCGGTTCAACGAGGTGATCCGCAACGACCTCCGGCACCTGGGCCTTTCGTACGACCTCTTCACGCGGACGACAACGGAAAACCACTACCACGTCGTCCAGGACATGTTCAAGACGCTCTACGAGAAGGGCTACGTGATCGAGCAGACGGCGATGGGCGCCTTCTCCGCGACGACGGGGCACACCCTGCCCGACCGCTACATCGAAGGTACCTGCCCTATCTGCGGCTACAAGGAGGCGCGCGGGGACCAGTGCGACAACTGCGGCAACCAGCTCGATCCGACGGATCTGATCGACCCGCGTTCCCGGACGGACGGGCAGCCTCCGGTGTTTCGCGAGACGGAGCACCTCTTCCTCGACCTGCCTGCGTTCGCGGAGCGCCTCGCCGAGTGGATCGGGAAGCAGGAGCACTGGCGTCCTAACGTGCGCCGGTTCTCGCTGAATCTCCTCGGAGAGCTGAAGCCCCGGCCGATCACCCGCGATCTCGACTGGGGCGTCCCGATTCCGGTCCCGGGCTACGCCGAGCGCGACGATAAGCGGATCTACGTCTGGTTCGACGCCGTGATCGGCTACCTCTCTGCGAGCGTGGAGTGGGCTGCGAACCGTGGCGAGCCCGATGCGTGGCGCGTTTGGTGGCAGAACGCGGACGCGCGCCACTTCTACTTCATGGGCAAGGACAACATCGTCTTTCACACGATCATCTGGCCGAGCATGCTCATGGGCTACGGCTCCGGCGGCGAGGTGGGAGCATGCCGCGGTGACCTCCAGCTCCCCTGGAACGTTGTCGCCAGCGAGTTCCTCACCATGGAGGGCAAGAAGTTCAGCTCGAGCCGGAACGTCGTCATCTACGTGCAGGACTTCCTGTCGCGCTACGACCCGGACTCGCTTCGCTACTTCCTGACCGCCGCCGGACCGGAGTCGCAGGACACGGACTTTACGTGGGCGGAGTTCGTACGCCGGAACAACGACGAGCTCGTTGCGACGTGGGGAAATCTCGTGAACCGGACGCTCACAAATGCGCACCGGAACTTTGGGGCGGTGCCGGAGCCTGGGGAGCTGACCGGGGCCGATCGTGACGTCCTGGATGCGGTCGAGCAGGGGTTCGCCGACGTGGGCGACCACATCGAGGGAGCACGATTCAAGGCTGCGCTCGGCGAGTCGATGCGACTAGCGGCTCGCGCCAACCAGTACACAAGCGAGCAGGCGCCCTGGACAACGATCAAGACCGACCCGGAGCGCGCGGCGACCGTGCTCTACGTCGCACTTCGCTGCGTCGACAACTTGAAAACGCTTCTGACGCCCTTTCTCCCCTTCTCCTGCCAGCGCCTCCACGAGCTGCTGGGATACGAGGGCTGGATCGCGGGGCCGCTCGAGCTCCGGACCGAGGCCGAGGCCGGAGGCACGCACGAGGTGCTCACCGGGGACTACGAGAGTTGGGTCGGAAAGTGGGCGCCCAGCGAGCTCGAGCCGGGGCAGAAGCTGGCGGAGCCCGTGCCGCTCTTCCGCAAGCTCGACGTCGACGAGGTCGTCGCCGACGAGCTCGAGCGGATGGAACGGGCCGCCGCCGCGTGATCGACACGCACGCGCACCTGGACGCGCTCGACGACGCGGACGGGGCGCTCGTTCGGGCCCGGGAAGCCGGCGTGACCCGAGTCGTCACGGTCGGGACGACGATTCCATCCTGCCGCCGCGCGCTCGAGCTCGCCGACAGACACGAAGGCGTCTTCGCGGCGCTCGGGCTTCATCCGCACGAGGCGGGTGAATCCTGGGAGGAGGAGCTCGGCGAGCTGCGCGAGCTCCTGGGGCATCCCCGGGCCGTGGCGGTCGGTGAGACCGGTCTCGACCACTTCCGGGACTACGCGCCACACGACCGCCAGTCCGAGCTCTTCCGGGCGCAGGTCGGGCTTGCGGAAGCGCTCGAGAAGCCGTTAGTCGTCCACACGAGGGCCGCTGACGAGGAAACCCTCGACATCCTGCGCGACCTCGCGCCGGACACGCGCGTCGTCCTGCACTGCTTTTCGTCGACGGCCCTGCTCGAGCCGGCGCTCGAGTCCGGTTGGTACGTCTCCTTCGCCGGCAATGTCACCTATCCCAAGGCGCCAGAGCTCCGGTGGGCAGCGGAGCGTGTCCCGGCTGACCGTCTGCTCGCGGAGACCGACAGCCCCTACCTGGCTCCCCAGCCGGTGCGTGGGCGGCCGAACGAGCCAGCCAACGTTGTCCATACGTACACGATGCTCGCGGAGGCGCGGGGCGAGGATGTCGAGGAGCTCGGCAGGCAGATCGAGTCGAACGCGGCGGAGGCCTTCGAGCTCCCGTGAGCCGCTCTCCGGTGACGCCGAACCGTGAGCTCGGCCAGCACTTCCTCATCGACGACAACATCCTCGGAGTCGCCGGCCGCCTCGCGGCACTCTCCCCGGAGGACGTCGTCCTCGAGATCGGCGCCGGGCTCGGCGTTCTGACGCGCTACGTGGCGCAGCGGGTCGCGCATGTCCATGCGGTCGAGCTCGATCGGAGCCTCGAGCCCCACCTCCGTGACGCTGTCGCCGGGCACGAAAACGTGGATCTCGTCTTCGGAGACGCGTTGGCGCTTCCTCTCGCGGCGCTCGAGCCGCCGGCGACCAAGCTCGTCGCGAACCTTCCGTACCAGGTCGCGACTCCTGTGGTGGTTGAGTCCCTGGACGGGCTGCCGCTGGTCGAGCGCTGGTGCGTGATGGTGCAGCGCGAGGTCGCCGACCGGTTCTTCGCAGAGCCGGGGACGAGAAGCTACGGCGCCGTCTCGGTGCTCATCCGGCTGACCGCCACTCGGACCGGTACGCATCCGGTCGCGCGAACGGTCTTCCGGCCGCCGCCGAACGTGGACTCCACCCTGGTCGCATTCGAGCGGACGCGTTCCTGGGGCACCGATTACGGCGCCCTCAAGCGGCTCGTCCAGGGTTCCTTCGCACACCGGCGGAAGACGCTCGCCAACTCGCTCGAGCTCGCCGGCCTCGCCTCGCGGGCCAGCAGTGCGGCGGCGCTCGAGGCGATCGGTCGCCCCGTGGGCATCCGTGCCGAGGCACTCGACCCGGAAGAGTTCGTTTCGCTTGCCGAGCAGCTCGCGCCGTGACGCGCATCGTCGTTCCCGCGAAGATCAACCTCGCACTCGTCGTGGGCGAAGCCCGCCCGGACGGCTTCCACGAGGTAGCGACGGTCATGCAGCGAATCGACCTCCATGACCGCCTGAACCTCGAGCCCGGGGAGGCGCTCTCGGTGCGGGGGTTCTCCGACGACACCCTGGTCTCCGGGGCGCTCGAGCGGTTGGCGTCGGCGGCCGGAGTCAAGCCACGCTGGCGCGTCCGGATCGAGAAGCGCATTCCGGTGTCAGCCGGGCTCGGGGGTGGGAGCGCGGATGCAGCTGCTGCTCTCGTCCTCGCGAATCAGACCCTCACCGAGCCGCTGGGCGCGGACGCCCTCGCCGAGCTCGCCGCGGGCGTCGGCTCCGATGTCCCTTTTTTTCTCCAGCCAGGGCCGAAGCTCGCGGAAGGTGCGGGCGAGCGGCTCCGGCGGCTCGATCTACCGCAGGACTACTGGATTGTCGTCGCCATGCCTCTTCGGGCTCCGAAGCCATCGACCGCGGAGGTCTACCAGCGCTTCGACGACCTCAGGGGCGGACCCGGCTTCGAGGCTCGTCGCCTCGCCCTTCTCGATGCGCTCGAAAGCTGCCGGCGTCCGCGCGATTTTGCGGCATTCCCGCCCAACGACCTGGGCCCGGCGGCCGGAGGTGACGAGATCGCAGAGGAGCTCCGCGCAGCGGGCGCCCTCCGGGCAGACGTGAGCGGTGCTGGCCCCGCCTTGTACGGCGTCTTCAGCCATCGGGCACAGGCAAGCGCGGCGGCTCGAGGAATCGCGCGGCGGGCGCGCTCCTGGGTGACGGTGCCGGTCTGGTAGCTTCGGCTCCATGACGGGCTATCCCGTTCTGGAGCACGGGGCGACGCGAAAAACCAGGTGGTTTCGGGCCAACCGCTTCCGGATCGCGCTCGGGATCGCGGTGGTCGAAACCATCCTCATCGTCGCGAACGTGCTGTCGTGGTTCTTGGCGATCGGCATCGCGACGCTCGTATTCGCCATCTACCTCGTCGTACGGCGGAAAGTGCAGAATCCCGCCGTCCGCCAGGTGGCCTGGACAGCGGCCCTGTCCCAGACGGTCCCGGTGCTGATACCGCTCCTACTCGTCGTGGCCACGACAATCGCGATCGTCACGATCGCCGTCTTCGCTCTCGTGATCGTGGTCTTGCTCTTCCTCGATCGGCGCTGAGTGCGGCGAACGTCGTTCTAGACTTCGCGTTGCATTGGGGCGTAGCCAAGTGGTAAGGCAGCGGGTTTTGGTCCCGTGATCGGAGGTTCGAATCCTCCCGCCCCAGCTCAACTGTCGGTAAGGCCTCGCAACCGGGGGCCGGTGCGCGCTGCATGGTCGGCCGCTGCGAGACCGAGGGCGACCACTGAGAAACGCACGGCAACCAGGTAGGCGGCCTAAATGACAGGTAGATGTGAAAGCTTCCCTGTTCCCGGAGTGAACGCATTGGTGCCCGCCTCGTCGCCGAGTTCGCGGGGATCAGCCATAATCGGCGCTCGGCCCCGGCGCATGACCCACGCTCCTTGACGCAACCCCTCGCAGCCGTCGTCATGGCTGCCGGCCTCGGCACGCGGATGAAGTCGGCGACGCCGAAGCACCTCCATCCTCTCCTCGGGCGTCCACTCGTGGCTTGGGTCCTCGACGCGGTGCGCGCAGTCGGGACGTCTCCGCTCGTCCTCGTCTCGTCACCGGAGAGCGCGGCTGAGCTCGCCGCCTCGTTTCCGGGCGTCGAGGTCGTCGTGCAGGAGAAGCCGCGCGGCACGGGCGATGCGGTCGCAGCCGCGCGCCAAGCCCTGGATGGGTTCGAGGGTGACCTTCTCGTCCTGGCCGGAGACGCTCCGCTCCTCACCCCCGAGGCGATCGAAGAGCTCGTTAACAAGCACCGCCGCGAAGGAGCGGCCGCGACCCTCCTCTCGATCGAGCCCGAGGGCCACCGCCCCTACGGGCGTATCGTGCGCGACGAGAAGGGCGAGCTCGCTGCGATCGTCGAGGAACGGGATGCCACGCCCGAGCAGCGAGAGATCCGGGAGTTGAATGCCTCTGTGTACGTGTTCTCGGCGCCCGACCTCTGGTGGGCACTCGGCGAACTCGGTACGGGCAACGCCCAGGGAGAGCTCTACTTGACGGACACGATCGCGCGGCTCGTTCAGGAGGCCAAGCGCGCTCTTGTCTATCGCTCCCAGGATCCGGACGTGGCGGAGGGTGTGAACACCCGCGCTGACCTTGCGCGCGTGGCGGCCCTCCTCCGCAAGCGGATCCTGACCGCCCACATGCTCGCGGGCGTCACGGTGGTCGATCCAGGGACCACGTGGATCGAGGCGGACGTCGAGATCGATCCCGATGCAGTCATCCAGCCTTTCACCGTCCTCCGCGGGCGGACGGTCGTCCGGAGCGAAGCGGAGATCGGGCCCCACGTCGTTGCGATCGACGCCGAGATCGGGCAAGGTGCGAGTGTGGGCCCGTTCTGCTACCTCCGCCCGGGCTCGGTGCTCGCGGCGGGCGCCAAGGCCGGCACGTTCGTCGAGATGAAGAACGCACAGATCGGGGAACGGTCCAAGGTGCCCCACCTCTCCTACATCGGAGACGCGCAGATCGGGGAAGACACGAATATCGGAGCCGGCGCCATCACTGCGAACTACCGTGAGGAGCGCTTCCAGGAGAAACAGCGCACGGTGATCGGCAGCAACGTCCACACCGGTAGCCAAAATGTCTTCGTACCGCCTGTAGAGATCGGTGACGATGCTTGGACTGGAGCGGGTTCGGCTATCACGGAAGACGTCCCCAATGGAGCGCTCGCAATCGCGCGAGCCCGTCAGGTCAACAAAGAGGGATACGACGATGCTCGACAGCGGAACGACTGAGCTGACCCGTCCGATCCCGGGCCTCGAATCGGTCGAGGCGCCGCTCCAACCGGAGGGACAGCCCGGGCGCTGGATCGAACGCGGCCCCTCCGGGAAGCTGATGCTCTTCTCCGGGCGCTCGAACCCGGACCTCGCTCGTGAAATCGCCGCAATGCTGAATATCCAGCTCGGTGAGGTGGATCTGAAGACGTTCGCCAACGGCGAGACTTACTGCAGGTACGGGGAATCGGTGCGTGGCGCAGACGTCTTCATCGTCCAGTCACCTTCGAGAGGGCTCACGAACGACCATCTGATGGAGCTTCTGATCATGATCGACGCGGCCAAGCTCGCCTCCGCGAACCGAATCACGGCGGTCATGCCCTGGTACCCCTACTCGCGCCAGGACAAGAAGTCGTCGCCGCGCGAACCGATCACGGCCAAGCTGGTCGCGGAGCTCCTGCAGGCCGCGGGGGTCGACCGGGTCCTCACGATGGATCTGCACGCGGGCCAGATTCAGGGGTTCTTCACGATCCCCGTCGACCACATGACCGCGCTCCCACTCTTCTCCCAGTACTACCGGGACAAGGGGCTCCACGGCCGTGCAGTAGTGGCCGTCTCGCCGGATCCGGGCCGCGCCAAGATGGCGGGGAAGTTCAATCAGATGCTCGACGCGGAATCTCCCTTCGCGATCATGAACAAGGTCCGGCCGGCGCATGACGAGGCCGCCGTGACCCAGGTAATCGGCGACGTCGACGGCAAGATCGCGGTCATGACCGACGACATCATCGTCACCGGCGGCACGCTGATCGCTGGAGCGAAGGCCCTCAAGGAAGCCGGCGCCACCGAGGTCTACGCCTGCGCCACGCACGGCCTCTTTCCAGGTAACTCGTTCGAGAAGATCCAGGCCAGCGAGCTCCGTGAGGTCACAGTGACCAACACCGTTCCGATCGACCCGCTGAAGCAGCCGGACAAGGTGAAGGTCGTGCCCGTCTCAAGGCTCCTGGCCGAGACGATCCAGAATGTCTTTTCGGACGAATCGGTCTCGGCCATCTTCGCCGGCGAGAACCAGCTCTTCTAGCGAAAAGCCAGGCTCTATGCGGCTTTGGCCGCTGTTTCTACTGAAAGTTTCTACTGGAACGCATCGCTAGCGACGGGCGTGGGTGCCACAGCCACCGGCCGTTCGTTGGTCATCACTGCGGGCGGCCCTTGTGGGTCGCCCGCCCTCTTTCAAGACCGAGCCGGCCGCGGTGAAACTCAGCGGAGCTCCATCGGACTCCCTGATGCCTCGAGGACAACGCGCCGAGCCCGCGTACCAGCCGCATGCCGTAATCCGTACCAGCCGCATCCCCGTAATCTCTTCAAGCGTCGGGGGAAACCGCAGACCCCCGGCGCTCCCTTGTGTGAGAGCCCCCGTAGCCCGCCAGCCGGCAATCCAGCGGTCTACCGGTCTACCGGTCGACCAGCTCGACCCGGACGCCCGGTCGCATGACGCACCAGACCCTCAGGTGCAGCTCTATCTCCCGAGCTTCCTGTTCGGGACTTGGCGCATCTGGCCGCCGAGAGGTCGGAACCGCTTGTTTTCTCAACGGCGAAGCCGGAGCGCGCCAGCGCCTAGACCGAGAAGGTCGGGAACCCCGGCCGAAGGGGCCACATGAATTGCGTGGCCCTTCGGCTTCTTTCGGGCCCTGCTAGTCGTCCGTTAACCTCTCCCGCCCATCACCGTGTTGTCCCGGAAGATGAACGCGCCACTTATCGTGGCGTTCTCCGACACCGTGAGAAACACGACGCAGGTGAGCGCGTCGGCATTCCCGTCTAGGGATGGGATCCCGCTCGCAGTCTCGGGCGAAATCCCGAGGCTCTGGATCGTCACCAGCTCGAAGCCGACTGGGCAGCCGCCAACTGCCTTCGCCGACGCGCCCGGCGCAAACACGAGCATCGCCAGACAGGTCGCGATGGACGCGACCAAGAGGATAAAGCTACGGAGCCTACGCAAAGCGAACTCCCCTTTCGGGTCGTGCGGTACAGACGGCACAGAGGCCGCCCACCTGCCGCAGTGGTCAGCTCCGACACTCCCACACTCGTGACGTTTGAGTCAAGTTTGCCGCTATTGCGGGGAGGAGTGGGAAGCCCGCCTTGCGGTACCCCGATACCATGCTCCGGCACAAGGGCACCGACGAGCTCGTCTTCTCGCACCCCGAACGTGGCACGACCTACTGCGCGGAGACGTTCCAGGAGGCTCTGGAGGCCGCACAAGAGGCTGCAGGGGTCGAGGGGAAGCTCCGCCCTTCCACGACCTCAGGCATTCCGCTATCACGCACGACGCGGCCTCCGGCTCGTCGGCGATCGCGGTGATGGCGAAGGCTGGCCACGCAAACATGGCAACGACGCGGACGTATCTGCACCTTGCGGGTGTCGTCTTCCGCGAGGAGGCTGAAGCACTCGAACGGCGTCTACTTGGGGTCCAGAATTGCTGACTGATCGGTCGATAAGTTCCCCCGCGATGGACGCTGTTGCGCTGGCAAGCACAGTCACGAGTGGCGTCGTAGCGTTTGCCGGGGTGGGCGCTGCATATCTGACCTCGAAGGCTGAACGTGAAGCGCGAGCCAGCCTCAGTAGCGCTGACTACGAAATCAACGCAAACCCGCCCGCGATGCTCGACTGTTCGAGGAGCGAAAAGCGCCCGTCGCCTCCATGAGCACCGCGGCGGCGAGGCCGACGCCTGCCCGGCCCATTTTCTTTCGCGTGGCCAAGGGCCCGGACGTTGCACCGTGCAGGTCGGCGCGCGGATACTTGCCGGCGTGACGACGATCGCGCACTGGGACGACCTCGAGCGCGAGCGCGCCGAGGTCGGGCCGCTCTGCTCCTACTGGACCGACCTCAGCACCCCCGCGGGTAGCGAGACGGTCCGCCTGAACAGGATCGAGGTCGACCCGGGCAAGCGCTCCACGCCGCTCCACGCCGAGAACGAGGAGGAGGAGATCTTCTACGTCCTACGCGGGTCGGGGCTTTCGTGGCAGCGGGAAGGGGAGAGGGACGCGACCTACGAGGTGCGCGCTGGCGATTGCCTCGTCCATCTCGGAGGCGAGGAGGCGCACACGCTCGTGGCGGGGCCGGACGGGCTCGACGTGCTCGCGTTCGGGTTCGGCGCCACGCCCGTACTGACGTACTTCCCGCGCCTGAAGGCGATGCGCGTGGGGCCCGCCCTGCTCGACGTGGACGGGCGCTACCAGCGGCCGCTCGAAGTCAGTCTCGGCGACCCGGATCTTCCGCCGCCGAGCGCGAGACCTGCGCGGATCGTCAACGTCGACGACGTCGAGCCTGAGGAGGAGGAGCGGGGGGAGTTCCGCGACACGTTTCGGCAGCTCGGCCGGGCCGCGGGCTCGGTTCGGACAGGACTCAACCACTCGGTCGTCCGGGCGGGCAAGCTCAACTGTCCGCCGCATTGCCACTCGGCGGAGGAAGAGCTCTTCGTCGTCCTCGACGGCGAGGGAACGTGTCTCCTCGGGGACGAGGAGCTCGCCGTCCGCCGGGGCCACGTGGTCGCCCGGCCTGCCGGAACACGCGTAGCGCATGTCTTCCGCGGCGGAGAGACGGCCCTGACGCTCCTCCTTTACGGCACGCGCGAGCCGAACGACATCGCCTATTACCCCCGGTCGAACAAGGTCTACTTCCGCGGGGTCGGTCTGATGGCGCGGATCGAACGGCTCGACTACTGGGACGGCGAAGCCGATTGACCGGAGCTGGCTAGCGACGAAGCGTCTCTGCGAGCGAGGCGGCGAGGAACTTTCTCACTCACGGTTGGGACTCCCAAGGGGCCGGGGCCGGGTTGCGATTCTGACGTCCGTCCGGCGGCGGTCGGGCATAGCACCCCTTGAACCCCTATTGCACCCCTGCAGCGCGCCGACTCCGGTGTTCAAGCCAGATTCGCGGGCGCCGACGGTTCTCTTTTTTTGGGGTCGAAGATGCGCTCGTCTGCCTTGACCCGACTCATCCGAACCGAGCTCACCACCTAGCGTGACGTGGTAGAAAATTCTACTGATCTGGAATTCTTGCGAACAGCGAGAAAGTTTTCGCGCCAACCGGGATCTAATGGAGTAGGGGAAAGGTTAGGAGGGCTGTGGGGCGGCTCCCAGGGGGAAAGGGGCCGCCCGCCCTCCAGGCGTCTGACATCAGGAAGCCCCGGAGGAGGAAGCTAAGGATGTGGATTATCGCCTCACTCATCCTCGCCACTGTCCTATTCGTCGTCGGGTTCGTCATATGGTGGAGCGATCAAAACCCGCCTTTTCGTAAGCTCTGAGCCGACTCGGACCAGACGACCCCGTTAGAGAGCGACACGCCCCGGGCCACCGTGCCCGCGTACGGTTCAGCGACCTTAGGCGCCGTCTAGTCGGATCGTTGAACAGCCGCCCAATGGCTCGGTCGAGGGTGCCTCGAGCTTCGTTTTAGGAGGCTCGATGTCGGCTCGACTCGGCCTCGGGCTCGGACTCTCGGCCGCGTAGATCGGGCGCCCCCGGCCGCGCGCTCGGCGTGCCGTCGCCCGTGACAGGGGCGACACCGCGTCTCGTAATCGGCGATGTTCCTCGAGTGCGGCCCGCCGGGAAGGAAGTCAGCCGTCAGGTCGTGCCAGTCGCCGCAGTCCACGCAGCGATTCCCATCCCGCTCGATCACCTTCGCTCTCAGCTCGGGCCACCATCGCTCTCCTCTGCCGTGCCGCGGCGTTTCCTGTTGCGTCGGACGTTGTCCTCCCGCGTGCACTCGGGGCAGGCGGTTCCCTTCGGCCTGAGGCCGTGCTTGCATATGGAGGCGTGCGACATCAGCCCGCGATCAGGTGAAGGCGAGGATCTCCACGATGGTCGAGGTCGCTACGACCGTGGACAGGTAGACGCGGCTGGTCACGCCGAGTAGACCGAATCTCCGGCTAAGGCACGCAAGGCAGCCGGCGAGTAGTTCTCCGGCGATTCCCTGACTAGCTCGCGGTACCGGGCGAGGGAGATCTCCATGAGCTCCACGTTCAGGTGGAGGTTGCGCTCGTGAAGCCTGTACGCCACAAGGATGCTCTCGTCAACGACGATGGGAAACCGCCGTACGAACCGCGTGAAGCACTCGTAGTCCTCGACAGCGAGGAGAGTTCGGTTGAAGAGGCCGACCGCGAGAAGAGCCTCCCTGTCGAAGAGCACTGTTGAGGGGAGCGGCACGAAAAGCCCGACCGGACCAGGCCGTCGGCACTCGGCGCGAAGTACCGCCAGTGCTCGAATCGCTTCGACCGCAGGGAGGAGTAACCGCTCCCCAACGAGCGGAGATGCGAGTCCTCAACGACAGCGCCGGTCGCTAGAGAGACAGTCCGCCGATCACAAGAGACCATACGGGCGTCCGGAAACGCCACGATCGCACTGAGCTGAGAACCAATCTTCCAGGGTTCCCAGACGTCGTCGGCGTCGAGGAACGCGATCCATGTACCCCTCGCTGCACGCGCACCGGTGTTGCGCGCGGCTGCAGGGCCGCGGCGACCCTCTCGGATCACACGCGCTCCGAGTGCCGCCGCAAGCCTCGCTGTGCCGTCGGTGGAGCCGTCGTCGACGACGATCGCTTCGTAGGCAGGAACGATCTGAGCACCAACGGATTTCAGAGCCTCCTCGAGGAACTCGGTCGCGTTGAATGCTGGAATGACGACACTGACCGAAGCCAACCTTGGAGGAACCCCGATGGACTGGTTACAGATCGTCGTCGGAACGTTGATGTCTACTTCCTCGGTCATCGCAGTAGCCGGATTTCTCGCACGCGAACCGTTCACTCGGATACTCGATAAGAGACTTGAGCGCTTCAAGCACGACCTTCAGATCGAAGCGACCACACGGGAGCTGACCCTGCAATAGGAGATCGAGTTCAAGGAACGGCAGATCTCCGAACTCTAGGGACCGATCTATGCCATGTTGAAGCGCGGTAGGACACTCGTCCGCCTTTGGAAGGAAGGAAACCTCGGCCCCGTAGAACCAGCGTTCTGGGAACTCGCTCGTCGGACTAACACGGGGATCGAGGACCTCGTCCTCGCCAAGAGCCACCTGATCGAAGGGAGGAATTCCCGACTCATTCATCCGATTCTTGACACACGTCCCAATTTGGCACTGGTTCATGGAGACTCAGCCCGGAGGTGTTCTTTTGACAGCCAAGGAGTTCCCCGAGGCGTACTACTCCGAGGCGTTCGAGCGGGACATCTACGGGACGTAAGTCGCGCAGGGTGTGCAATCTGTGCAGGCAGGCGAACAGCCACTCCTCCCAGCGCGGGACATTCTCGGCGATCCCTGCCTCGAGGCGAGATTCGAGCACTTCTCCGTGACGCTCCCCGATCCTGACGCCCCCAGCCCCGACGCTCATAGCTGAGGAGTAGCTCGCACATGACCAGTGGGTCCGTCCAGGGCTCGATCCTCGCTCTCATCGGACTTATGCTCGTGGGGCGCCACCCTGATGTCCGGCTCATATCCTGATCGGGTGACCGCCATGGTGACGATCGACGACGTTCGCGCGTTTGCAATCACGCTTCCTAGGAGTAGCGAGGCGTTCGTGCGCGGCCGCGTGAAGTTCCGAATCGGCCGGATCGTCTACCTGTCCTTCTCACGCGACGGAACGATCATGGGCTTCGCGTTCCCGAAGGAGTGGCGCGACGCGCTCGTCGAGTCCGAGCCTGAGAAGTTCTCGCTCCCGAGCCAGTCCGACCTTCGCTACCACTGGGTCCACGTCCGTCTCGCCGCCCTTGGGGCGGACGAGATGTGTGGCCTTGTCGAGGACGCCTGGGCTTTCTGTGTGCCGAAGCGCGTGGCCGAGGAATACGCAGAGTTACAGGGCCTTGACTAGGTGTTGCCCGCGGCCCGCGTTCCCATCGAAGTTCGCACCCTCAAGCCGCTGAGCGGCCTCAATCAGGGTCTGGATGGGTGTGAAAGGTCTCTCTCGCGAGAACGCCTTTCGGTTTTGGAAGTCGGCCGCTGATTGCGAGGTGATCTCGTCAGCGCCCAAACTGAGAGAGTCGTCGAGTTCTTCCTCGAGAGCGAGGCAGCAGAGGCGATGATCCGCGAGGTTCGGGGGGACGAGCCGCTGCTGGCGGAGGTTCTGCGCGTTGAGGCAGTCGAGCTCGGATAGGACGGGCTCGGCGGAAACACCCTGAGAACGGCACATCGTCCGCTCTCGCGAAGCCTCGTCTCGCGAGCGCGGCGGTGGACTGGCGAAGGGTGCAGCGGCGTCTTTGACGCTGTCTGACATCGTCTCGCCGCGCTTCCCACAGCGGTGCGCTACCGGGTCGAAGGGCGCTCGCTCGAGCTGCTGACCGCCGAGGGAACGGCTGTCGTCTCGTACACGCGGG
>CAVTTI010000030.1:0-72737 GCA_963737615.1 uncultured Actinomycetes bacterium | reverse complement strand
CAGCCGCCCAGGAAGAGCGTCACCGCGAGCCCGGAGAGCGTCACCATGTTGATGTACTCGGCCGTCTGGAAGAGGCCGAACCGCATTCCGGAGTACTCGGTGTGGTAGCCGGCGACGAGCTCCTGTTCTGCCTCCGGCAGGTCGAACGGCGCGCGGTTGGTCTCCGCGATCCCCGAGATGAAGAAGACGATGAAGCCGACGAACTGCGGGATGACGAACCACATCGTTGCCTGTTGCTTCTCGGCGATGTCGACGAGCGAGAGCGACTGGCCCATGATCACGACCCCGAGGACGGAGAGGCCCAGGGAGACCTCGTAAGAAACGAGCTGGGCGCAAGTTCGCATGGCGCCAAGCAGCGAGTACTTCGACTCGCTCGCCCAGCCGCCGACGACGAACGCGTAGATCCCGATCGCGCTCAGCGAGAAGAGGAGGATGAGCCCGATCGACACGTTCACGACCCAGCCTGTGACGTCGTAGTCGCCCCAGTGCCAGACACCGCCGAACGGGATCACGCTGAAGGCCGCGAGCGCCGTGAACCCGGCGACGATCGGTGCCGAGTAATAGAGGATGTCGATCCCGGCGGCGGGCTCAAAGCTCGCCTTCCGAAGGAGCTTGACCAAGTCGGCGATCGGCTGGAGGAGTCCGAAGGGGCCGGCGCGGTTCGGGCCGTAGCGGTTCTGCATGCGCCCGAGGACCTTCCGCTCGGTCCACGTGAGGTAGGCGAAGGCTCCGAGCACGAGGTTGACGACGATGAAGGCCTTGATGATGTCGATCCACCACGGCTGGTTTAGCTCCATCAAACCCTCCGTTTCGCTACGGGTTTGATGGAGAGTGGAGCCTCCAGACCGCCGGCGTGATCCTCGGCGATGCGAACCACTCCCGCCATGAGCCTGCGGTTGACTCGCGCACGAAGCTCGCGGCTCGTTCCGTTCGATTGCACCGACACGATCTCGCCGGCCGCGAGATCGCGCGCTTCAGCGTCCTCCCAGGCGAGCTCGACCTCCGCGGCGGGGCGCTGGAACTGGAGCTCCTTGATCCGCTCGACCGCGGGCCCCGAGAAGAGCGGCCGGTAGCGGACGAGCTCGAGGCCCGAGCCGGATGGGGTCGGAGGGGAAATGGACTGCTCCGCCTCGGCCGGCCTGCGCTCGCTTCGCGGTTCGAGCTCGGCCTGCTCGGCGGGGAGAAGCTCGGCCCACGGCGAGACGGCGACCCCGAAACGCTCGGCGAGCCGGGCGAAGAACTCGAGCTCGTCCCACTCGGCCGGCGGGGTCACCACGCGGCGCTGACGTTGCCGGCGACCTTCGAGATTGACCGTCGTCCCATCCCGCTCGAGATAGCTCGCGCCCGGAACAACAAGGTGGGACTGCAGGGTGTGCTCGCCCATGAACATGGCGGTCGTCAGGACGAAGCGCGCACGGGCCGCAAGCTCGAGGACGCGCGGATCGGAGACTGCCTCGTCGCCTGAGATCACAAGCGCCCCGATCTCCCCCTCTTCGGGAGGGCCGGACCCCCGCCCCTCTCCCGCTCCGTCCCACGCCGATGCGACCCCGCGGCCATTTGGCGTGCGGGGAAGGACGTAGAGCGCGACCTCGCCCGGGAGGGATGCCGCAAGCGTGGCAACGGCCCGACCACCGTCGCGCGCATCCTGCGACCATACGATCGCGACGCTTGCTGCAGCCTGGAGCCGCTCTGCGACTTCGCGGGGCGGGGAGGCACAGAACGCGTCGGCACCGCCCGGGGCGACTTGCACGCGTCCGGTCGGCCCGGCCAGGATCAACTCCGCGCCTTGGCGCCGCGCGGCCTTCAGCCAGAGGTCGACGACAGGCGCGCGCTCGACGACCGGGTCGTCGCCGATGACGAGGCAGACCTCCGAGTCCCGGATCGCGGAGAGCGGTGCCCGGAATCCGTCGAGCACAGGATCGAGGTCGTCGGGGATGAGCGCCACTGCGGAGGCGCCGAGGCCCTCGCGGACGAGGCGTGCGAGCGCGGTCGCGTGCTCGACGGACTCGCCTCCGGAGAACGCGACGACGACGGAGCCGCCGGCCTCGCGAAGCCCCCGCTCGGCCTCGTCGAGCGCCTGCTCGATCGTCACCCGGTCGAAGCCGCGCCGCCGAACTCTGAGCAGCGGTTCGCGGATCCTGTCGTTAGCCCGGAGATGCCCGAAGGCGAAGCGGCCCTTGTCGCAGAGCCAGCCGTCGTCCACCTCGGGGTGGTTCCGGGAGAGCACGCGCTGCGCCTTGCCCTCGCGGACCGTGACCCACGTGTTGCACCCGACGGGGCAAAGACCGCAGACGGTCGGAACGTTGTCGATTTCCCAGGGGCGAGCCTTGAAGCGATAGGTGGACGGCAGAAGCGCGCCGACCGGGCAGAGCTCCGTCACGTTCCCGGAGAAGTGCGCGCGGTACGGCTCGTCCTCGAATGTCGCGATCAACGAGCTCGCGCCGCGGTTCTTCGCTACGAGCTGGCCATCCTCCGAGACTCCTTCGGAGAAGCGCGTGCAGCGGTAGCAGAGGATGCAGCGCTCCCGGTCGAGCGTGATCGTCGGGGAGATGGGGATCGGCTTGTCGAAGGTCCGCTTCGGGAAGACCATGCGCGTTTTGCCGGGGCCCCAGCGGAACGTCAGGTCCTGGAGCGGACACTCGCCGCCCTTGTCGCAGTCGGGGCAGTCGAGCGGATGGTTCAGGAGGATGAACTCGAGCACGGCGTCCTGGCCCTGGGCCGCCTTCTCGCTCGTCTGGGAAGTGCGGAGCACCAGCTCGTCCTGTGCGGTCATCGTGCAGGCTGCCTGGAGCTTCGGCATGCCCTCGACCTCGCAGAGGCACATACGACACGCTCCAACGGGCGGCCCGAGGCGTGGCTCGTAGCAGAAGACGGGGATCTCGATGCCTGCCGCGAGCGCCGTCTCGATCATGCCAGTGCCCTTCGGGACGCAGATCTCGCGGCCGTCGACGGTGACCGTGACGAGGTCTACCGTCATGCCAGCTCGTGCACCGGCACCTCGATCTGGGCGCGCATGTGCGCGTGGTGCTGGTCGACGGGGGCGAGGACGTGGTCGAGGGTCGACTCACCGCCGAACGGACAGCCGCCCTCGTCGATGTGCTGCCGGAACTCGTCGCGGAACTTCGCCACGTAGCTCGCCACCGGCATCGCGGCGGCGTCGCCGAGGGGGCAGAGGCAGTTGCCGAGGATCCGGTCGCAGACGTCGAGAAGGAGGTCGAGGTCGCCGTGCGATGCCTCGCCCTCCTCGATCTTCTTGAGGATCTGAACCATCCAGCGCGTCCCCTCGCGACAGGGCGTGCACTTCCCGCACGACTCGTGCATGTAGAACTGCGCTACCCGGAGGCCGAGTTGCACCATGCAGCAACGGTCGTCGATCACGATCACTGCTCCGGAGCCGAGCATCGTGCCCACCTTCGCCATCGAGTCGAAGTCGAGCGGTGTGTCGACCTCGTCGGCGCTCATAACGGGAACCGACGAGCCGCCGGGGATGACCGCCTTCAGCTTGTGCCCGCCCGGAACGCCGCCGCCGAGATCGAAGATCAGCGTGCTGAGCGGCGTGCCTAGCTCGAGCTCGTAGTTGCCGCCGTTGGCGACGTTGCCGGAGAGGGAGAAGACGCGGGTGCCTGTCGAGTTCTCGACTCCGAGCTTCCCGTACTTCTCGGCGCCAAGCCGGATGATGTCGGGCACCGTGGCGATGGTCTCGACGTTGTTGATCAGCGTCGGCGAGGCGTAGAGGCCCGAGATGGCAGGGAAGGGCGGCTTCGACCGTGGTTGCCCGCGCTTGCCCTCGAGCGACTCGAGGAGGGCAGTCTCCTCGCCGCAGATGTACGCGCCGGCCCCCCGGTGGAGGACGATCGTGACCGAGGTGTCCGAGCCCAGCACCTTCGGGCCCACGTACCCGGCCTCCAGAGCCTGCTCGAGCGCCGCCCGGATGATCTCGTACTCCGTCAGGTACTCGCCCCGGATGTAGATGAAGGCGGTCTCGGCGCCGATCGCGTGGCTGACGATGACGGTGCCTTCGATGAGGGCATGCGGGGTCGCGAACATGATCTCGCGGTCCTTGAATGTGCCCGGTTCAGATTCGTCCGCGTTGACGGTGAGGTAGATCGGCTTCTCCGTCTCGCCCGGCTTCGGGAGGAAGCTGGCTTTGCGCCCTGTCGGGAAGCCCGCTCCACCGCGGCCCCGCAGACCTGAGGCGAGGAGGCTCTCGACCAGTGCGGCGCGATCCGTTTCGAGCGCCTGTCGGAGCGAGCGGTAGCCGCCGACCGCCTCGTACTCGGAGAGCTGCTTCAGGTCACGGTCGCTCGCGTGCTCCAGAATGAGGTTCCGGACGGGGTTAGCGGCCACGGAGCTCCTCCATAATCCCGTGCACGTCCTCGGGCTTGACCGGCTCGCGATAGCGATGGTCGATGCTGACGACGGTGCCCCAGCCGCAGCCGCCGGCGCACTCGAGGGTCCGGAGCGTGAACTCGCCGTCCTCGGTCGTGTCCCCGGCGCGGATGCCCAGCTCCTCCTCAAAGGCCTCGAGCACCTGCTGGGCTCCGACGAGAGCGCACGAGATGTTCGTGCAGACCTCCACCATGTGCCGGCCGACCGGCTGGAGGTGATACATGTCGTAGAAGCTGGCTACGGCCTGGCAGTAAGCCGGCGTCAAGTCGAGCGCGTCCGCGACCTCCTGGAGCGCCTCCGGAGAGAGCCAGCCGTACTGCTTCTGCGCGGCGTGGAGCGCAGGCATGATCGCCGAACGGCGCACGGGATACCGCGCAGCCAGCTCCTGGATCTCGTCGTAGAGGGCGGTGTTCGGCATCAGCGGGCATCGCCGGGAGGGGCAAGCCCCTCCCCTACGATTGCGTTTCCGGGCCGGGCACGCCCGACCCCTACAGACCCGGCTAGGGGCGGGTCCTGACCCGCCCGGTCAGCGAATCCGCGGACGTGTAGGGGCCGGTCTTGACCCGCCCGCGTGGATCGGGGGATCATCGATCTACCTCGCCCATGACGTTGTCGAGGGAGCCGACGATTGCGATCAGATCGGCCACGAGAGCGTCCGTCATCACGGTCGCCGTCGCCTCGAGGGCGACGTACGAGGGTGCGCGGAACTTCACGCGCCACGGTCTCGGGCCTCCGTCCGCGACCAGATAGCAGCCGAGCTCGCCCCTCGGTGACTCGATCGGGACGTAGACCTCTCCCTCGGGAACGCGGTAACCCTCCGTGACAAGCTTGAAGTGGTGGATGAGGCTCTCCATGGACGTGTGGAGCTCGTGCCGCGGCGGCAGGACGACCTTTCGGTCGTCGGCGATCCAGGGTCCCTGCGGCATTCCGTCCAGGCATTGATGGACGATCCGCACCGACTCGCGCATCTCGTTCAGACGCACCTTGTAGCGGTCGTAGACGTCGCCGGCCGTGTAAACAGGCACGCTCCAGTCGAACTCCTCGTAGGCCAGATACGGCTCGCGCTTCCGGAGATCCCAGTTGACGCCGGAGGCGCGGAGGACCGGTCCGGATTGCCCCAGGGCCAGCGCATCGTCGGCCGAGAGGAGCCCGATTCCCTTCGTCCGTTCGAGGAAGATCGCCTGGTTGTCGAGGAGCGCCTCGTAGTCATCGATCCGCGCCGGCATGACGTCCGCGAACTTGCGGCACTCGTCCCAGAATCCGACCGGCACGTCCTCGGCTAGCCCGCCTGTCTGGAAGTAGCGGGTGTGCATGCGGAAGCCCGCGACCAGCTCGAACAGATCGAGGATCGCCTCCCGCTCCCGGAAGCAGTACCAGAGCATCGAGATCGCGCCCAGCTCGAGGGCGCCTGTCCCCAGCCAGATCAAGTGCGAGTGCAGTCGGTTCAGCTCGCACAGAAGTGTTCGCATCCAGGTGGCCTTAGCGGGCACCTCGATTCCGAGCAGCTTCTCGATCGCGAGGACGAAGACGAGCTCGTTGTTCTGGAAGGACACGTAATCGATCCGCGGGGCGTACGTGATCGCCTTCCAGTACGTCTTCGCCTCCATGTTCTTCTCGAAGCCGGTGTGGAGGTAGCCGACCACCGCGTTCAGGCCGACGATCCGCTCTCCGTTCAGGTCGATGACGAGGCGCAGCACCCCGTGTGTGGAGGGGTGGTTCGGCCCGAAATTGACCTGCATGACGTCGCCCTGCTCGCGGATCGCAGGATCGACCTGGAGCATCGTCGGCACGGGCGAGGGGATGCGGCTCCGCTCGTAGATGGTCGGCCCGACGAAGACGCTGTCTCTCGTTGCGACCGACATCGCTACTCCGCGTCCGAGAACCGGACGGGCTCGCCTCCGAGCGGATAGTCCTTGCGAAGCGGATGCCCGTCCCAGTCGTCCTCGGTCAGGAGACGGGCCAGATTCGGGTGGCACTCGATGTTGATGCCGAGCATCTCCCAGGCCTCGCGCTCGTGCCAGTCTGCGGTCGGCCAGATGGAGACAACGCTCTCGACCGGCTCGCCCTCGTCGCACCAGACCTGGAGCCGAAGGCGGAAGGGTTCGTCCCGCAGTGCGAGCAGGTGGTAGCTGACCGAGAATCGCTTTGGCTTCGGCGCTGGCGTTCGCCGGAGCCCCCAGGAGCCCGGAGCGTTGATGTCTCGTCCTCCAGCGGTGCCCCAGTAGCCGGCGACTCCCTTCGAGCCCCAGCCGAGGTAGTCGGTGGCGGCGATGTCCGCGAGCACATTGAACCCGAGCTCGTCACGGCAGTGGAGCGCGGCGTCCAGGAGTCGTTCGCGCTCGACGACGACGGTCGCCTCGCCCTGCGCCTGCCGTTCCTCCACCATCCCTGGCAGGCCGTCATATTTCACGAGGCGACCCGGCGAGTCTCGTACGCGGGCGGCACTCCGGCCTTGACCTTCTCCTGCAGGCGGACGATCCCCTCGAGCACCGCCTCAGGGCGTGGCGGGCAGCCCGGCACGTAGATGTCCACGGGAACGACCTTGTCGACACCCTGGAGCACCGCGTAGTTGTTGAACATGCCGCCCGAAGAGGCACACGCCCCCATGGCCATGACCCACTTCGGCTCCACCATCTGGTCGTAGATCTGGCGCAGGGGCGCGGCCATCTTGTGCGCCACCCGCCCCGAGACGATCAGGAGATCGGCCTGACGGGGCGAGGAGCGGAAAACCTCGGCCCCGAAGCGTGCGATGTCGTACCGGGAGCCGACAACGGCAATCATCTCCATCGCGCAGCAGGCCAGCCCGAACGTATCGGGCCAGATCGAGTTCGCCTGCGCCCAGGCGACCGCCTTGTCGAGGGTCGTCAGCATGAGCTTCTGCTCCAGGTCTCCGAGCTCGTCCTCGAACTTGCTCGGATCCGGCCGCACGCCGCCCGGCCGGCGCATCAAGAGCCGCTCCGAGTTGAGCCCGTAGTCGGCGAGGCGCTTGCGGCCGTTCCTCTCTACCGCCACTCGAGCGCCCCCTTCTTCCAGATGTAGACGTAGGCGACGGCCAGGATCGCGATGAAGAAACCGAACTCGGCGAGCGCGAACGTCCCGACCTCGTTCAGCACGACTGCGACGGGGAAGAGGAAGACGATCTCGATGTCGAAGACGATGAAGAGCATCGCCGTCAGGTAGAAGCTGACCGTGAACCGCTGCTGCTTCGGCGGCCCGGTCGAGACCCCGGACTCGAACGGAATCCGGCGCGCCCGCGAGTTCCTGCCGCGCGACGCGAAGAGAAACGACATCGCAATCATCGATGCTGGGATGACGAGCGCGAAGAAGCCGTACGCGAGGAAGGGAAACCAGTCGTCCAGCGATGCGAGGAGAGCGGCGCTCACCGCCGGGCATACTAACGCTACAAGCGAGAGGGCGGTGGGGCGCACAAACGCCCGCAGGGACACCGATTCCGGACGAGCACGAACGTCACAAAGTGGGGGATTTCAACCCCCGGTGGCGTTGCTAGACTTTGACCATGGTCACCATCACCGAGAGTGCTGCCTCGAAGATCAGAGAGCTGATGGCCGAGGACGCCGAGGAAGACGTTTCGGTTCTCCGTATCGCCATCGAAGGCGGCGGCTGCTCGGGGTTCCAGTACGCGCTCGGATTCGACCGCGGCCCTCAGGACGGTGACAACGAGGTTGAGATGAACGGCGTCAAGGTGGTGATCGACCCGTTCAGCGCTCCGTACCTCACGGGCTCCGAGATCGACTACGTGGACGCTCTCATGGGCGCGGGCTTCGCGATCAACAACCCGAACGTCCAGGCGGCGTGCGGGTGCGGCTCGTCCTTCCAGGCGAAGGAAGGCGTGGAAGGCGTGTCCGACGAGCCGGCGCCGGCGGCAGCCGGTGGCGGCTGCGGCTCGGGCTGCTCGCACTAGCGTCCCCTAGATGTAGGGGCGAGGCATGCCTCGCCCGGGCGGGACATGTCCCGCCCCTACCGGGCGTGGTCGTTGGGCTGGCCCTCACCGTCGATACGATCACGTCAGCGTGACCGAAGGCGTCTGCGACATCACCATCATCGGCGGCGGCCCCGTCGGGCTCGCGGCGGCGTACTACGCCGGCCACCGCGACGCCTCGGTCCGCATCGTCGAGAGCCTCGAGCAGCTGGGAGGCCAGGTCGCCGCGGTCTACCCCGAGAAGCACGTCTTCGACGTCGCCGGACACCCGAAGATTCAGGGCCAGGCGCTCGTCGACCTCTGTGTCGAGCAGGGCCTCCAGTTTGGCGCGGACGTCCATCTCGGCGAGGAGGTCTCGACGCTCGAGCGCGTGCAGCAGAACGGCGACGAGGTGCTCGCGATCGGGACGCACTCCGGCCAGACGTTCCTGACACGGACGATCATCGTCACCGCGGGCCATGGTGCCTTCGAGCCAAGGAAGCTCGGGATCGAAGGGATCGACGAGTGGGAAGGGCGAGGCCTCCACTACTTCGTCAAGCAAAAGGACACGTTCCGCGACAAGGCTTGCGTCATCGTCGGCGGCGGCGATTCGGCGCTCGACTGGACGCTCGGCCTCCAGGACACCGCCCGCCTGCCGATCACGCTCATCCACCGGCGAGACCGGTTCCGTGCGCTCGAGTCCTCGGTCAACGAGGCGCGCAGGCTCGAGGAGGAGGGAAAAGTCAGGATCATCGTGCCGTCCGAGGTTCGTGAGATCCGCGGGAACGGCGAGGTCGAGAAGCTGGTGATCGAGAATACGACAAGCGGCGAGGTGCACGAGGTCGATTGCGATGCGCTGATCACGCTGCTCGGGTTCCATTCGCATCTCGGCTCGATTGCCGACTGGGGCCTCGAGCTGCACGGGAAGCGGCAGATCCTGGTCGACCCGACCACGATGGACACGACCATCGACGGGGTCTACGCAGCGGGCGACGTCGCCGGTTACGAGGGCAAGATCACGCTCATCTCGGTCGGTTTCGGCGAGGCGGCGATCGCCGCCAACAATGCCGTGGCCCGGATCCGGGGCGAGAAGGTCCAGCCCAAGTACTCGACGGACTAGCCTGGGGCCGTGCGCCCTCGCGTGGCGATCGTGGCTTTGGCCGCCGTGCTGGCTGGTTGCGGAACCGCCGGCGGCCAGCAACGTGACGGAGCGGGGCCCACCGCGAGCGCACGCATCGACAAATGCGTCGAGCGCCTTCTAGACCGCTCCGGAAACGATGGCAGCGAGGAAGAGGTGCGTGCCTACGCGAGGGACACTTACTGCGAGCAGTTCGAACGGAACGGCTGGATCTACGGCGACGGGGCTCTGCGCATTGCGGCGCAAGACTGGCTAGACCACGGAGGAAAAGAAGAATGTGTGACCGGCGAAAACGGCGAGCCGGCGCAGACGGTCCCGTGCGATCCGGATCGGGGAATCATTGACTGCGCGCTTCTCCATCTCGTCAGGAGAGCGGAGGTGTGGGCGTATGTCGCGGAGCTCCAGCGGGACGGTCAGGTGCAGTGCGACGACGGGACACCTCTCGCAGAGCTGGGTGTCCCCTGAACGGACCCGACTACGTCAGCATCCCTAGGCTGTCGACGGCCTCGGCGAGCGCCGGATCGCCTGGCTCCAAGCGCCGAATGCCAGCGAGCCGCAGCATTGCGAGGGCGCGGTCGAAGAGCGTGACGTTCGTCCAGAGCGACTCGTGGATCGACCACCAGCGGAGGCCGACTGTCTCCGCCCGGCCTCGGTAGAGCTCAAGCGCTTGTGGTTGGGTGATCGTGCGTTTCCTGGTCGCGACGAGCGACGGCCGCAGCTCGTGCTTCGAGAGCGTCCGCGGGTTGTCGAGATCCATCAGCTCGGCCTTGTCGTCGAGCTCCACCGCTGCCAGGGCAAGCGGGAGGTCGCGCCGCTCGAGCATGCCCGGGATCAGCCGCTGCGTCCGAAAGCGCGCCAGCTGCTCGACGATTGCCGATGCTTCGCGGTCGGCCACGTAGAGGCAGCCGTACGCGTCCGGGTTGTCGTGCCGGCCGTCTCCCTGGTACTCCCGGGGAAACCAAAGCGGCCCGTCAGGTTCCTGTTCCCCCGCGCGCTCGCTCCAGGCGAAGCAGCGGTGCAAGATCACGCGAACGAGTCCGCACGCTCGGCGCGGATCGCTCGCAAAAGGTCCTCGACCTGCCCGGCGCGGATCAGGTCGATGGGTCTCCGGTCGCCGAGGCTCGGGTTCACTCCGAAGAGCCACGAGCGGGCCGTCGCTGGCTCGTAAAGGCGCAGAAGGTTCGACCAGACCAGCTCGAGCAGGTCGACCTTCTCTGCGTTCGACGGGTCGATGCCTGCGCCCTTGAGCCACCTGGTGACGCGCGAGCGGCTGACGCCGAGCATGTCGGCGAGCGCCGCTGCGGACTTGAAGTCGGCGGTGAGCGCTTCGACCTTGGCTGCCGTCGCGACGGGCATGGTCACAGTCTAGCGCAACACTTTTTGTTGCGCGAACCCGGAAAGTCCACCGAGTAGAATGCAACGCATGAGCGAGACGGTGCCGAACCAGCTCTGGGGCGGGGAAACCGCCAAGGCGGTCTCCAATTTCCCGGTCTCCGGGGAACCGATTCCCGCGCCGGTCGTCCACTGGCTCGGCCGCATCAAGGCCGCGGCGGCGCGCACCAACGCCGACCTTGGGCTCCTCGATCCCGGGATCGCGGAGCGCATTGCGGCCGCGGGGGACCGCATCGCCGCCGGCGAGTTTGACGACCAGTTTCCGATCGACGTCTTCCAGACCGGCTCCGGCACCTCCTCGAACATGAACGCGAACGAGGTGATGGCGTCCCTTGCCGGTGACGGCGTGCATCCGAACGACCATGTGAACCTCGGCCAGTCGTCGAACGACGTCTTCCCCTCCGCCGTCCACCTCGCGGCAGCAGGAGAGATCACGAGCGACCTCCTGCCGGCGCTTGGCCGTCTCGCCGAGTCTCTCGAGACCAAGGCTTCGGAGTTCGCGGACGTGGTTAAGTCCGGACGCACGCACCTGATGGACGCGGTCCCCGTGACGCTCGGGCAGGAGTTCGGGGGGTATGCGGCGCAGATCCGCCAGGGCATCGCGCGGGTCGAGGCAACGCTCGAGCGCCTGGGCCAGATCCCTCTCGGCGGCACGGCGGTGGGAACGGGCCTCAACACCCATCCCGAGTTCGCGGAACGGGTTAGGGCCCGCCTCGTCGAGGACACCGAACTTGCGATCAGCGCTCCGGCCGACCCGTTTGAGGCGCAGGCCGCGAGGGACGCCCTGGTCGAGACCTCCGGGGCGCTCAAAGTCGTCGCCGTGTCGCTGACGAAGATCGCGAACGACATCCGGCTGATGGGCTCGGGACCCCGCGCCGGCCTGGCCGAGATCGCGCTTCCCGAGCTCCAGAAGGGGAGCTCGATCATGCCGGGCAAGGTCAATCCAGTCATGTCCGAGGTTGCGACTCAGGTCGCGGCGCAGGTGATCGGAAACGACACCGCGATCACCGTCGGCGCCATGCAGGGCCACTTCGAGCTGAACGTCTTCATCCCGATGATGGCTCGGAACCTGCTCGACTCGATCAGGCTCCTCGCGAGCGCCTCACGCCTCCTGGCCGAGAAGTGCATCGACGGCATCGAGGCAAACCGGGAGACGCTCGAGCGCTACGCCGAATTGACGCTTTCGGCCGCGGCGGCACTGAACCCGCACATCGGCTACGACCTGGTCGGCGAGATCGTGAAGGAGGCCGCGTCCAGCGGACGTTCGCTTCGTGAGGTCGCGCGCGATCGCGGCGTCGAGGAATCGGTGCTCGACGAGGCGCTCGACTATCGCACGATGACGCGCGGCGGTCTCCCGGGCGCCACATAAAAGGTTTACGTCCCACCGTTTGACGCCGAGCCCCACCAGGAAGGTGAGCCCGAGGCTCCGGCGCCGAACTACGAGTGCCCTGATTTATGGGGCAACTCGGACATCTGGAGCTACTCGAACGCTCCGTAGCTCGGCCGCTTCCAGTAGTGACGACGAAGGCCCGGTATTGCACCGGGCCTTCGTCGTTCTGCTTGCGGCTGTGTTTAGAGCGCGGCGGCGCCACGGCCGGTCTCGGCGGCATGCCGCTGCTCGTCTGCACGATACGAGGACCGAACGAGCGGGCCGGAGAAGACCGAGCCGAATCCCATCGCCTCACCCTGCTCGCGGAACCAGCGGAACTCGTCCGGGTGCACCCACCGGTCGATCGCTGCGTGCTTCGCGGAGGGCTGGAGGTACTGGCCGATCGTGACGACGTCGACGCCGTTGTCGCGAAGGTCGCGCAGTGTTACCACGATCTCGTCGTTCGTCTCCCCGAGACCCACGATGATCCCGGACTTCGTCAGGACGGGATAGTCCGCGATCTCCTTCGCGCGCGCGAGGAGGCGGAGGGCGCCGTCGTAGGAGGCCTTGGCGCCGCGCATCCTACGATGGAGCCGCCGCACCGTCTCGATGTTGTGGTTGAAGACGTCCGGACGCGCGCCGATGACGACCGCGAGTGCCTGCTCCTCGACACCGAGAAAGTCCGGCGTGAGCACCTCGACGCTCGCCTGCGGCAGTCGTGCCTTGAGCGCCCGAATCGTGGCCGCGTAGTGTCCGGCCCCGCGGTCCGGCACGTCGTCGCGGTCGACCGACGTGACGACGACGTGCTTCAACTCCATCTGCGAGGCAGCGTGCGCCAGCCGCAACGGCTCGAGGGGATCGGGCGGGTGCTCGGGCCGCCCGGAATGGACGTAGCAGTAGCGACACGCACGGGTGCAGGTGTCGCCGAGGATCTGGAAAGTTGCTGTGCCACGACCCCAGCACTCCGAGATGTTCGGGCAGCGAGCCTCCTCACAGATCGTGTGGAGACCTTGGCCATGGATGAGCTTGCGGACGTCGAAGTACTGCGAATCCGCGCTCGGGGCACGGACCTTCATCCACTCCGGGCGGCGGGGCCTGTCAGCTACGGGCAGCGAGCTTTGCATCAACCGGTTGCTCCCAGAGCTCCACGCCGGCCTCGGCCGGAAGCTCCTCGAAGGACAGGCTAAAGACTTCTTCGAGAGCTGCGGTGGCATGCGGCCGCACCTCGTCGACCGTGAGCCGCCGGTCGAGCTCCTGCGCCATCGTCGTGAACGACGCGTCCTCGAGCCCGCAGGCCGTGATCCAGCTCGTGAACGGGGCCGGGTCGAGATCGACGTTCAAGGCATAGCCATGCGTCGTCACCCAGCGCGAGATGTGGACGCCGATCGAGCAGATCTTTCGCGGTGGGCGTTCGAGCCAGACGCCGGTTAACCCCGCGATGCGGGTCGCGCCAAGGTCGAACCGGCCAAGAGTGCGGATTATCGCCTCCTCGAGGTCACGGCAGTACTTCCGCACGTCGCGCCCGTGCCGGTTCAGGTCCAAAATCGGGTAGCAGACGAGCTGGCCGGGCGCGTGGTACGTCGACTTTCCCCCCCGGTCGGTTTCGACGACTTCGACGTCAGAGCCTTCGGGCACGTGCACTTCGTTCTGGTCCGTGCGCCGTCCGGTTGTGATTACGGGCGGGTGCTCGAGCAGCACGACCGTATCGGGGATCATTCCCTCCGCAACCCTCTTGGCCAGCGAGCGCTGGACCTCCCACGCCTCGAGATAGGGCGTCGTTCCGAGATTAAGCAGGTACGCGCCGGTCAAGATCACCTCCTACTGAATCATGCGCGAAGCGCGATTCAGTAGGAGTTTTCATCCCAGGTTTCGAGATTGGTTCTGAGGTCGCGCATGAACTGCGCAGCGTAGGCGCCGTCGATCAGCCGGTGGTCGTAGGCAAGGCAGAGGTTCATCATCGGCCGGATCGCGATCACGTCGGCCCCGGCGTCGTCCTGGACGACCACGGGTCGCTTCACCATCGCCTCGACGTCGAGGATCGCCACCTGCGGCTGGCTGATGATCGGCGTTCCGTGGATGGCGCCGAACCCGCCGGGGTTCGTGATCGTGAATGTGCCGCCCTGGACGTCGTCGGGCATCAGCTTCTTGTTCCGCGCGCGGTCCGCGATTTCCTCGATGGCGCGCGCTAGACCTAGCAGGTTCTTCTCCTCGGCATGCTTCACCACAGGGACGATCAGCCCCTTGCCCCCCTCGAGCGCAACCGCGATCCCGAGGTTGACATAACTCTTGGTCACGATTGACTCGCCACGGATCTCTGCGTTCATCCACGGCCACTTTTCGATCGCGTCAAGCGTCGCCCGGGCGATGAAGGCCAGGTAGGTGAGCTTGACGCCATGTCGTTCCTCGTACTCCCGCTTCAGCTTCTGACGAATGGCGACGACCTTCGAGAGGTCGACCTCGAACGTCGTCGTGACGTGTGCCGACGTGTCGAGTGAGCGCCGCATGTGCTCGGCGATCCCTTTGCGCATGGGTGTCATGGGCTCGACCGTCTCGCCGGCGCCGGGCTCAACCTTTCCGGCCGGAGCCTGAGTCGCGGCGACCGCAGGCGCGGGCTCCGCAGAGGGCGTTTGTGGGGCAGCCGGTTCAGCGGGTGCAGCCGGAGCCTCGGGTGCTGCAGTCGTCCCACCGCCTTGCTCCACGAAGGCGAGGATGTCCTTCTTCGTGACGCGCCCACCTCGGCCGCTTCCCTCGATCTGGCCCACGTCGATGCCGTGCTCAGACGCGATGCGCGCTACGACCGGCGAAACGAATGCGCGCACCTCGCCGCCCCCGTCGCCGTCGGCCTGGGGCGGCGCCGCCGGCGCAGGTGTCTCGGCCGGCTCGGGACTCGGTGGCGGCGGGGCCTCCCCGACCTTCTCGGCCGGGCTCGTCTCGCCCTCCGCGCCGCTGGCGTCCGCGGACTCCTCGGCCGCTTGCTGCGTCGCAGGCTCCGGTGGCTCGTCCACCGGCTCGCCGCCGCCCTCGGGCGAGATCACAGCAAGCTTCGTGCCGACCTCGACTGTCTCACCCTCCGGCACGAGGATCTGCGTCAGGACGCCGCTGGCCGGGCTCGGAATCTCGGTGTCGACCTTGTCGGTCGAGATCTCGAGAAGCGACTCATCGGAGGCGATCGCCTCTCCCTCTGCCTTGAGCCACTTCGTGATCGTTCCCTCGGAAACGGACACGCCCATCTGCGGCATCACGACGTCGACGGCGGTTTGCGTTGCCATGTCAGATGGTTGCTCGGTAATTGGCGTGCCCACGGGTACGGGTCAGACCAAGCCAGGGTGTGCCATCGCCCGCAGGCAAGGCTAGAGGCCTTGGCAAGGGCGAGGGTGCGGCCTGGCGCCGTGTCTGGGCCGCCATCCGACGGTGGGGTAATTGTCGAGCAACCATCTAGTACTCGGCCAGGTCCTTGAGGCCTGCTACGACGTCTTCGACCTGCGGAAGGAACCACTTCTCGAGCGGAGGCGCGAACGGGACCGGCGTGTCCGGTGCGGTGACCCGCTTCACCGGCGCATCGAGGTCCTCGAAGGCCTCCTCCATGATCGTCGCCATGATCTCGGCCCCGAATCCGGCGGTCTGTGTGTCCTCGTGGAGGACGAGCGCCTTCGACGTCTTTGCAACCGATTCGAGCACAGTTTCGCGATCCCACGGCGCGATCGTCCGCAGGTCGATGATCTCGACGGAGAGCTCGCCCTCGAGCTGCTTGGCGGCCTCGTCTGCCGTGTAGACCATCGCGCCCCAGGTGACGAGTGTGACGTCGTCGCCTTCACGGTGAATGCGCGCCTCCCCGAAGGGGATCGTATAGCGCTCGTCTGGCACCTCGTCCTTGATGCGGCGGTACAGGTGCTTGTGCTCGAAGTAGAGAACCGGGTTCGGATCCTCGATCGCCGAGAGGAGGAGGCCCTTCGCGTCTGCGGGGGTTGCCGGGCAGGCGATCTTGAGGCCCGGGATGTGCGCGAAGCTCGACTCCGGGTTCTGTGAGTGGAACGGCCCCCCGGAGAAGCCGCCTCCGGAGGGAAGCCGCACGACGATCGGCACGGCGGTTCCTGCCCGGTAGTGCTGCTTGGCCGCCACGGTGACCAGGTGATCCCAGGCGCAGGAGATGAAATCCGCGAACTGCATCTCCGCCACGGGCCGCATGCCCATGATCGCGGCGCCCGTGCAGCCGCCCACGATCGCGGTCTCGGACAGGGGCGCGTCGATGACCCGCCAGGGGCCGAACTCCTGTTGGAAGTCCTTGGTGACCTTGAAGGCGCCTCCGTAGACACCCACGTCCTCACCGATCACGAAGACTCGCTTGTCGCGGCGCATCTCGTCGCGAAGGGCGTCGGAGATCGCCTGGAGATACGTCTTGACAGCCATCGGTCTTTTACTTGTGGTGTGGAGTCTCGAGCTCTTCGGGAGTGGCGTAAACGGCTGCGACCTCACCGTCGGGCTCAGGCTGCGGGCTCTCGTCCGCTTTCCTGATCGCGTCGTTCAGGAGCTTTTTCACCTGCTCGCTGATCTCGCCCTCTTCCTCGTCCGTGAAGTCCGCGTTGTCGCGGAGCCAGGTCCGGAAGCGCTCGAGCGGGTCGCGCTTCGCCCACTCCTCGAACATCTCCTTCGGGACGTAGAAGGCGTCGTCGTGAACGGCGTGGCCCTCCATCCGGAGTGTGAGGCACTCGATCAGCGTCGGGCCGCCGCCCTCGCGCGCCTTCTCGATGGCGCGCTTGGCTTCGCGGTAAACGGCGAGTACGTCCGTTCCATCGACGACGACACCGTCAAACCCGTACGCCTGCGCGCGATCGGCAACCGTTTCGCACGCGAACTCGAGATGAGTGGGTGTCGAGTACGCCCACTGGTTGTTGTCGCAGATGAAGACCACCGGGAGTCTGCGAATACCGGCCATATTCATGCTCTCGTGCGTGTCGCCGCGAGCGGAGGCGCCCTCGCCGAACCAGCCGATCGCTACTCGCTTCTCGTCGCGGATCCGGAAGGCGAGCGCGGCCCCTACCGCGACCGGCAGCATCGCCGGTAGGTGGCTCACCATCGCGATCAAGCCGAGTCGGTCATCGGCCATATGGACGTTTCCGTCCCGGCCGCGCGTGGGGCCGTCGACCCGGCCCATGAACTGTGCGAACATGCGCCACGGCTCGACGCCGCGGACGACGTGGACTCCCATGTCGCGGTGCAGCGGGGTGCCGACGTCCTCGGGGCGCATCGCCGTGGCTACTCCAACCGCTGCTGCCTCGTTCCCGCGGCCGGTGTAGAAGCTCCCCGGGATCTTGCCCTGCTTGTAGAGGATGTGGCCCCGCTCCTCGATTCCCCGGGTGAGGATGAGGTTGCGGTAGATGCCGAGGAGGTCCTCGCGGTCGAGACCGGCTTCTTTGGTCTCCTTGATCGAGCTGACTGGCTCTGCTTCGCGCGCGATCGCCATGTGGCGGCTGTCGTTCCCCTTCTCTCGGCGTCGTGACTTTACCCGACACCATCTAGGCTAGCCGTGATGGGCAAGGCGGCGGACTGGCTCCGGGAGGAGCGGCGGAAGACTCTGGGCGACTGGGTGGCGTTCTGCCTCGGCTGCGGGCACGCGCAGAGGTACTTCGACGAGTCGGAAGGCGAGGTCGAACGTGCCTGCCCGACCTGCGGCGGGGAGATGCGGCTTCGCTGCCCCGGGTGCGACGCGAGGTTTAGCTCCGCCTTTGCCGTCGAGTGCGAGGGATGCGGCACGCCGCTGCGAGACCGAGAGCTGTTCGGCACGTCGATCCGGAAGTCCGGCGTCTAGTTCTAGTTCTGGCTCTGGCGCCCGAAAGCGTCTGCCTTCGGCGTGGAGAGGATCTCGGAGAACCGGATCAACGTGACCTGGTCCGCCTCGGTGACCTCACGGTTGTAGAGCTGCCCGAGGAAGCTGGCGAGCTCCTCGGTGCGGCGGATCTCGGGGTTGTCGTGTTCGATCTCGCGCGGGGAGAGCTCCGCGAGGGACTTCACATCGACCTTGTCGATGACCGCGTCGAAGATGCGCTCCCTGGGGCCGTATCGCTGGCCTACGAGGACCTGGACGACCATGCCCTTCTTGTACTTGGCCGACTTGTCGCCGAGGCGGATCGTCGCCGTCTTCCGACGGCTCCGCAGCTGGTCGGCGACCATGGGTGAGTAGAAGTTCAGTGCGTACATCGGCTCTTCGAGGGCGCGCACAGGGGCGCGCAGCATCATAGAGCTTCTGGAGCCAGGATTTCCCAAGCCCGCGTGGCCATCTGACGCTCCCCGCCATAGGCCAGCATTCGGGGAGCGTCGGCAAGCAGGAGCCAGCGCGTTTCGTCGACCTCGTGGCGCATCTCGGGCGCGATGTTGCCGAGCCGGCCTCGCGAGTAGCGGATCAGGAAGAAGCTCACGACCTTGAAGACGCGTTCGCCGTCCCACGTGTAGACGTAGCGGATGTCGCCGAGCTTCTCGAGGAGCCGGCCGTCGACTCCGGTCTCTTCCCGAACCTCGCGGAGCGCGGTTTCCTGCGGCTTCTCGCCCGCGTCGATGATCCCCTTCGGCAGTGCCCAGACGTCCTTGCCCGCCGGACGGATTGCCGCCATCCGCCACTTGCCGTGGAGCCTGCGGACGACCACGCCTCCGGCTGAGAACTCGCGCCGCACCGACCCGATGCTAGCTTCGCGCCGTGCGCAGGCTCCTCATGCTCGTCTGCGGGGTCGTCCTCGTCGACACGATGCTCTATGCAGCCCTCGTGCCGCTCCTTCCCGAGTTCGCCTCGGAGTACGGGCTCTCGAAGGCCGGCTCGGGGCTCCTAGTCGCCTCCTTTGCCGCGGGGGCGCTCCTCGCGGCCATTCCGAGCGGCCTCGCCGCTGCGCACCTCGGGCCGAAGCGGACGATCCTCGCCGGGCTCGTCCTCATGTCCCTGGCCTGCCTCGGCTTCGGGTTCGCCGGGAGCGCCTGGACGCTCGGAATCAGCCGCCTCTTCCAGGGCATCGGGAGCACGCTGTCCTGGGCCGGAGGCTTCACGTGGCTCGTCGCTGTGACACCACGGGAGCGACGGGGTCAGACGCTCGGCACGGCGATCGGCGCCGCGGTCTTCGGGGCGATCTTCGGCCCGGTACTGGGAGGCGCCGCGGCGGTCGTCGGCACTCGACCGACGTTCGTTGCCGTCAGCGTGGCCGGGGCGATCCTGGTCGGGTGGACACTGACCACACCCGATGCAGAGCCCGAGCCACAGCCGCTGAGCGCGCTCGGAAAGGCACTTCAGCGCCCGAGCTTCCTCGGGGGCCTCTGGCTCATGCTTCTGCCGGCTCTTCTCTTCGGGGTCGTGACCGTGCTCGTCCCGCTCGAGCTCGGGCAGGCGGGCTGGGGAGCGGCCGCGATCGCAGCCGTGTTCCTGACCGGTGCTGCGGCAGAGGTTGTCCTGCATCCGCTCATCGGCCGCTACTCGGATCGCCGTGGGCGTTTCCTGCCGGTGCGGCTCGCGCTAATCGCGTCGATCGCGGTTTCCCTCGCGCTCGCGTGGGCGGAGCCGGCCGCAGTCGTCGCGGGTCTGGCGGTCCTCTCCCTCCTCGCCTACGGCGGGTTCTATGCTCCGGCGAGTGCGATGATCTCCGATACGGCTGAGTCGTTCGGGCTCGCGCAAGGGCTCTCGTTCGGGCTCGCAAACGGGGCCTGGGCGGCTGGCAACGCCGTGGGCCCTGCGGTCGGCGGCCAGCTGGCCGACCTCTTCGGCGACGCGGTGCCGTTCGTCCTGAGCGCGATCGTCTGCGTGGTCACACTCGTCGCCATCAGCGCGCTCCGTGGTTCTGGCACTCTTAGCCGAAGAGTGCCAAGAACCTCCTAAAACGGCCTCCGCTTTTCTGTATCATGGGCTTTGTCACTCTCGCTCTGAGAGTGCCAAAGGGTACGAACGAGCAAGGAGGAAGGCTGGATGAACTTGAAGCCTCTGGGCGATCGTTTGATCGTCGAGGTGCTCGAGGAAGACATGACGACCACAAGTGGGATCGTCCTTCCCGACACCGCCAAGGAGAAGCCGCAGCGCGGCAGCGTTCTCGCCGTGGGCCCCGGCCCGCGGGACGAGGACGGGGAGTACATCAAGATGGACCTGGACGAGGGTGACGAGATCATCTTCTCCAAGTACGGCGGCACCGAGATTCGCCTCGGCACCGACGAGTACCTGATTCTCCGCGAATCGGACGTGCTCGCGAAGGTCGTGACGGACTCGAAGAGCTCGAAGGGCCCCAAGAGCTCGAAGAAGAAAGAGCTCGCGGGCGCAACCGCCTAGAGAACAACGGAGGGAACTGAATGGCACACAAGGAACTGAAGTTCAGCGAGGAGGCACGGCGCGCTCTCGAGCGCGGCGTCAACACCCTCGCCGACGCGGTCAAGGTCACTCTTGGCCCGAAGGGGCGCTACGTCGTGCTCGACAAGAAGTTCGGCGCGCCCACGATTACGAATGACGGCGTCACGATCGCGCGTGAGATCGAGGTCGAGGACCCGTTCGAGAACCAGGGTGCACAGCTCGTCCGCGAGGTCGCAACGGCGACCAACGATGTGGCAGGCGACGGCACCACCACCGCGACCGTGCTCGCGCAGGCGATCGTCCGCGAGGGCCTGAAGAACGTCGCGGCCGGCGCCAACCCGATGGGGTTGAAGCGTGGCATCGAGACCGCCGTCCAGGCGGTCGTCGAGGACCTGAAGTCGCAGTCGAAGGAAGTCTCGGGCAAGGAGGACATCGCCCGGGTCGCCACTATCTCGGCGCGTGAGCGCGAGATCGGCGACGTCATCGCCGATGCGATCGAGAAGGTCGGCAAGGACGGTGTCGTGAACGTCGAGGAGGGCCAGACCTTCGGCCTCGAGCTCGAGTTCACCGAGGGCATGCAGTTCGACAAGGGCTACCTGTCCCCGTACATGATCACCGACGCCGAGCGCATGGAAGCCGTGCTCGACGAGCCTTACATCCTGATCGCGAACCAGAAGATCGGTGCGGTCAAGGATCTCCTGCCAATCCTCGAGCAGGTCATCCAGGCGGGTCGCCCACTGCTCATCGTGGCGGAGGACGTCGAGGGCGAGGCGCTTGCGACGATCGTTGTCAACAAGCTGCGCGGTACCTTCAGCGCCGTCGCCGTCAAGGCGCCGGGCTTCGGAGATCGCCGCAAGCGGATGCTCGAGGACATCGCCACCCTCACCGGCGGCGAGGTCATCACCGAGGAGATGGGCCTCAAGCTCGAGAACACGAAGCTCTCGCAGCTCGGCCGTGCTCGTAAGGTCGTCGTCGACAAGGACTCGACCACGATCATCGACGGGGCCGGCGAGTCCGACGCCATCAAGGCGCGGATCAAGCAGCTGAAGGCCGAGATCGAGAACACCGACTCGGACTTCGACCGTGAGAAGCTCCAGGAGCGACTCGCGAAGCTCTCCGGAGGCGTTGCCGTCGTCAAGGTCGGCGCTGCCACGGAGACCGAGATGAAGGAGAAGAAGCACCGCGTCGAGGACGCACTGCAGGCCACCCGTGCCGCTCTCGAAGAGGGTATCGTGCCGGGCGGCGGTGTCGCGCTCCTGCAGGCAGTCGACTCCATCAAGCTCGACAAGTTCGATGGCGACGAGCGGACGGGTGCGACCATCATCGCCCGGGCGCTCGAAGAGCCGGTTCGCCAGCTCGCGAACAACGCGGGCCTGGAAGGCTCGGTCGTGGTCAACACGATCCGGGCGGGCGCCAAGGGCTTCGGCCTGAACGTCGATACCGGCGAGCAGGAGGACCTTGTCAAGTCCGGCATCATCGATCCTACGATGGTGACGCGCTCGGCCCTCCAGAACGCCGCTTCGATCGCGAAGAACATCCTCACGACCGAGGCGATCGTCGCGGATGCACCCGAGAAGCAGCCGGCGGGCGCCGGCATGCCGGGCGGCATGGGCGACATGGGCGGGATGATGTAGCTCTCGCCCAGCGCGAGAACGAGAGAGGGCGGCCTACGGGCCGCCCTCTTTGTTCTGGGATTCAGGCGACGGCTAGGCGCGCTGGCATTTCGGGTCGTTCGTCATCATGCTGCTGGAGATCCTGTTCATCCGCGCCTCGAGATCGTTCTGATAGGCGGAGTTCGTCCACTCGGGAAGACCTGCTCCCGTCCAGAAGGCGTCCGGGCTGACTCCGGGGCCGATCACGGTCGCCCGATAGGCCTCGCCGTTCCCCCGCGGTCGGCGTGGGCCGGGCGGGAAGGACGCGTAGCGGTCGTGGGGATAGAAGCCGTAACAGAAGGTGCCGCCGGCGCGGTGCGCCAGGAAGCCGTTCTCGCGTCTCCAGCCGCTCCCGTAGCGGGAGTTGAAGGTGTCGACGTAGACGTTCCGCCCGTATGTGTCGGTCGGAACGCCCGAGCTCGTGCTCCCGAAGCCGTAGACGGGATGGTCCCGATACGTGAGCCGGCCGAAGAGGTGGTGGAAGAGACCTCCCCAGTAGATGTAGTCCGTGTAGATCTCGAGGACGGCCGGCGGTCCGGTGAAATGCGAAAGATGCAGCTCCCACACGCGCTGTGCGGCGAGCCAGGGCGTCATCCCGAGGTTTGGAAGACGTCGCTGCCAGCTCTGGAGCACCCAGTGACTCCCGTCGGGGGCCGTGCAGCCCGTCACGTACCAGGCGAGCGGCGGACCGGCGTACGGACGACAGACGTTCTTGATGTTCTTCCAGAGAGGGGTGCCGAGCTTCATGTAGCCGCCGGAATAGTCCCGCTTGAACTTGACCTGCGCACGAGTGCGAGTCGGAGGGCGTGCGTTGAGCGCGCCCCAGAAGACCGGGTAGGAGCGCTTGCCTCCCACGGTGTAGTAGACGACCGCATGGCCCTTCGAGTCGACCTTGACGCTCACGTTCTTGGCGTTTCTGGTGACGATCTCGCTCGCGGAGGCCGAGGAAACGGCCAGGAGTGCAACGAGAGCCGAAGCGAGGAGAAGAAGCGGCCGGAAGCGTGGGGCCATGTTCTATGCATCGGGTCAAAGCCTCAAGTGACCGAACCCCCGAACGGGTCTCTCTGGGTACCCCGAAATGGGTCACTCGAACGAGGGACGCCCCCGGGGTGCGGCGCGCTTCCTACACTTCGGCTATGCCTCCTGAAGAGTCCAGACCGGCCGTCGGCCTACGCCCACGTGGCTTCGTTGGCGTGCGGGGGCCCGGGGCCGAGGATTACCTGCAGCGAATGGTCTCCAATGACGTCGCGGCGCTTGGTGGGGGCGAGGCCTGCGACGCACTCCTCCTGACGCCGAAGGCGCGCGTGATCGCGCCGCTCACAGTCGTGCGTCGCACGGAGCAGGACTTCCTGCTCTTGACCGAGCCCGAGCTGGCCGAGGTCGTTCGCTCACACTTGCTTGCGTTCCGCTTCGCGGCTCGCCTCGATGTGGAGCTCGAGGAGCACGAGAGCTTCCTTTTCCTAGGCGGTGCTCCTCCGAGGAACGCAGCCCTGTCCGTCGCGACCAAGGAGTACGGCGAGCCGGCTTTCGAGGTTCTGGACGGAGCTCCCGCTGGGGGCCTTCCCCGGATCTCCGAGGAGGAGCTCGAGCGGCTCCGGATCGAGGCGGGGACCCCTCGCTTTGGACGCGAGATCGACGACCGCGTCCTCCCGGCCGAGGCGGGCCTCGTCGAGCGGGCCGTCAGCCTGACGAAAGGCTGCTACCCGGGGCAGGAGCCGATCGCGCGCCTCCACTATCGCGGCCACGCGAACCGCGGCCTGCGCGTCCTTCGTGTCGAGACTGACTTGCCTCTCCCGCCGGACGCCGAGGTCCGGCTGGGCGACAAGGTCGTCGGCCGGGTGACGAGCTCAGCGCGCGCGAACGGCGCTCTCGTCGCCCTCGCCTACGTCCGGACTGAGGTGCCTCCGGAGGCCGAGCTGGCGGTCGGAGACAGCGCGGCCCTCCCGCATCTAGACTAGGCACCCGCGCGCCCGTAGCTCAGGGGATAGAGCGCTGCCCTGCGGAGGCAGAGGTCGCAAGTTCGAATCTTGCCGGGCGCATTTCCCGGCCTCGAACCGGCCGCCTCGCGGCGGGCGCATGACGTCGAGGCCGGTTTGAAATCGACCCCGAGCTCGCCGGTACCCTGCGGCAATGCGGATCTGCTCGCTCGTTCCAGCGGCTACGGAGGTCCTCTTTGCGCTGGGGCTCGGCGACCAGGTGGTCGGCGTCACGCACGAGTGCGATTGGCCTCCCGAGGCCCGCGAGCGGCCGGTCGTCACCGCATCGCTCGTCCAGACCGGGGATCTCTCGAGCTCCGAGATCGATACCGCAGTCTCTGAGGCGGCGGCGTCCGGCCGTCCTCTCTACGCGATCGATGCGGACGTCTGGCGGGAGGCCGAGGCCGACATCGTCGTTGCGCAGGAGCTTTGCGAGGTATGTGCCGTCTCCCGCAGCGGAGTCGACGACGCTATCGCGCTCACCAAGATCGACGCCGGCGTCATCGACTATTCACCATCGACCCTCGAGGACGTACTGGACGGCATTGTCTCCCTGGGTTCGTGGCTCGGTGCGGATGCGGCAGCGGCCGAGCTGGTCGCCGGCATGCGAGCGCGTGTCGACCGGGTTCGGGGGGCGCTCATGGGTATCGAGCGGGCGCCGCGGATCTTCATTTCCGAGTGGATCGAGCCTCCTTATTCGGCCGGCCACTGGGTGCCCGACATGGTCGCGACTGCCGGCGGAGTCGACGTCGCCGGGATGTCCGGTGAGCCTTCCCACCGGATGCGCTGGCTCGATGTCGCCGAGCTCGATCCCGACGTGGTCGTGCTGGCCCCCTGCGGCTTCGACCTCGACAGGACGCTCGGCGAGGTCGTCACGCTCGACCTGAGCGCGCACCTCCTGGGCACGGCGGCTCGTCGCGACAGCAGGGTGTTTGCGGTGGACGGCAACGCGTATTTCTCCCGTCCCGGCCCGCGACTCGCCGACGGTATCGAGCTCCTCGCCTACCTGCTCCACCCCGACGCCTACAGCGATCCCGGAATCCCCTGGAGCCGCGTGCGGCTCTAGCCGAGGTCGATCCAGATCCGGTCGCCGCGGGCCTCCACCGGATAGCTACGCACCGGCTCCTCCCCGGCAAGGCACGCCCCGGTCTCCAGGTCGAAGCGCCACCCGTGATAGATGCAAACGAGGGTCTGCCCCAGGACGTCGGCTTCGACGAGGGGGTTTCCCTCGTGCGGGCAGGCGTTATCGACCGCAAAGAGGTCGTCTCCCACGCGAAGCAGCGCCACGGCGCCTTCAGTGGTCGCGATCACCGCGCGCCCGTCCTCACCGAGGACGTCGGCCGGCACGCTAAGCCAGCGTTCGGCGGACGACGCCATTCCGGACCTGCGCGGCTTCTTCCATGTTCCTGGATTATCCAGCGATGCCTCTCTACCTGCGCGAGGCCGATGTCCACGAGCTTCTGTCGGCGGCTGACGCCGTCGAGGCGGTCGAGGCCTGCTTCGGGCGAATTGCGCGTGGCGTCGTCGAGAACCGCCCGCGCTACCGGCTCGGGCTCGAGTCCGGCCTCATGCACGTCATGTCGGCCGCGGACCTCGAGCTCGGGGTCGCCGGCCTCAAGGCGTACGTCGGCTTTGCAGGGGGCGCCAAGTTCGTGGTGGCCCTGTTCGCTGCCGACCGCCCCGAGCTCCTCGCGCTCATCGAAGCCGACAGGTTGGGCCAGCGGCGAACGGGAGCCGCGAGCGCCGTCGCGGCGCGGCATCTCGCCCGGGAAGGGGCGGCTTCGCTCGGGATCATCGGCTGCGGCTGGCAGGCCGAGAGCCAGGTGGAGTCGATCCGCTCAGCGCTTCCGATCGAGCGCGTCGTCGCCTACTGCCGGAACGAGGAACGGCTCACGGCGCTTCTGCTCCCGCATGAACGCCGAAGCCGCAGAGTACAACCGCGACGCAGCCGAACAGGACATCGTCGTCACTGCAACAACGTCCAAGGACCCGGTTCTCCGGGGCGAGTGGCTTCGTCCCGGTGCGCTCGTGTGCGCGGTCGGTGCCAATCGCCTGGAAGCTCGCGAGCTCGACAATGCCCTCGTGGAACGCGCGACGTTCGTCTGTTGCGACTCGAAGGAGCAGGCGCTGGTCGAGGCCGGCGACCTGGTGGAGCCGGTGGAGCGCGGCGTGCTCGACTGGCTCGAGGTGCACGAGCTGGCCGAGGTCGTCGCGGGAGAGGTCGCCGGGCGGCAGAGCCAGGAAGACGTCGTCCTGTTCAAGAGCCTCGGCATCGCCGCAGAGGATCTCGCGGTCGCGAGGCTGGTTTTGGACCGCGCGACCGAGCGCGGCGTCGGTACCTCGTTGTAGGCCTAGGTAATGCGCTCGCGGGCCACGGCCGCGGTGTGCTCGCCGATTGCGTGGATCACCTCGGGGCGCTCGAGCAGACGACGCCGCTGTTCCTCGCTCGCGCGGTTCTTCAGGTACGGGTCGTCCAGGATCTCCTCGATCGAGCGGCCGAGCCGGTGCTCGCGAATGATGTACGCGGCGAGCGCCTCCTCCTTCGAGCTTCCGCGCGGTGCGTCGGAAGACTCCTTCTCTCCTCCTTTGAACAGGCGCTGAAGCAACCCCACGCCTCGATTGTATCCTGAGGCCGTGGAGCGAGATCCGGAGGCGATGCGGTTCGCGCAGCGTGTGCTGCACGGGGTGGGCGAGGACGGTGTTCGGGAGGAAATCGTGATCTGGATCGAGCGCAGGCCCGGCGCGATTTGGTCGGTCGGCCGGGCGATCGACCCCAAGTCCCGCTCCGTCGTCGCACCCCGGCATGAGGACTTCGTGTTCGAGGGCTACGAGATGGGGGACGCTCTCGAGGCTGCGAACAACGCACTCTCGGACGACCTGAGAGTGTCGTCGGGTGACGGGCTGAACGAGAACGTCGAACCGTTCATCGAGGACGAGCTGCTGAAGCCGCTCGAGCGCTGGTTCTTCGGCCACCCTCTCCACTAGTAGTGGAGCAGTAGAGGGTTTAGGCGACGCCGATCTGGCCCGCGAGCTCGCGGGAGATGGCGTGCTCGCTTCCAGCGACGTCGATCGTGACCGGCCCGCCGAAAGGCGCCGCGCTTCGCACGGTCACGAGGCATCCTGGTAGCAGGTCGAGCTCGGCTAGATACCGAAGGAGGCCCGCGTCCCCGTCGGGAATCCTCTTGACCGTCGCGGCTTCGCCCGGCTCGAGCGCGTCGAGTGACCGAAGCTCGGGGCGCTCGACGTTCAGCGCGGCGTCGGGAATGGGATCTCCGTGGGGGTCGTGGGTGGGATACCCGAGCGCCTGATCGATCCGCGCCTCGAGCTCCTCCGAGATGACGTGCTCGAGCCGGTCAGCCTCAGCGTGCACGGCGTCGATCCCTAGACCTAGGGTCTGTGCCAGGTACTGCTCCAGGAGGCGGTGGTGTCGGATCACCTCAAGGGCGATCTTCCCGCCGGCATCGGTGAGCTCGACCCCCTGGTAGGGAGCGTGGTCAGCCAGCCCGAGGACGGCGAGCTTTTTCAGCATCGAGGTCACGGAGGACGACGCGACGCCCATGCGCCGTGCAATCGCCGACGTGGTCGCACGCTCACCCGCCGCTTGAAGCTTGTAGATCTCCTTCAGGTAATCCTGGATCGCATCGCTGAGAACAGGTTTAGACACGCCTCAAAGTCTATGAGGCGCCGCTCCCCACGTCGCGACCCGGGAGGCATTGCTACCCTCGGCCGCCGTGCGGATTCGGCTCGGCCACAGCCCCAACCCGGAAGATGCATTCATGTTCTGGGGCCTCGCCTGCGGCGCGGTCGGTCAGCGTGCATTCGAGTTCGAGCACGTCCTCCAGGACACGCAGACGCTCAACGAATGGGCACTCGAAGGGCGGCTCGAGGTGAGCGGGATCTCGCTGCACACCTACCCCTTCGTGCAGAACCGCTACATCATCCTTCCGCACGGAGCCACCATGGGCTCCGGATACGGGCCCGTGGTCATTACGCGCGAGCCCTGTAGCCCGGAAGACCTCCGCGACGTTGAGATCGCCGTCCCGGGGCGGATGACGACGGCGTATCTCGTTCTGCGCCTCTTCCTCGGCGGCGACTTTCGGCACCGCGAGGTGGCGTCCGATCAGGTCATGGAGGAGGTCCGCTCCGGGAGCTCGGAGGCGGGGCTCCTTATCCACGAGGGTCAGCTCACGTACGAGCGCCAGGGGTTTCACCGCGTCATCGACCTGGGCGAGTGGTGGTTGCTCGAGACCGGCCTTCCGTTGCCGCTTGGGATCAGCGTGGCCCGCCGGGATCTCGGCCCGGAGATCCTGCACGAGCTCTGCGAAGTGCTGGCCGAGTCGATCGAGGCGGGGCTCTCGAGCCGCACGGAGGCCCTTGCCTACGCGATGCAGTACGGGCGTGACCTCGACCCGGGCCTCGCGGACCGCTTCGTTGGCATGTACGTGAACGAGCTGACGCAGGACTACGGCGACGAGGGCCTGCAGGTGGTCCGCGAGCTTCTCGAGCGAGGCGGGCGCGCTGGGGCCTTCGATGAGCCTGTTCGCGTCGAGTTTGTCACCTAGAGGTCTGATCTGAAAGTCGGACGGCGGCCGAATTGGAAATCAGCCTTGTAGCCCGAAAGTAGACTGGCCTCGTGGCCGAAGCAGTGATTCTTGCGGGCGTCCGCACCCCGGTTGGACGCTATGGCGGCGCGCTTTCCGAACACCGTCCCGACGACCTGGCGGCACTCGCAATCGCTGCGGCCGTGGAGCGGGCGGGAGTGAAAGCGGGAGAGATCGAAGACGTGTACCTCGGCTGTGCGAACCAGGCCGGCGAGGACAATCGCAACGTCGCACGGATGGCAGCGCTCCTCGCAGGGCTTCCAGAGGCGGTCGCGGGGGTGACCGTAAACCGGCTCTGCGCCTCGGGTCTCTCTGCCATCGTCTCCGCGTGCCACGCCATTCGTGCCGGAGACGGCGAGCTCTTCGTGGCCGGGGGTGTGGAGTCGATGACCAGGGCCCCGCTCGTCATGGCGAAGCCGGACTGCGCCTACGAGCGAGGAGACCGGACCGTCTGGGATACGACGCTCGGCTGGCGCTTCCCGAACCCACGGCTCGAGGAGAGGTTTCCTCTCGAGTCGATGGGGGAGACCGGGGAGAACGTCGCGGAGCGTTGGTCAGTCTCCCGGGAGGATCAGGACGCATTCGCGCTCGAGAGCCAGCGGCGCCATGCTGCCGCGGCCGAGGCAGGCCGCTTTCGGGACGAGCTCGTGTCCGTCGACGGGGTCGACGCAGACGAGCATCCACGGGCGGACACCACGCTCGAGAAGCTCGCCTCGCTCAGGCCTGTCTTCCGGGAGGGCGGGACCGTGACGGCAGGGAACTCGAGCGGGTTGAACGACGGCGCGGCGGCCCTCGTCGTCGCCAGCCAGGAGAAGGCTCGCGAGCTCGGCGTCGAGTCACTCGGCCGCTTCGTCGCGAGCGCCGTCGCGGGCGTCGACCCGCGCGTCATGGGGATCGGCCCGATCCCCGCGGTGCAGAAGGCCCTCGCGCGGGCCGGGATCGAGGTCGCGGACCTCGACCTCGTCGAGCTGAACGAAGCGTTCGCCTCGCAGAGCCTGCACGTGATCCGTGAGCTCGGGCTGGACCCCGAGCGGGTGAATGTGAACGGCGGCGCGATCGCAGTCGGTCATCCGCTCGGCATGAGCGGCGCTCGCCTGGTCGTGACGCTCCTCCACGAGCTCAGCCGGAGAGGCGGTCGCTACGGGCTGGCGACGCTCTGCGTGGGGGTCGGCCAGGGCCAGGCGGCGGTCTTCGAGCGGACCGAAGCGGCCGGCGGCTGACCCGCGCGCGTCGGCAGGGAGGCTGGGTCCGCGGGGAGGTCGAGCCGCGGTGGAGCGGTGCCTCCCATCCAGGACGGGCATTGAACCTGGCTGGGTGTACCGCTGGTTGCGGCGGTGAATCGGCGCGAAGACGGCACCCACACGTGTGTGCGCCGAGGGACTAGAATCGGCCCCAGGAGGGGGCCAACGTGGCCCCACAATCAGACGCGCGTCAATCGGTATCGTGCGATTGATGGCCGTCGCGACCGAGCGGGAGTACGGACTCTTCATCGACGGTGCGCTCGTCGAGCCTGCGTCGGGCGAGGTTCGCGAACTTCACGAGCCCGCCACCGGGGAGCTCCTAGCCCGCGCTGCGATTGCCGGCCCTGAGGACGTGGACAGCGCTGTCTCGGCTGCACGTGCGGCGCTCGACGGGCCCTGGGGAAAGACGCCGCCGACAGAGCGCTCGCGGCTCCTGCACGCGCTCGCCGACGCCGTCCACGCGAACCGGAAGGAGCTCGTAGAGCTCGAGACGCGGAACGTCGGCAAGGCACTGTCGTCCGTCAAAGGCGAGGTCGCGACAGCGGTCGAGAACTTCCGCTACTTCGCTTCCGCGATCGGGTCGATCTCGGGGCGATCCAACCCGATCGGCGGCTCCGTCCTCTCATACACGCTCCGCGAGCCCGTGGGCGTCTGCGCCCAGATCGTTCCGTGGAATTACCCGATCATGTTGGCCGCTTGGAAACTCTCGCCGGCGTTGGCCGCCGGATGCACGGTCGTCCTGAAACCCGACCCTGCGACCCCGCTGACTGCGCTACGCATGGCCGAGCTGGCAGCCGAAGTGGGCATCCCCGCCGGGGTCGTCAACGTCGTCCCCGGCGACGGCCCGACGACCGGCGCCTACCTTGTCTCGCACCCCGGGGTGGACAAGGTCGCATTCACCGGCTCGACCCGGACCGGAAGCGAGATCATGCGGCTCTGCGCCGAGCCCATCAAGCGCCTTTCGCTTGAGCTCGGCGGTAAGAGCCCCAGCCTCGTTTTCGCGGATGCGAACCTCGACGACGCAGTCCCCTCCTCGGTGTACGCCATCTACTACTCGGCCGGTCAGAGTTGCGACGCCCGCTCCCGGATCCTCGTCGAGAAGTCCATCTACGACGAGTTCGTCTCGCGCTTCACCGAGACTGCTGGCAAGCTCAAGGTCGGTGACCCGCTCGACGCCGAGACGCAGATGGGAGCTCTCATCTCCGAGGCGCATCGCCAGAAGGTGCACAGCTTCGTGGAGCAGGGGCGTGAAGAGGGGGTCGAGATCGTGACCGGTGGCGAGCTGCCGGAGGGGAAGGGGACCTTCTACCCGCCCACGGTGCTCGCAAGGGTCGACAACCGCATGCTCGTGGCCCAGGAAGAGATCTTCGGCCCGGTCGTCTCGGTGATCCCTTTCGAGGACGAGAAGGACGCCGTTCGGATCGCGAACGACATCCAGTACGGCCTGGTGGCAACCGTCTGGACCGGCGACCCCGGCCGCGGACATCGAATCGCGCGCCAGATCAAGTCCGGGACGGTTGGAATCAATGCCCCGTATTCGGCCTTCCCCGGGATTCCGTTCGGGGGCTACAAGCAGTCGGGATTCGGCCGGGAGCTCGGGATCGAGGCGCTCGACATGTATCTCGAGACGAAGAGCGTCGTCGTCTCCACGAGCTCCAAACCGGTCAATCCGTTCGGTCTCTAGATCCAGTCGAACGTGTCCTGGAGGAGCGGGACGAGGAAGTAGAGCACGAAGGCCGCCGACGCCACGTACATGAACGGGTGCACTCGTGACGCCTGACCCTGGGCCACCCGTACGAGTGTGTACGTGATGAAGCCGAATCCGATGCCGTTCGTGATCGAGTAGGTGAACGGCATGATCATGATCACGAATGCGGCGGCCAGTCCGATGGCCAAATCGTGGAAGTCGATGCCTGCGAGCTTGCGCCTTCCTACCGCTTCGCCTGACCCTGTCCGCTCCTCCTGCTCCGCTTCCTCTTCGACCTCGGTGAGGGTCGTGATCATGAGCCAGCCGACGATGATGAGCGCCGCCGCCGTTGCCTGCGGAGGCACCATGCCGATCAGCGGTGCGATGAAGAGGAATGGGAAGAACAGAAGGCCCGTGACGACGCTGACCCAGCCGGTCCGGCCGCCTGCTGCCACGCCTGCCCCCGACTCGATGTACGTGGTCGCCGACGAAGCCGAAGCGGCTCCACCTGCCATGGCCGCGACGGAATCGACGAGGAGCGGGTTTCTGATGTCTCGGAACTCCCCCTTCTCGTTCAGGTAGCCCGCAGGCTTACCGACGCCGACGAGGGTGCCCATGGTGTCAAAGAAGTCTGCGAGGAAGAGCGCGAAGACCCAAACGAGGGTCGAGATGACCCCGAGGGTCGCGAAGGAGTCGAAGCTGAACTCCCCGACGAGGGAGAAGTTCGGGCTCTGGAAGACGTCGGACGGCCAGCGCGCCCATCCTTCGGAGCCCGGGGTCGAGTAGACGGAGTAGTCGGTCGCCCAGTTAACGATCGTGGCGAACACGGTCGTTGCGAGGATTCCCAGCAGCAGATCACCACGGAAGCGGATCGCCCGCAGGATGATCGTGACGACGAGGCCGAAGAGCGCGATCGCAATCGGCCAGGTCGTGAAGCGGCCGAGCTCGACCGGCGTCGCTGGGCCGCGCACCACGATGCCCGAGTTGTATAGCCCGATGAAGGCGATGAAGAGGCCGATCCCGATCGCGATCGCCTTCTTCAGCTCCAGCGGAATCGCCGCCATGACCATTTCCCGGACGCCCGTCAGGACGAGCGCGGTCACAAGTACACCCTCCATGATGACGATCCCCATCGCTTCCGGAAACCCGAGACCGGCACCGGCGACGAGACCAAAGGCAACGACTGCATTGAGGCCGAGGCCCGGCGCGATCGCAAAGGCCTTGTTTGTGAAGAGACCCATGGCGATCGTCATCACACCCGCGACGAGGCACGTGGACGCGAGAACCGCGTCGAACGGCAATCCGGCGCCCTCGAGCCCCTGGACGCCCGCGAAGCTCAGGATCGCCGGGTTCACGAAGATGATGTAGGACATGACGATGAACGTCGTCGCCCCGGCGATCGTGTCGCGCCCCAGCGTCGTCCCGTGCTCTGCGAAGTGGAAGCGGCGGGCTAGTGCGGACTCCTGCATCCTGGCTGCAACCATGCTCATGGCGCTCCTTCCGCGCGGATCAGGTGGGGCCCGATCGTAACCCTGCGTGAGACCGGATCAAAGACCGCCGACCAGGTCCTCGAGCGGCTCGAGCGCCTGTACGAGATCGGAGGCGCGAAGGGAGCGAACCGCCCCGGCCTGAGCGCTGCCGAGGACACGGCGCACGAACTGGCCTCCGGGTGGATGGAAGAGGCGGGACTCGCCGTCGAAAGGGATGCGTGGGGAAACCTCTTCGGTCGCCTGGTCGGTTCGGATCCGGCTGCCGGGGAGCTTTGGACCGGTTCACACCTGGACACCGTTCCGGCTGGCGGGCGCTTCGACGGCGCGCTCGGCGTGGTCGCCGGCCTCGAGGCTGCCCGCCGGCTCCAAGCACCAGCCAGCACCGTGGCCGTGGTGGCCTTCAGGGACGAGGAAGGGTCTGCCTACGCTCCCGGGTGTCTCGGGAGCCGGGCCCGGTGCGGGCTAGTCGGACGCGGCGACCTGGAAGCACTTGGGCTGCCGCCTCAGACTGCTGGGGCCGGCCTCCCGGCGGTCTTCGTTGAGGCTCATATCGAGCAGGGCCCGGTTCTGGAGCGTACAGGCGTTCCATTGGGCATCGTTACCTCTATCGCCGGGCAGGCCCGCGGGACAGTCGAATTCACCGGAGTTCCGCGTCATGCGGGGACGACGCCGATGGACGCACGCGAGGACGCGCTCTGCTCTGCGGCTGAATTCGTGCTGCACGCGCGCGATGCGGCTGCCAGGATCGAAGGTGCGGTGGCCACCGTCGGCAAGCTCGTGGTCGAGCCAGGCGCGGCGAATGTCGTCCCGGGCCGCGTGACACTCACTGTCGATGCGCGCGCGCCCGATCAGCCCCGCCTCGACGCGCTCCTCGAGGCGATCGGGGCCGAGCTTGCCGTTACCCCACCTGTAGCCATGGACGCGGCGGTCACCCGCGTGCTCGGCGAGGAAGTCGAACGGCTGGGTCTGACGGCTCGGGAGCTTGCGTCGGGCGCCGGTCACGATGCCGGCATCCTCGCCGCCTCCGGGGTGCAGGCCGGCATGCTCTTTGTCCGAAGCGTGGGCGGCATCAGCCATGCGCCGGAAGAGTGCACGAGCCCGGACGACATCGCTTTCTGCGTCGAGGCTTTGGCCGCGACCCTCGGGCGACTCGCCGGTTAGCCGAGCTCGAAGCGGATCGGCTGGGCGCCGTCCCAGATGACTCGCCTGCCGAGCTCGGGCAGCTGCTCGGCTCCCTCCACCAGCGTCGCGAAGTGGTTGCCCGCGAGCTGGCCGGCCACGCTCGCGAAACACGTTCGACCGTACGGGAAGAGGATCTCGGTCTCGCTGATTCCGCCCGGATAGAGCAGAAGCTCTCCGGAAGCGGGGTAGCTGGTGGGATTCTCCGGCCCCACTCCTGCGTCAAGCTCACCCAAAGGAACCCACGCCGACTGGCCGCTCCAGCGAGCCTGGAGGAGATGCCCCTCGAGGGGAAGGAGCTTGCGGACTGCCGCAACCGTTCGCGGTGAAACCTCCTCTTCGAGGCGCGCTTTGAAGCGAAGGTCGCCGACGACGATGTCGAGCACGCGCTGAACTTACCGCCTCAGCGTGAGCCCGATCATGCCGTAGGGCGGGCGTGGATCCGTGTAGATCTTGATGCGCTCGTCGGCCTTGGAGACCTGGGCGGTGTCCCAGAGTCGGTTCTGCGCTTCGAACGAGAGCTCGGCGATCGCGGGGAAGCGGTCGAGCAGACGGCGTCCCATCTCGTGGACGAGGTGCTGGATCGACTTCGAGTTGAAGTCAGCGAACGTCTCCGCGAGCGAGTCGCGTACTTCGGCACTCGGTACCGAGCCGGCTTCGTCGAGGTAGCGCCAGTGGACGTCGAGGTGGATGAACAGGGGCCGATCGACCGTCTCGGGAAGCGTCGTGTAGTCGTCGCGCGCGAACCGGGTGAACGAGCTGCCGGTGATCTTGATCAGGTGCACGCCTTCCCGCCCGGAGCGACGATCGACCACCCCCTCCCGGCCCAGCTCGAGTTCGGCGACCCCAGTGTCGTCGTAGCGCCGCTGGAAGAGGACGCCGCTCTTTCGCTCGAACGGGATCTCCCGGGCCTTGAGCCGGATCCGCTCAACGTGGTCGTAGGTGTCGAGGAAGCGCTCGCCGAGGAGGCCGAGAAGCTCTTCGAGCGACTCGCCCCTGTACTCGAGCGCGTTTGCGTGCACGAAGTTCTTCATCGTGTCCGTCGCCACCACGAGCGAGTTGTCGCCCTCGGTGTAGGCGGGCATGAAGTTCTCCCCGTAGACGTCCAGCGTGACGTCGGCAGCGAACAGCGAGCTGACGCCGTCGGTCCGGTAGACGCCGATCTCGGCCTTGCCGTAGTGGATGCTCATCCTTGCCTCCAGCGGTCGCGGGCGATTGCGACGAGTTCCTCGAGCGCCGTCGTCAGCTCCTCCTCGCGCGTCCGGGCGAGTCGCTCGCGCAGGATTGGCACCAGATCCGCGCGAGGCCGGCGGTCCACGAAGACGACGAACCGAAATCCGAACTTTTCCTCGTAGGCACGGTTCAGCCGACCGAGCTCGGCTGCGACCTCGGGCTCGGCCTCCTCCCCTTGCTCCCGGGCCGACCGGCCCGAGAGGCACCGTGCCCCGATCGCCGGGTGTGCGTCTATTGCCTCGATCTTCTCGCACTCCGTCAGCCCGGCGATCACAGCTTCGGGGCGACCGAGCGGATCATCGGTCTCGGCGAGGCACTCAGCGAGTCGGGTCCGTCCCTCGAAGAGCTCCCCGAGCTCGTCCACGCTCAGCTGCCGCGGTAGGTCACGCACGCGAACGAGGAGACGAGAAGGGGTACGTGATGATGGCTGTCCTCGAGTGCGAGCTCGAGCTCGACGCGCCGGAAGAGCGGCGAGGGCGGATGGAATACGAGCCGATACTGGCCGGGGTCGAGCGGCCCCCCGAGGTTGCCGATCCGGCCCTCGTCGTCGGTTTCCGCAGCAGCCAGCACGTCGCTGCCTCGAAAGAGCTCGACCCGGACGCCTTGGGCCGGTTCGCCTCGCTCGACATCGAGGACGTGGGTGGACAGTGAGGCGCTCACGCGCGCCCCTCGCCGGCGGCGGCTCCCGCCGGGCGAAGCCCGGCTCCGCCACCGCCTGACACCGCTGGCGGCACGGGGCTCTCCGGGCCCGTATTACTCATACTGTGCCCTCCGGCCCCGCACCCCCAGCGGCGCCCGAGGAACGCGCGCCGGCGTGGTTGACACAAGGGCGTCTCATGCTGCGAACTTCTCCGCATGTCTCCGGTGCTCCTGCGCGATCTCGGCCGTCTCGGCCCGCATGAGGTGTCCGTCGCGCACGATTTCCTCGCCCCCCACGTACAGCCGGTCAACGCGGTGCGGTCCGCCCAGGACGAGCGCGGCCACCTGATCGCTTGCGCCGGCGAACTCGAGGCCGTCCGTCCGCCAGACGGCGAGGTCGGCGCACTTGCCGGGCTCGATCGAGCCCAGATCCGCACGGTGGAGCACCTCCGCGCCGCCGCGGGTGCCCAGGCGGAGAGCCTCGCGGACGGTGAGCGCCGTCGGGCCACCGCGACCTCGCGCGACTAGCAGCGACTGCTTGAGCTCGGCTGAGAGATCACCGCGCTCGTTCGACGCCGACCCGTCCACCCCGAGACCCACTCTGACTCCGCCGTCGAGCAGGGCGCGCACCGGGGCGACGCCTGCGCCGAGACGGAGATTCGACGTCGGGCAGTGTGCGACACCGGTGCCCGTGGCCGCGAACCGATCGATGTCGGTGTCTGAAAGGTGGACGCAGTGGGCGCACCAGACATCGGAGTCGAGCCATCCCAGCTCGTCCATGTACTCGACCGGACGGCAGCCGTAGAGCTCGACGCAGTACTCCTCCTCCTCCCGGGTCTCGGCCAGGTGTGTGTGGAGCAGGAGGCCGAGACGCCGCGCGAGCTCTGCGGAATCCGCCATTAGCCGCCGTGTGACCGAGAAGGGCGAGCACGGCGCCACCGCGATCTGGATCACGGCGCCCGTCCCGGTCTCGTGGAGGTGCGCGAGCCTCTCAGTCTCGGCCAGCACCTCATCGGCGTCCTCGACGAGCCCGTCCGGTGGCAGCCCGCCTTGCGACTTGCCGAGGTCCATCGAGCCCCGCGAGGCAACCAGCCTGACGCCGAGCTCTCGCGCCGCTTGCACCTCGGCCTCCACGATGCCGTCTCGGCCCCGGGGAAAAACGTAGTGATGATCGAAGACCGTGCTGCAGCCTGAGAGCGCGAGCTCCGCAAGCCCCGTGCGCGCGGCTGCGTACTCGGACTCCGCGTCGATTCGACCCCAGGCCGGGTAAAGGGCCTGAAGCCAGGTGAACAGGTCGGCCTCCTGAGCCCGGGTTCGCGTCAGCGTCTGGTACAGGTGGTGGTGGGTGTTGACGAGCCCTGGTGTCACGAGCGCCCCGCCGAGGCTTGTCGTCTCGCGAGCGTCCGGTCGTGGCCCGTCCCCGACCGCGGCCACGAGCCCGTCCTCGACGAGGATCCAACCCTCAAGCTCCTTGCCGTCGTCGTCCATGGTCGCGACGTGGGCGTCTGTGAAGAGCGTGCTCATAGACGAAGCGGCACGAGCTCGAAGCGCTCGACGTCGACAAGCCCTCGATCGGTGATCTTTAGGCTCGGGATCACGGAGAGCGCGAGAAACGCCATCGACTGGAAGGGGGCCGGCAATGTGCAGCCGAGGTCGGCCGCGGCCGCCGTGACCGCGCGGCTCTGGGCGATCACCTCTTCGAGCGGTGCCTCTGAGAGGAGCCCCGCCACGGGCAGGGGCATCTCGGCACGGACGCCGCGACTCTCCACGACCACGATGCCGCCCCCGAGCTCGGCGAGGCGTGCCGCAGCTCGGGCCATGTCGCCGTCGTCCACGCCGACGACCACCACGTTGTGCGCGTCGTGGGAGAACGTCGAGGCGAATGCGCCGCTCTGGAGCCCGAACCCGCGGACGAATCCGAGGGCGATTCGCCCGGTCCCGAGATGACGCTCGATGACCGCAACCTTCGCGAGGTCGCGCTTGGGATCGGCGACCGCTGAGCCGTCCTCGACGGTGGGCTCGTCCGAGAGCGAGTCGGTGACGATCTGGCCGGGCACGAGCCCGATGACGCGCGCCGCCCCGCCCTCCCACGGAATCTGGAAGTCGTTCGACGCCACCGGTTGGATGCGGACGCTGTGCTTGACCCACTCGGGAACCGTGATCTCGGGGATCTCCGGAGGGGGATGACCGTCCTTCAGAACGAGGTCCGGAATGAAGCTCTCGAGATCCGGGAGCAGGAGGAGGTCCGCCTGGTAGCCGGGCGCCACGGCGCCGACGTGGTCGAGACGGTGCCAGAGCGCGGCATTGAGAGAGGCGATCACGAGGGCGTCCGCCGGTGGAATTCCGAACGCGACCGCGTCCCGGACGAGCGCGTTCAGGTGCCCGTCGTCAGCGATGTGCTCGGGCTCGCGGTCGTCCGTGCAGAACGCGATCCGGCCCGGGCCGTACTCCTGCACCAGGGGCAGAAGGGCGTGAAGGTTTCGAGCCGCGGTCGCCTCGCGGATCAGGAGCCACAGGCCGGCGCGTAGCCGCTCGCGGCCTTCCTCCGCGGTAGATGCCTCGTGGTCCGAGCGAATGCCCGCCGCCGCATAGGCGTTCAGCTCCTTTCCGAGCACTCCGGGCGCGTGCCCGTCGACGTGGCCGGCCTCCCCGAGTCGGAGCTTCTCGAGCTCGCGCTCGTCGCCCGCGATCACGCCGGGGAAGTTCATCATCTCGGCCAGGCCGATCACCCGGCGCCGCCGGAGGAGGCCCTCGAGGTCTCCAGCGGTCAGCGGTCGGCGCGGTGACTCGAATCGTGAGGCGGGAACGGAGGAAGACGCCATGAAGTAGACGTCGAGTGGCACGTCGTCGCAGAGATCTGCCAGCCAGTGGATACCGTCGGTCCCGAGTACATTGGCGATCTCATGGGGGTCGGCGACCACCGCGGTCGTGCCGAGGGGAAGCACCAGCCGTGCTAACTCTCCGACCAGGAGCTTCGAGGTCTCGATGTGCATGTGGGCGTCGATGAACCCCGGCACGACGAAACGCCCCTTGGCGTCGATCACCTCCGCGGTGTCGTACTCGCCCAGCCCCGCCACGAAGCCGTCGACGATCGCGACGTCAGTCTGAAGCCACTCGCGCGTGAACACCGACAACACGGATCCGCCCCGAATGACGAGGTCGGCCGGCTCCTTGCCTCTGGCGACGGCAATGCGCCTCGCGAGGTCAGTCATGGCGTTGACCATAACCGGCAGGGTTGGGAATTTCTGCCGTCGCGTCGTATAACCGGATGCTGATGGAGGTGATGACCCCACGCTCGCTGGACGAAGCGCTGCACATGAAGGCGGTGCATCCCGCGGCCTGCCCGATCGCCGGAGGCACCGACGTGCTCGTCGACCTCAACTTCGACCGGGCGCGGCCGGATCACATCCTGAACCTGAACGAAGTAGCCGAGCTGCGAGGCTGGTCGCGCGACAACGGGACAGTCAGGCTCGGAAGCGGGCTTACGTTCACGGAGGCGATGCGGGCGCCGCTCGCCGAGGCGTTCCCGGCGCTCGCCGAAGCGTCGAGGACAGTGGGGTCGCCACAGATCCGCAATCGAGCGACGATCGGCGGGAACCTCGGAACCGCCTCTCCCGCCGGCGACGCTCTACCGCCGTTTCTGATCGAGGGCGCAGAGGTCGAGGTCGCGAGCGTGCGTGGCACTCGGGTACTCGCGCTTGCGGACTTCCTGCTCGGACCGAAGAAGAACGCGCTCGAGGAGGACGAGTTGATCCTGGCGGTGCGACTGCAGCCGTCTGGAGCCCAGCAGACCTTCATGAAGGTCGGGCCCAGGAATGCCATGGTGATCGCCGTCGTCTCGCTGGCTCTCGTCGCCGATCGGGAGCGAGACGAGCTGCGGGCCGCCTACGGCTCGGCAGGTCCGGTCGTCGCGCTCGTGCGCGCGCCGCTTTCGGAGCGGCGCGAATTCGCGGAGCGAGTCGCCGCCGACGCAGCTCCGATCGACGACGTCCGCGGTACGGCTGCCTACCGTCGTCATGCCCTTCGCGTCCTTGCAGAGCGGGCGCTCGAGCGGTGCCTGACGTGAGGATCGCGCTGACCGTGAACGGCGAGCCCCACGAGGCCGATGTCTGGGGCGGTGAAAGCCTCCTCTTTGCGCTTCGGGAACGGCTTGGCCTGCCGGGCTCGAAGAACGCGTGCGAGCAGGGAGAGTGCGGTTCGTGCTCAGTGTTGCTCGACGGGACGTTGGTGTGCGCGTGCCTCGTCCTGGCCGCGCAGACCGACGGTCACGAGGTGGTGACCGTCGAGGGCCTAGTCGAAGAGGGAAGGCTGCATCGTGTTCAGGAGGCCTTCGTCGAGGCCGGCGCAGTTCAGTGCGGATTCTGCACGCCGGGCCTCGTGGTGGCGACGGCAGACCTCCTGGAGCACTCCCCCGATCCGGGTGAGGACGAGATCCGGGAGGCTCTCTCGGGGAACCTCTGCCGATGCACCGGATACACGAAGATCTTCGACGCGGTCCGACTGGCGGCCTCGCGATGAGGTTTCCCGCACGTGTACTACGGGTCCCGACCCGCCCCCTGCTGGCGTTCCAGCTTAAGGCCGAAAAGCGCACGCGTGGTGCACGCGGCGTGCCAGGAGTGGAGCGTTGAGCGCGCCGGTACGGAAACTCGAGCTCGGCCGCGTCGGCGAAAGCGTTCCGCGCGTGGACGGCATCCCGAAGGTGACCGGCGAGTTTGCCTACTCGAGCGACCTGTTTGCGGCCGGGATGCTCTGGGGCCACACCCTCCGCAGCCCGCACGCGCACGCCCGAATCATCTCGATCGACCTTGGTGGCGCACTCGGCATGGCAGGTGTCCACGCAGTTCTCACACACGAGGACGTCCCCGGGGACAAGCGCTACGGCCTCGAGTTCCGAGACCAGCCGGTCCTCGCCTTCGACCGTGTGCGGTACTTCGGCGAGCCCGTAGCCCTCGTCGCCGCAGAACATCCGGAGCAGGCGCGACGGGCGGCCGACGTGATTCGAGTCGAGTACGAGCCTCTGGCTCCGGTCGTTGATCCCGCGACCGCTGCCGAGGCCGACCCGATTCACCCTCGGAGCTGGACGCAGGGGCACGGGTATCGGGACGATCCGAGGCCGAACGTCGTGCGCTCCATGGTCATACGACACGGCGACCCGGAGTCGGCGGGGGACGTTGCCGTTACAGGCGTCTACGACCTCGGAATCCAGGATCAGGCGTTCCTCGGCCCCGAATCCGGCCTCGCCGTGCCGGACGGCGAGGGAGGGGTGGACGTCTACGTCGCAACCCAGTGGCTGCACGTCGACCGCGAGCAGGTCGCGCCCTGCCTCGGCCTCGCGCCTGAGCAAGTCCGCATCCACCTGGCAGGAGTCGGGGGAGCCTTCGGCGGACGTGAGGACCTCTCCATGCAAATCCACGGGGCGATGTTGGCGCTGCACACGAACCGTCCCGTCAAGATGGTCTACAACCGCGAGGAGTCCTTCGTCGGCCACATCCACCGGCATCCCGCGCGCATCTGGGCGGAGCACCGAGGGAACCGCGACGGGAAGCTCGTCTGCGTCCGCATGCGGATCCTCCTCGACGGAGGCGCCTACGCGTCGAGCTCGACGGCGGTGACGTCGAACGCGGCGTCCTTCGCCTGCGGCCCGTACGCGGTCGAGAACGCGCTCATTGAGTCGACGTGCGTCTACACGAACAATCCCCCCTGCGGCGCGATGCGCGGGTTCGGCGCCGTGCAGACGTGCTTCGCGGCCGAAGGACAGATGGACAAGCTCGCAGACGCACTTGCCATCGATCCCATCGAGCTACGGCTGAGGAACGCGCTCGCCCCGGGCGACACGCTCCCGACCGGCCAGCGGGTGACCGGTTCTATGCCCATCGCCGAAGTGATCCGCCGCGCAGCAGCGATCCCCCTACCCGTGCCGGAGTCGCTTCCGCGGGATGCGATTCGGCTTCCGGGGGGCGCCGGCAACACGACCCGCGGAGAGGGCATCCGGCGCGGGATCGGGTTCGCGGTCGGGTTCAAGAACATTTGCTACTCGGAGGGTTTCGACGACTACACGAGCGCGCGCGTTCGCCTCTTCGAGGGCGCGGGGGGCGTTCCGATGGCCGAGGTGCATTGCGCTGCTGCGGAGGTCGGCCAAGGGGTCTCGAACGTCATCGTTCAGGTGGCGCAGACGGAGCTTGGGATCGAGGACGTCGTGCTCGCGCCCCACACGACCGCGACCGTGGGCTCTGCCGGCTCGGCCTCGGCTTCCCGGATGACGTGGATGGCGGCTGGAGCGGTCCAGCTCGCGTGTCGGGCCGCCCGCGAAGAGCTCGAACGCCGCGGGGGCTCACTCGGAGACGCCGAGATCGACCTGGAGCGCGTCTACCGTCACCGGGAGACCACGCCCCTCGATCCGGAGACCGGCCAGGTTACCGGCGAGCGGGCCCATGTCGCGTTCGCCTGTGCGGCGATGCGTGTCGTGGCCGAGGTCGACGTTGAGCTCGGGTTGACGCGGGTCGTTTGGGTGGGGACGGCGCAGGACGTCGGAAAGGCGGTCAACCCGCAGGCGGTCTACGGTCAGATCGAGGGCGGCACGGCGCAGGGTCTCGGCCTCGCGCTCATGGAAGAGATCCTGACCCACGATGGGGTGATCAGGAATGCGAGCTTCACCGACTACCTGATCCCGACCGCCCTCGACATGCCCGCTGTCGTCGCTAAGCTCGTGGAGGAGGCCGAACCGGACGCACCCTTCGGCGTCAAGGGAGTTGGTGAGCCGCCGACCGTGGTCTCGACGGCCGCGATCGTCGCGGCGCTACGTGACGCAACCGGTCGCGAGCTGACCCGCGTGCCGGTGCGCCCGGATGACGTAGTCGGTCTCTAGGCGCGGTGCAGGGAGAGCGCCGCGCCGACCGCCAGGAGCGCGATGCCGAGGAGCCGGGGCAGCGTGAGGTCGATCCGCTCGACTCCGAAGAGCCCGAAGCGATCGATGAGCGCGCCCATCGTGAGCTGACCTGCAATCAGGAGCCCGATCGTCGCGGTGGTACCGATGCGCGGCTGGGCGAACGTGATCGTGAAGACGATGAAGAAGCCCATGACACCGCCGAGCCAGAGCCAGGGCGGCTGCCGCACGGCGGACGTGAAACCGTCCAGCGACCCGCGTAGCGCTACGAGTGCGGCCGTTGCGATCACCGTCGACAGGAGGAGGGAGAACGCCAGCGCCTCCAGCGAGCCGATCCGGTCTCCGAAGCGGCCCATCACGGCGATCTGGATGGAGCCGGCCAGCCCGGCCAAGAGCGCAAGGGCGACCGCAAACCCGCTTCCCGACACGCGGCCGAGCATAACGTTCGACGGACTTCAGTAGTATCGGCCAATGGAAGTCACGGAGCGCAGTGCGACCCAGGCGGTAGTCGAGGCACGCGAGCGCTATGTCGCGCGCGGGGTCGCCACCCCGCCCCTGGTCGTCGCCCGCGCGGGCGGAACGCACATCGAGGACGTCGACGGCAAGAGTTATCTCGACTTTGCCGGTGGCCTTGGCTGCCAGAACCTCGGTCACGGCCCGCCCTCCGTGGTCGCTGCGATCCACGAACAGGTCGACCGCTACTTGCACCAGTGCTTCATGGTTGGGATGTACGAGCCCTACGTCGAGGCTTGCCGGCGCCTGGCCGAGCTCTCGCCGTGCCGGGGGAAGGAGCAGAAGTCGATCCTCCTGAACTCCGGTGCGGAGGCCGTGGAGAACGCTGTCAAGATCGCGCGCGTCGCAACCGGACGCCCGGCGGTGGTTACCTTCGACCGCGCCTTCCACGGCCGGACGCTTCTGACGATGACGATGACGAGCAAAGTCGTCCCATACAAGCGTGGCTTCGGACCCTTCGCGCCAGAGGTCTACCGGGCTCCCGCGCCGTATCCGTACCGCGGCGTCACCACTGACGACGCCATTCACGCGCTGGAGCTTCTGTTCAAGGCCGACGTCGACCCCGAGTCCGTCGCCTGCGTCGTGCTCGAGCCCGTGCAGGGCGAGGGCGGGTTCATCCCGATGCCGGAGGACTTCCCCGCCCGCCTTGCAGAGCTTTGCGCCAAGTACGGCATCCTCTACGTGGACGACGAGGTGCAAAGCGGCGTCGGTCGCACCGGGACCGTCTGGGCGATCGAGCGCTATGGAATGGAGCCGGACCTCATGGTCTCCGGGAAGTCACTCGGTGGCGGGCTCCCGTTGGCCGGCGTCACGGGCCGCGCGGAAGTGATGGACGCCGTTCCTGCCGGCGGGCTCGGTGGCACGTTCGGGGGCAATCCCGTCGCGTGCGCGGCGGCAGTCGCAATCCTGGACGAGGTGGCGACGCCCGAGTTCCGCGAGCGTGCAGAGTCCATCGGCACTCGCATTCAGGCAGGGCTGGACGGGATGGCAGAACGGATCGAGGCGATCGGCGAAGTGCGAGGGCTGGGAGCCATGCAGGCGATCGAGCTTGTCGAGGACCGTGAGACAAAGGCGCCGGCCGCGGGGCTGACCACAGAGACCCTCGTAGCCGCCCGTGAGCGCGGCCTCATCATCCTCGCGTGCGGCCTCTACGGAAACGTGGTCCGAGTTCTCGTGCCGCTCGTCATCTCGGATGAAGACCTCGAGCGCGGGCTGGAGATCCTCGAGGAGGCTCTCGTCGACGCAAGCGGAAAAGCGGCGTAACGCTACCGCAGAGGCGGACGCCGCCCCAGCTGCCAGTCCAGGTTGTCTCAGTCGCGCAGCGCCTGGCGTCGGAGACCGCAGTGCACGGAAGCCGTTAGCCTGTCGCCGCGAGCGACGGGAGGAGGCGCATGGTCAGGGCGTTCGTCCTGTATGAGGAGGAACCGGAGCAAAAGCGCTACCAGCAGCACGCCGAGCTCTGCCGTCAAGTCCCCGGCGGGACGTTCCGCCACGGCCCGATCTTCGGTGCACCCCGCGGCGAGCCAGAGTTCGCGTACTACGCCGAATGGGAATTCCCGAGCCGAGAGGCTTATCAGGAGGCTGCTCGGAGCGAGGAGTTCATGGCGACCGGCAAGGACGCCATGGAAATGGGGGGCCGCTTCCACGTGCTCTTCGCCGACGTGAGCGAATGACGGAGCCGTCCCGGCCCGAGCCCCGCGACCCCTCCGAGCTCGGCCTCGAGAAGATCGTCTACGAAAAGGCGCCGCCGCGGGCCACGATCACGCTGAACCGGCCGGAGGTGCTGAACGCGTTCGATTTCCAGCTGCTGCGCGAGCTGGGGCGCGCTTGCGAGGACGCATCGTGGGACGACGAGATCCGGGTGGTCGTGCTCACCGGCGCCGGGCGCGCGTTCTGCGTCGGCGCCGACCTGAAGTCGTGGTCAGCCGATTACCTCGGGAAGCCGGGCGAGTACTGGAAGTGGTTCGGTGCCTTCAAGGACGCGCACGACCGGCTTCGGGAGATCGGCAAGCCGACCCTCGCGCGGATCAACGGGATCTGCGTCGGCGGCGGCAACGAGCTCCAGATCGCCTGTGACCTTGCGGTCATGGTCGACGATGCGTTCATTCGTCACGTCGGGCCGGAGCACGGCTCCGTGCCTGCGGGGGGCGCCACCCAGTGGCTGCCGATCATGGTCGGCGATCGGCGGGCGCGGGAGATCCTCTTCCTCTGCGAAGAGATCTCACCCGACGAAGCCCGCGAGTGGGGCCTCGTGAACCGTGTCGTGCCACGAGCCGGGCTCGATGAGGCCGTCGACGAGCTGGTGGAGAAGCTCGCTACGAAGCTCCCACAGACGGTCAGGTACACGAAGGAGCAGCTCAACTTCTGGCGGAACCTCGCCTGGAACGAGACGATTGGTCACGCCCGCGACTGGCTCGCGCTCTCGATGGCGACCCAGGAGCCGAAGGAGGCGGTCCGGAAGTTCCTCGACCGGAAGAGCACGTGACCGTCCTCGACCGGAAGAGCACGTGACCGTCCGCATCGAGCGCGACGACCGAATCGCACTCGTCACGCTCGACCGCCCGGAGCAGCTGAACGCACTCTCGAACCAGCTGATGAACGAGCTCGTCGGGGCGCTCGAGGAGCTCGACGCCGACCCGGAGGTCCGCTGCATCATCCTGGCCGGGAACGACCGTGCTTTCGCGGCCGGGGCAGACATCGCCGAGATGGCGGACGCGAGTGCGATGGACATGCTCCGCCAGCGGCGCGTCGAGCAATGGGACTCGATTCGTGGACTGCGGACACCTCTGGTCGCGGCTGTCTCGGGCTTCTGCCTGGGCGGTGGCTGCGAGCTTGCGATGGCCTGTGACCTGATCGTCGCTTCCGAGACAGCGAAGTTCGGCCAGCCGGAGACCGGCCTCGGCATCATCCCGGGCGCAGGCGGCACGCAGCGGCTCACGCGCGCGGTCGGCAAGGCCAAGGCGATGGACGTGATCCTGGCGGGCCGCTTCCTCGACGCCCGTGAGGCCGAGCTGGCTGGTCTCGTGGCGCGAGTCGTCGCCCCGGAGGCGTGGCTCGAGGAGGCGAAGCGGATCGCACGCGCGATCGCCTCGAAGGGCCCAGTCGCCCAGCAGCTCGCGAAGGCTTCGGTCAACCGAGCCTTCGACACGTCGCTCGAGGTTGGCCTCGACTATGAGAGGCGATCCCTCTACCTCGCCTTCGCCTCCGAGGACGCGAAGGAGGGTCTGACCGCCTTCACCGAGAAGCGCGACCCCGACTTCGAGGGCCGCTAGACCTAGAGGGCGAGCTCGGTCGGGACGACGGGAAGGTCGAGAGTGAGCTCACCGCGGACGACCCCTACGCGGATCGTCCGGCCGATTAGCTCGCCGGTCATCAGCCGCTGGAGGTCGCCCGCGTCCGTGACGGGCACACCGTCCACGTCATGGATCAGGTCCTCGGGGCGGAGACCGGCCCGAGCGGCCGGGCTTCCGTCGACCACCTCGACCACCTCGATGCCCTGCTCGCGCCCAAGCTCGCGCGCGAGCCGTGGCGGCAGCGGTCGCGACCCGCCGGCGATCCCGATGTAGGCCCGGCGGAAGACGCCTTCGCGCATGAGCGCGGCCAGGATCCGGCGCGTGGTCTCGTTGATCGGAACGGCCAGGCCCAGCCCGATGCCTGCGACTGCGGTGTTCACGCCGACGACGCGTCCGAGCCCGTCCACCAGCGCTCCACCGGAATTCCCTGGATTCAGGGCGGCATCGGTCTGGATCACGTTCTCGACGAGGCGGCTTGCCGAGCCGGAGCGGGTTGGAAGGGAGCGACCGAGTGCCGATATGACGCCTGCGGTTACCGATCCGCCGAACCCGTGCGGGTTTCCGATTGCGACGACGAGCTGGCCGACCCGAAGGCGCTCCGCGTCTCCCAGCTCCGCGGGAGCGAGATCGCTCGCGCTCGCCCGCAGGACGGCAAGGTCCGAAAGCGGATCCGAGCCGACCACCTCGAACTCGCACTCGCGCCCGTCCGGGAAGGAGGCGCGTCCGCTCCCGCTCGTTCGCGCGACCACGTGCGCGGAGCTGAGCATGAAACCGTCCGGCGTGACGACGACAGCCGAGCCGCCGCCGTCAAGGACGCGACCTCCCCGGACCCGCCGCGCGACCCGCACGCTCGCCACGGAGGGCGCCAGGCGCTTCGCCACCTGGGTGACGACCCGTGAGTAGGCGTCGAGCGCGTCCTCGCCGGGGTGCGCGCCGCCGTCCGCCCCGGGCCGGTCGGGGCCTAGAAGCGCGTCGACGAACAGGACCTCCGTCATGCGGTCAAACTAGCAATGCGCGTCCGCGCTGCCGCGACGCGCAAGGAGGTGAGATGTTCGAGGTCGAGACGAGTCGAGACGGAGCCGTGCAGACGATCACGCTCAACCGGCCCGACGTGCTGAACGCCTTCGATGCTGCCATGCACGAGCGCCTCGCGGCCGCGCTGAAGGTTGCACGCGACCCCGAAGTGCGGGCAGTCGTCCTGACCGGCGCCGGAAGGGGCTTTTGCGTGGGTCAGGACCTCCGGGCGTTCGAGGGTGGGCCCGGGGACATCGGCGAGAGGCTGCGCTCGCAGTACCACCCGAACATCCTTGCAATCCGCGCGCTCGAGAAACCCGTGATCGCGGCCGTGAATGGGCCGGCGGCCGGTGCCGGGCTCTCGTTCGCGCTCGCGTGCGACATCAGGATCGCCTCCGATGCTGCGAGCTTCGTCCCAGCCTTCGTGAACGTGGGGCTGGTACCGGACTCGGGCGGCTCGTTCTTCGCCGTCCGGCTTCTCGGCCAGGCCCGCGCCTTCGAATGGCTGACCTCCGGGCGCAAACTGAGTGCAGCGGAAGCGCAGGCCTGGGGTCTTGTCTCGGAGGTGGTGGAGGCGGATCGGCTTGCGGCCCGCGCCGCGGAGCTTGCCGCGACGGCCGCGGCTATGCCCACCCGTGGCATCGGCATGACCAAGCGCCTCCTCGACGGAGCCTCGACCAGGACGCTCGGCGAGCAGCTCGAGCTCGAGGCCCAGCTCCAGACGGCGGCGACGCAGAGCGAGGACTTCGCCGAGGGCGTTGCGTCGTTCCTCGAGAAGCGGGAACCCCGCTTCCAGGGCCGCTAGACGGCGTGGGGCTTAAGCTCGACTGCGAGGTCGCAGTCGAGGGCTTGCCCGATCCGGAGCAGCGTGTCGATCCGGGGTGGGAGGCAAGGGAGCGTCCCTGTATGAACGAGGTATGGACGTGCTGTCCTGAAACTGCCCGGATACCCGGCCGCATGAGCGAGGGGGCCTTTCGGCCCCCTCGCGTGCTCCTCGGTCGACCTCTCGACCTAGAGGCTAGTCATCGAAGGTTGCCGCCGCGAGGGCGTCCACGATCCCGTAACCGTAGAAGCCGTTGTATCGCGACGAGCCCTCGCAGAAGGCATCGAACTCGGTGGGGTTCGGCTCGGGGCAGGCGTGGTCCCGCGCAGTTTTCTTGAAGATCCGCGCGACCCTGCTGGGCTTCAGCTTCAGCCCCCCCAGATTGTTGTCAACCCTGCCGAACTCGCTGATGATGACCGCGGCCACGCCGGTGGCGTGTGGTGAGGCCATCGACGTGCCCTGCAGGTACGCGTAGTACACGCAGGTGCCGTCGAGTTGGCGTACGCAGATGATTCGATCGGAGATCGGATCGCCGGTCACCGGGTCGACGTCCGGCTGCCCGTCACCCTCGATGTCGTCGGTAAGGGCGACGAACGTAGGCCAGGTGGAGAGGATCCGGTTCTGCGGATTCGCCAGGCCCGTGCCCGTGTCGAGCGAGTCCCCTCCGGGAGCCGCCACGAAGGCGTGCCGGACACCGTAATCCGAGTAGAACGACTTCCGTTCACTCGGGCCGAGGGCCGTCACGCTGAGGACGTTCTTGCCCTGGGTCGGGAGGTCGAGACAGCGCGGCGGAACCGTGCGGTCGTGCTCGGTGCCGAGCGGGAAGTCCGGGCTAGTGTCGTCGAACCTCGTCTTGCTGTAGTCCTGGGCGCCGTTTCCCGCCGCGGCGATTAGGGTGACGCCGTGCCGGTGTGCGTACTTGAGCGCCCGCTGCATCGCCTCGATGATCGTCCGCTGCTCGAGCTGCTGCTCCGGTGTGTCGGCCGGATTGGCCTTGCAGTTGAAGAGCCAAGGGTCGACGTAGTAGCTCATGTTGACGACGTCGATCCCATGGTCGCCCGCGTACGTGAGCGCGTCGACCGAGGGCTGCAAGAAGAAGAAGCCCGAGTCTTGGCCCGCACGGAGGTTGACGAGGGTGACATTCGGGGCGACGCCTGCGATGCCGAGGCCGTTCACGGCCGCGGCGACCGTGCCGGCGACGTGCGTGCCGTGACCGGCCTCGTCGACGTCTGCCGGATCCGAGCAGGAGGCGTCCGGCTCGTCCTCGCACGGGCCGTCGATCTCGTTACCGAGCGAATCGAAGGGGATGTCGGTCGTGAAGTTCCTGCTCAGGTCTGAGTCGAAGTTGGGCGCGATGTCTGGGTGCGAGCCGTCGATGCCCGTGTCCATGATGCCGACCAGGACGCCGGGGTCGCCCGGTTGGACCGCGTGCGATGTGTCGGCGGTGGCATTGATCATCTCCATGTCCCACTGCAGACCAGCCAGCGGCTCCTCGTCGGCAGCCGCGGCAGCGCTCGAAGCAGCCGCGCCCGCGCTCTCGCCCGAAAAGTCGCCCTTCTCGAAGGCGAACTTGTCGACGTGCCCGCTCTGGCCGAAGGCCTTCGGCACACGACCGATCCGCAGGCTGTGAGCCGCGCCCTTGATCGCTGCCTTGCTTGTCACTGCGGCGACGAAGTCCGATTTCGACGATCGGACCGTCGCGAGGCCCACTCTCGTGTTCTCTCGCACGATCGTACCGCCGGCCGCCGTGATAGCTGCGTGGGCGGCCGCCTTGGTGGCGCTGAGCTTGTAGAGGACGACGTACTGGTTGGTGCCTTGCGGCGCCGTCGTAGCCGGTGTGACGCTGCCCGGCAGTGCCGCGACCAGCACGGCCAGCGTTGCCAGGGCGAGCAGAAAAACTCTACGCACGTGGCTCCCCTCCCTCTTCGCTTGATCCCGCCAGGCCGCATTCTTTGGGCGGCGGAGGTCCTCGGTGCGCCGCGAGTCTATTCCCTCCGCGAAAGATTGTCGAGGGGACTAGATCGTTTTGAACTGCTCGAACGGCTGCCGGCAGCTTTCGCAGTAGCGAACCGAGCGGCACGGCGTGGGGCCGAAGAGGTTTTCGAGTTTCGTCTCGGTCGACCCGCAGTACGGGCACCGGAATGCGTTCGACCGTAGTTGGACGAGCGTGGGGGGCGCGGCCGCACGCGGTGCCGGGGGCGCGAAGCCGGCGTCTCGCAGCTTTTCTCGGCCGGCGGGTGTGATCCGATCCGTCGACCATGAGTCGTCGGCGATCACATGTATCTCCGGCTTGCCGCCAAGCGCCTCGATGCTCGTTACCATCGCATCCCGCATCACCTCGAGGGCGGGACAGCCGAGGAACGTCGGCGTGAACTCCACCTGAACCCGTTCGCCCTCGACGGATACGTCCCGGACGATGCCGAGCTCGACCAGCGAGATGACCGGGATCTCGGGGTCGGGAATCTCCGCCAGGGCCGCCCAGACAGCCTCGCCGGTCACCATGAGGCCCCCGGAATCGAGCGGCGCACAATCGTCATCTCGTCCCACAGCTCGCGGAACCCTTCCGAGTGGCCGTTTCGGGCCGTCGGAGCTGCTGCCGCAGGCGTCCAGCCGAGCTGCTCCGGCACGCGTTCTGCAAGCACCGCGGCGAGCTCCGCGTCGAGAACGCCGAGCGCCTGGCCCCACAGCCCGTTGACCGCGGTTCGAAAGCGCGGCTCGTCGCGCAGGCGGTCGGCCCACATTTCAGCGTGGAGGCGGTGGTAGACCTCCTCGCGATCCATCTTCGCTGCGAGGCCCGCCAGCTCAGCGTCGGGATCGGTCTTGAGCACTTCGAGCCGGATCGCGTCGGCGGCCTCGTAGAGGACGCGGCGCGCGATCGTGTCGGCCCAGTCCATGAGCCGGAGCTCGACGAATGGCGCACAGCAGTACTCCTCTGGCGCCCGGTCGAACGCGAGCTCGTCCGCCGTCGTAGCGAGGTCGCGCGCCGCGAGCTCGTAGAGGGCCCGGGCGTGTCCGATCTCGTTCTGGGCGATCGAGGAGAAGGCAACGTCCTCCTCGAGGAAGGGCGCGATGCCGGTCCACTCGGAGTCCCGCCAGCCGAGGACGAGCTCGTCGTCAGCGATCTGAAGAAGCCGTTGTGCCCGCTCGCTCACGTGCCTCCTTCAGCTTCGCCTTCAGCGAGTAGCCGTCGACGCGGTGGTAACTCTTTTGGAGCTCGTCCGGGAAGTCGCTCACCTCGCGGAGGGCAGGTCGGGGCACGAGCCAGAGGGCCTCCGACTCCTGCCGCCGCCCGTACTGCTCCCGCGCGTAGGCCTCGGCGAAGGCGTCGTTGGGAGCGGTGATCGAGCCCGCATGTTGGAATGCCTGGCCCTTCCGCTCCTGCCGGAAGACCTCGTAGATCACGCCGCATCGGCCAGGACGGCCTGCCGCACCCAGGCTTCCTGGTCTCGGAAGTGGCGACGGAAGTCGAGCCGCTCCTGGCTCTTTGGACCGTGCCCGGTGACCACGTGCTTGAGCTCTTCCCAGTCCGGCTCCGAGTAGTGCCAGACACCCGTCTCCTCGTCCTTTCGAAGCGCAGGATCCGGGACGGAGAGGCCGAGCTCCCAGATTTGGGGCACGTACCCGTCCAGGAACTGCTGGCGTGCGTCCTCGTTCGCCTGGCTCTTGATGCGCCACTCCACCATCGGATCGGAGTCGGCCGCGATCGGATTTCCGTGGAACTGCATGAGCGGCGCCCACCACCGATCGATCCCCTCCTGGACGAGCCCTCGCTGCTCATCGGTCCCGTTCACGAGCGTCAGGACGACGTCACGGCCGTGGAGGATGTGGAAGGACTCCTCCCAGCAGATCTTCTTCATGATCCTGGCGTACGGGGCATAGGAGCACTTGAGGAGCGCCTTCTGGGAGATGATCGCGGCAGCGTCCACGAGCCAGGCGATCACGCCCACGTCCCCCCAGGTCTTCGTCGGGTAGTGGAAGACGTTGTGGAACTTCGACGTGCCGGAGATGAGGTCATCGAGACACTGCTCGCGCGGCTTTCCAAGGTCTTCGACGACCCGGTAGATCAGCTGTGCGTGCCCGACCTCGTCCTGCACCTTGGCCGTAAGCGCCAACTTGCGCTGGAGGGTCGGGGCGCGCAGGATCCACTCCCGCTCGGGCAGGACGCCCATGAGCTCCGAGTTCCCGTGCATCTCGATGAACTTGACAAGGCGAGCTCGGTATTCGTCCGGCATCCAGTCCCCGGTCTCCACCTGGCCGCCTCCCTGGACGTATTCCTTGAACTCGCTTTCGCGCGCCGTCATCTCGCCTCCCAACCAAACGGTCGTTAGGGTGTCACTCTAGCGTGACTACCCGCCGCGCAGAGCTCTCACGCCACGCCGCCCGACTTTTTGCGGAGAAGGGCTATCACGGGACCTCCGTGGGCGATCTCGCGCAGGCGCTCGGAGTCCAGAAGGGCTCGCTCTATGCGCACATCGGCGGCAAGCAGGAGCTTCTCTACGAGGCAATGCGGGAGGGCGCGGACGCCTTTCACCATGGGCTCGACGACATTCCCGAGGACCTCGCGGTGACCGAGCGCATCCGCCTGGCGCTCCGGGCGCATCTTGCGACCGTGGGTGACCAGCTCGACGTGGCGACGATCTTCGTCCAGGAGTGGCGGAACCTCGAGGGGGAGCATCGGGAGGAGATCCTGGGCGAGCGGCGCCGCTATGAGGACCGCGTCCGCACTCTCTTCCGGGAGGGCCGCGAGCTTGGAGAGCTCCGTTCCGACCTCGACGAATCGGTCGCCGCGCTCCTCTTCCTTTCGGCGGCGAACTGGGCGTACACCTGGCTCCGGCCGGGAGCCGATACCGATGACCTGGCCGATCGCTTCTACGCGCTCCTGGTCGACGGCATGCGCGGCTACTCGACGCCGGCGTGACGCGTTCGCTCCTGATCGTCAACCCGACCGCGAGCCGCGTGACGCCGGAGCTCACGGAGGCGGTGGCGGAGGCGCTGGCGGCCGGCGGCGAGGTTGAGACAGCCCTTACCGAGCGCCCCGGGCACGCGCAGGAGCTCGCCGAGGAATGCGCGGGCTACGACCGTGTCTACGTCTTCTCCGGCGACGGGGGTTTCAACGAAGCGGTGAACGGCATGCGGGGCGACGTCCCGATCGGTTTCGTCCCCGGCGGCGGGACGAGCGTTCTCCCGCGCGCGCTCGGGCTGCCCCACGACGCGCTCGAAGCCGCCCGCATCCTCGGCCGTACGAGCGCGACCCGCCGGATCTCGCTCGGCCGCGCCAACGGCCGGCGATTCACCTTCTCGGGCGGCCTCGGGCTCGATGCCGAACTCGTTCGCGCCGTGGACGATCTCGGGCGCCGTGCGACCGGTCGCCCCGGCGATCTTGCGTTCGTCGGGACGCTCGCCCGCCTCCTGGCGGAGCATCGGGCACACTTTCGCCCGTCCATGACGGTTCGGGGCCGGGGGCGCGTAGCCTTTGCGCTCGCGGCGAACTGCGACCCCTACACGTACCTGGGGCGCCTGCCGGTCCACGTGGCGCCGCTCGCCCGGCTCGAGGACGGTCTGGACGTCGTCGCTCCGCGAGGGCTTGCGCCTTGGCAGCTCCCGAGGTTGGCCGTGTGGTTGCTCGCGCGGCCCGGGCAGCATCGTTCCTCGGAGGTGCTCTACCTCCACGACCGCGACCTGGTCGAGATCGACTGCGACGGGCCGACGCCCCTCCAGGTCGACGGGGAGGATCTCGGCGATGTCACCGAAGTTACCTTTGAGGCCGAGCGGAGTGCGTTGAGCGTCCTCGTCTCCGGTACTAATGCACCATGACCCAGGTGGCGCCTGCGGAGCCCGACGTCCGCCGGGTCATCGGAGACGGTGGGGACCGGGCAGACGGCGAGGTGGAGGGGCTCACCGAGACCGACCTGCTCGCGATCTACCGGAGCATGGTGACGCTCAGGACCTACGACGAGCGCTCGGTCGTCTACCACCGGCAGGGGCGGATCGGTACCTACGCCATCTTCTGGGGCCACGAGGCCATTCAGGCAGGAGCGGTGCATGCCCTGGCAGACGAAGACTGGATCTTCCCGTCGTATCGTGAGTCGGCGGTCGGTCTGCTGCGCGGGATGCCGCCCGAGACGATCCTCGCCTGGTGGCGCGGGCATCCTGCCGGGTGGTGGAACCCGGCCGAGTTCCGCGTCGCCTCGATCGTCGTCCCGATCGCATCGCAGGTCCCGCACGCGGTGGGGCTTGCCTGGGGGAAAAAGCTTCGCGGGGAGGGCGCCTGCTCGCTGGCGTTTTTCGGGGACGGCGCCACCTCCGAGGGAGCCTTTCACGAGGGCGCGAACCTCGCCGCGGTGATGGCCGCTCCAGCGATCCTGCTCTGCAACAACAACGGCTGGGCGATCTCGACGCCGGTGTCGGCGCAGACGCGCGCGGTGACCCTCGCCGACAAGGCGCGTGGCTACGGGATGCCCGGCGTTCGCGTCGATGGCGGCGACGTCCTTGCCGTCTACGAGGCGACCTGCGAGGCCGCGGAGCGCGCCCGCGCCGGGGGCGGTCCGACGTTCATCGAGGCGGTCTCCTACCGGATGGCGCCCCATGCGACGGCCGATGACCCGAGCGCGTACATCGATCCGGAGCGCGTCCGGCTCGAGCGCGAGAACGAGTGCCTCGGTCGCTTTGACCGCTATCTGCGGAGAGTCGGTGTCCTCGACGACAAGGTCGCACGGAAGCTCCGCGAAGAAGCGCTGGCCGCGATGAAAGCAGGGATCGCGGTCGCCGAAGGCTTGCCGGCGCCGGATCCCGATCTGGTCTTCAGACACGCGTACGCGGAACCACCACCGGACCTTCGCGATGCCGGCTAGGACGCTCGTCGAAGCGGTGAACGACGCCCTCCACGTCGAGATGGAGCGCGATACCAACGTCATGGTGCTCGGCGAGGACGTCGGACGAGCAGGCGGGGTCTTCCGCGCCACGGCGGGGCTCCAGGATCGCTTTGGCCCCCTTCGCTGCGTCGATACGCCTCTCGCGGAGGCCGGGATCCTCGGAAGCGCGGTCGGGCTCGCGATGGCAGGCTGGCGGCCGGTCTGCGAGATGCAGTACGACGCGTTCAGTTACCCGGCCCTCGACCAGCTCATCTGCCACGTCGGGCGCTACCGGTGGCGGACGGGCGGTGCGATGGACTTCCCGATCACGATCCGCATGCCCTACGGCGGAGGGGTTCGCGCGCCGGAGCTCCACGAGGACTCGCCGGAGGCCTACTACGTGCACACGCCCGGGATCAAGGTTGCGATCCCGTCGACCCCCGCGGACGCCAAGGGACTCCTGGCGGCGGCGATCCGCTCCGAAGATCCGGTCGTCGTCTTCGAGCCGAAGCTCCTCTATCGAACGGCCAGGGACGAGGTGTCGGACGGCGAGCACGTCGTTCCACTCGGGACGGCGCGGGTAGTGCAGGAGGGGGACGACGTCAGCCTGATCGCCTACGGCGCCATGGTGCCGGTGGCGCAGCGAGCCGCAGGCGAGCTGGACGCGAGCGTCGAGGTGCTTGACATCAGGTCGCTTCGCCCGCTCGACGAGGACGCGATCCTCGCGAGTGCCGCCAAAACCGGGCGGGTCGTGATCGTGCAGGAGGCGCCGCGAACCTGTGGCTTCGCCGCCGAGATCGCCGCTCGCCTCGCCGAAAGGGCGATCCTCGACCTCCGGGCGCCCGTGATCCGCGTCACCGGCTACGACGTGCCGTATCCGTTCTGGTCGATCGAGGACGAGTACATGCCGACGCCGGAGCGAGTCGCCGCGGCGGCCCGCAGGCTCCTTAACTTCTGAGCATGGCGTACGAGTTCAAGCTTCCGGACCTTGGCGAGGGGGTCGCCGAGGGTGAGGTCGCCCGCTGGCTCGTGGAGACGGGCCAGGAAATCGCCGAGGACGATCCACTCGTCGAGATCCAGACCGACAAGGCAACAGTGGAGGTGCCCTCTCCTGCCGCCGGAATCGTGTCTGCGATCCTCGTTCAGGCGGGGGAGCTCGTCCCCGTGGGGACACCGCTCGTCGTGATCGGCGACGGCGACGTTCCCCCTCCCTCGGCCGCGCAGAGCAAGGCGCGCCGAGGCGAGCTAAAGGAGGGACTCGCCGCTTCTTCCGGTCGCGTCCAGGCCACCCCGCTCGTCCGGAAGATCGCGGCTGGGCTTGGCGTCGACCTTGCGTCAGTTACTGGCTCCGGGCCCGGCGGCCGGATCACGGAGGAGGACGTCCGGGCGGGCATAGCCCAGCAGGGCGAGCGCGCCCGACGGGCTCCGCTGCGCGGCATCAGGCGGCGGATCGCCGAGCACCTGACGGAGTCGCACCGAAACGTCCCGGCCGTGACCGTCGTCGAGGAATGCGACCTGACCGACCTGGCGGAAAGCCGGGGCGATCGATCCTTCCTCGCCTATCTGCTCGCGGTTTCTGTGGAAGGGCTCCGGGTCATCCCGGAGTTGAATGCCAGGCTCGACGGCGACGAGATCGTGATCTGGGAGCGCTACGACTTCGGCGTCGCCGTCCAGACGGACGAGGGGCTGGTCGTGCCCGTCCTTCGTGACGTCGATGCAAAGTCGCTCGACGAGCTCGACGCCGAGGCGCGGAGGCTCGCCGAGGGAGCACGGTACGCGACGCTGAAGCCGGAAGAGCTTCGGGGATCGACGTTCACGGTCACGAGCGCGGGGAGGCTCGGCGGCCTCTTTGCGACGCCGCTCGTCAACTACCCGGAGGTCGGGATTCTCGGTCTCCACCGGATCGCCGAGCGCCCGGTCGTCCGCGACGGCGAGATCGTGGTCAGGTCGATCGGCTGGCTCTCGTGCACCTTCGACCACCGTGTGGTCGACGGCCTGCGGGCCTCCGAGTTTCTGCTCGAGGTAGCAGGCCGCCTCGAGAGCCCTGGGTTCAGCTCCTAGGCGGCTGCTGGGGCAGAAGCCGCATTCGCGAGGTGCGGCGCGATCATCCGCTCGATCTGCGGAGAGCTGACGCGCCCTTCGAGGCGCTCGACTGGACGTTTGTCCTTGAGGAGGACGAGCGTCGGCACGTCCTCGATAGCGAACCGCTTGGCCCACTCGGGCGACGTGTCGAGGTCGATCCGCGAGATCCGGAGCCGGTCGCGCTCCTTCCTCGCGAGGTGGGCCAGAAGGCTCTCCATGCGGCGGGCAGGTCCGGAAGTTCCATTCGTGAAGAAGAGGAGCATCGGCAGTGCGGACTTCTCGTGCATGGTTCTCGTTTCGGAGGGGGAGGGACGACGCTTGAAAGGATTCCCACCTCGGACAAAACCGAAACGGTCACGGACGCTGGCGGCCTCGCGAAGGCTGTTTGGGCTCCCCGAGCGGAACGTACTGGACGCTTGGTCGACGGCCTCCTTCCTGTGCGAAGAGATTCATGAACGCGTAGGCCTCCTCGGGCAGACCCCCCTGGACGGGGAGGCCGAGCTGCTCGGCCTCCCCGAACGTAATCGGGTCGTCGTGCGTGAAGTGGCCGCCGGCTAGCTCCTCCGCGAGGCTCTCGGCCTTCTGTGCGCCCAGACGCGGCGTCACGAGCATCGTGACGACCTGCTTCATGTGCCGTAGCGCCTTCTCTGCCACGTCCGCCAGGAGGAGCGTGCGGTCGTCCAGATTCCCGATCGGCTTTATCTGCGCGACTCGGACGATCGCGGCTGCAGGCATGTCGCCGAGCTGCGGATCGACCGGTCCGAGCACGGCGGCTTTGTCCATCAGGATCTCGTCCGCAGCGAGCGCCAGCAGGGTCCCGCCGGACATGGCGTAGTGGGGCACGAGCACCGTCACCTTGGCCGGATGCTCCCGGAGCGCGTAGGCGATCTGCTCGGATGCGAGCACCAGGCCGCCGGGGGTGTGGAGCAAGAGGTCGATCGGTCGGTCGTCCGGTGTCGCCCGGATTGCGCGAAGCACCGCCTCGGAGTCGTCGATGTCGATGAAGCGAAAAAGGGGGACGCCCAGGAAGCCCACCGTCTCCTGGCGGTGGACCATCGCGATCACACGGGTTCCACGGGCTCGCTCCAGTGCGTGGAGCGTCCGCAGGCGCCGCAGCTCGAGTGCTCGGCGCTGTGCGGCGGGAAGCAGGATCGCCGCGAAGAACAGGATCGCGAAGAGGTCCAAGCAGGCCGAGGATATCCGCCTTCGACCCGTGGCTAGACTGGCCCTATGGATGGAGTGCTCGACTGGTATCTGCTCGGCGTCGCGGCCGGCCTGGGCGTGGCGGCGGGCATCGCGGTCATCTGGCTCGCCCGAGGAGGACTCCTCAGGCCGGTGGCAGGGGCGGCTCTCCTGGCTTTCGTTGCCGCAGGCGTTCTCATCGCCCTGCTCGTGGTTGTCTGGGCGGCGGTCGCGCTGGCCGGCGGTGCGGCGATCGCGGCCGCCTCGGTGAGGAAGCTGGCGGCGGAAGCCCTTCCCGCGGCGGCCCTCGGCGCTGCGCTCGTAGCGCTCGTGCCGCTCCTCGGCTACCTCGAGGCGGTCGCCGCCCCGTTCCTGGGCCGGCGGCTCGGCCGTCGTGCCGGCTCGCGCTACGCGGGTCTCCGCGTTCTTGCCAAGGAGTAGTCAGCTGGCGCGAACGGAGGGCAAGCCGCTCGTCCTGGCGGTCATCGACGGTCTCACCCCGGACGTCCTCGAGAGCGCCCTCGACGCGGGCGCGCTCCCCACGCTTCAGTTCCTGGCGGAGCGCGGCGACTACAGGCGCGGCGTCACCACGTTCCCCTCGCTGACGCCCGTCTGCCTGACGACGATCGCGACCGGCGCCCATCCGGACGTGCACGGGATCCCGCACCTCGTCTGGTACCACCGTGGCGAGCAGCGGATCGTCGAGTACGGCTCGTCGTTTCCGGCGCTGCGCGCAGTCGGCGCGCGGCAGGGTCTCCGGGACACTGTGTTCAACATGACCCATGCCCACATGAGCCCCGATGCGACGACCGTCTTCGAGGCCGTCGAGGACGCCGGCCTGACACCCGCGGCCATCAACTTCACCTGCTACCGGGGGCGGACGCGCCACGCAATCAAGCTGCCCGAGCTCGCGGCGCGAAACCGCTGGTACGAGGCGGTGTACGGGCCGAAGCGGTTCTTCTTCTTCAACATCTTCGAGTCGGACGTCACCGGCGCGCCACTCGCCATCCGCTCGAGGGTCGAGGGCTCGATCGACGACTACGCGGCGGCGATCGGGCGCTGGCTCGTCACCCGCGACGGCTTCGACTTTCTCGTCTTCTACCTTCCTGACTACGACTACGCCTCGCACCAGTCGGGCCCCGGCGAGGCAGGCGAAGCTCTGGCCCATGCGGACGCTGCGCTCGGAAAGCTCATGGAGGCGGCGGGCGACCTGGACGTGTTCCTCGAGCGCTACGCCGTGGTCGTGTGCTCGGATCACGGACAGACGCGGGTGGAGGAGGCGGTGCGCCTCGAGGAGCGCTACGCCGACCTCCGGGTCTTCGCGGGCCGTCGAAGCGGCGATCCTTCTCGCTCCGAGGTGGCGATCACCGCCTCGAACCGGGCGGGAATGATCTACCGGCTTCCGGCCTGTCCGGAGGACGTAAGGCAGCTCGCCGGGCGGCTCGATGGGTTCAACGGAGCCGATGTCATCCTGTTCCGCGAGGAGGGATTCGCCGTGGCCAGGCGAGAGGGTGAGGAGCTCCGCTTCGCGCCAGACGGAGGTGGCTGGAGGCTGGAAGGCGACGGCGACCTTCTGGACGGCGACCGCTATCCGAACGGGCTCGAGCGCGCGTGGTGCGCGTTGGCGTGTCCGAACGCTGGCGAGGTGATCGTCTCCGCCGGGGAAGGAATCGAGTTCGTGGACCTCGGCGGACAGGCGCATGTGGGCGGGGGGAGCCACGGATCGCTCCTCGCCGGCGACTCGCTCGTCCCCATGCTCGCAGCCGGCTTCGACGAGCCGCCGCTAGGTGCGTCGCCACAGACGACCGACCTAGCCCCGCTCACGCTGGCACACTTCGGCATCCACCTGCCCGCTTCGATGCGGGCGCGCGACCATGTCGGCGTCTGACCGGGCCCGCGACCGGCGCCGTATGGTGAGCCGCCAGCTTCGGCGCCGCGACATCGCCGACGAGCGCGTCCTCGCCGCGATGGGGCGGGTGCCGCGGGAGCTCTTTGTCGACGAGGACGACAGACGGCGGGCCTACGACGACATCCCGCTCTCGATCGGATTCGGCCAGACCATCTCGCAGCCGTACATGGTGGCTCTCATCTGCCAGACCGCGGACGTACGCCCTGGGCACCGGGTCCTCGACATCGGCACCGGCTCGGGCTACCAGGCGGCCGTGCTCGCAGAGCTGGGGGCCGACGTTCACACGGTCGAGCGGATCCCGGACCTGGCGGAGCGGGCGCGGGACGCACTCGCCTCCGCGGGTTACGACCGCGTCCGGGTGCACGTCGGCGACGGCTCGCTGGGCCTCGCCCCGCAAGGCCCCTTCGACGCGGTCGTCGTCGCGGCGGCGGCACCCGACCTGCCCGAGCCGCTCTACGAGCAGCTGGTTCCGGGCGGTCGCCTAGTCGTGCCGGTGGGGGGTCCGAACGGACAGCGCCTCCAGGTCGCCGTCCGCAGCCCGGAGGGGCCCGCGGTGCTCCGGTCAGTCCCGTGCCGCTTCGTGCCGCTCGTCGGCGCGGAGGGATTCGCGCTCTAGTTTCCGGCTGCTCCTGGCCGTCGAGGCCCGAGCGCGCGCCGTCTAACCTTTCGCCGTGGCCAACCACTCCGAGGCCGGCGAGACCCGTGCCGCGACGCTCGCCGACGCCGCGGGTCTGGCGCTGAGGCGCCGCGCCAACTGGGTCCAGCTCGCCAAGTTCTGCATCGTCGGCGCGTCCGGCTACGCCGTCAACTTGGGTGTCTACGCACTCCTCGTCTTGTCAGGAGTTCACTACCTCGCGGCGGCGGTCTGCTCCTTCGTCGTCGCCGTTGCGAACCTGGATTGAGATCCGACGCAAACGCGCGGTTGTCCCCACCGAAGCCCACCACGCCGCGGCCACCCACGTGGCCGTGGCGGTTGGCACATTTGGCGCTGCGGAACCCGGGGAACCACGGGTGTCCGCGGTTCACGCGGAGATCGCTCCGCAACCGCCGCCGGAGGTGCTCACTGCGCCGGCGATGCGGGTCGAAGTCGCGGACCCGATCCTCACTCCTGCTCTCGCGTATGCGTCCACATCCAACGTGACAGACGCGCCGGAGGCGCTCCAAGTAGCGGCTGAGGGCCCGCTGAGGAGACAAGGTCGACCTCTCGAGTCCGCCGGAGTCGATCGAGGTGCTCCGAGGAGCCGGAGGCTCGTCGACAGTGCTCCGAGGAGGACGACGTCGAGATGGCCCAGGAGCCGGAGGTCGTGGAGATTGCCGATGGAGCCGCGAGGTCGTACGAGATGGCGGAGGAGCCGCAGCTCGTCGAGGTGGCCGAGGAGCCGGAACCCATGTCAGAGTCGAGCGCCGATTCAGAGCGGTATGAGATTACCGCCGACTCGAACGAAGAATTCGCCACGGCGTCCGTGAGTGAGGAAGTGCCCGCATCGAGCGCACCTCTGACACCCGAGTACCGCATCGCCGCGAGTGCATCTGTTGCGCCCAGCTCACCTTTCGCAGCCGCCACGCCTGTGCAGCGCACCGACGCTGGACCACGCCACGACACTCGCGAACCAAGCGGACCGGCTGTCGTTCTGCCGATGATGCGGACGCTCCGCATGGAAGTGCTGCCCCGCACCACAGTCGGGACGTCCGGTGGGCATCGCGCGGCTTCTTGGCCTTGCGTCGAGCGCGGGCGCGTCGGCCCTCTATCTCACGTCGCAATCGCGGCCCCTGCTGCGCGTCGACGGGGATATCCGCGCCGTCGAAGGTGAACCGACGCTCACCAGCGCCCACGTTGAAGCGGCCGTGCTCGAGCTCATGCCCGACAGTGCGCGCGACGCGCACGGGCGCGGCGAGCCGGCCGACTGGGTGTCTGAGTTCGACGGGATTGGACGCGTTCGATGCAGCACGTTCAAGGACTATCGCGGCGCGGGTGCGTTGTTTCAGCTCATCTCCGCCAAGCCGATGTCGGCCGAGCAGCTTGGCTTCGCGCGCGAGATTCAGCAGCTGGCCACCGAGTCGGATGGCCTGGTGCTCGTGGCCGGCCCGCAAGGCGGCGGCAAGTCGACGCGTGGTCGGCCGGGCTCGTGGATTTGATCAACCGCGAGCGCGGCGGGTACGTCATCACGCTCGAGCGGCAGATCAGAATCGTGCACGAGAACCGCCAGGCGCTCGTCAGTCAGCGTGAAGTGCGCGGCGAGGACGTCGACATCGTTTCCGTGACGCGTGCGGCCCTTCGCGAAAATCCCGACGTGCTGGTGATCGAGGACTTGTATGCGCCGGATGTGATTCAGCTCGCGTTGGACGCTGCCGGAACCGGTCTGCTTGTGTTTCTTTCAGTCACGGCGGCGTCGACCGTGAGTGCGATCGCGCGCCTCGTCGAGGCGTTTCCACCTGATCGCCGAGAAGGTGTTCAGGCGGCGCTCGCCGAACGGTTGCGAGGCGCGGTGAGCCAGGTGTTGCTGCGAACCAGAAGGGTGGCGGGCGCGTCGCCGCGCGCGAGCTGCTGCTGACGACGGCGGCTGTGGCCACCCTGATCGGCGAAGGTCACTTTGCGCAGCTCGCCGTCGCCCTCGACAGCGGCCGGCGCCACGGAATGGTCTCGCTCAACGACGCGCTGCATCACCTTCTCCAGAGCGGCGCCGTCGATGTGCGCGAAGCCTATCGCAAGACCGATGATCGCGCCGCGCTTTTCGCGCTGCTCAAGCGAGACGGTGTCGACACCTCGTTTGTCGAACGGCTCCTGCCTGAGCGCGCGCCGTGACGTAGCGCGGCTCGCGACTGGCCCGAGCGGCGCTATCCAAGCCAGGGTTTGATCTGGTCCAGCAGCAGCTCCACCAAATCGTCTTCGCTGATTTCGCTGATCGGCGATCCCTCTTTGACGAGACGCTCGGTCCGAAGAATTCGGCTGCCGCGCGACTGCACGGTGATCAGCAGCGGCTGCGGCGGATCGAGGCTGGTATCGAGTTCGAGTTCGATCGAGTCGTCACGCCTCTTGTCGGCAACGAGGCGCACGCCGTCGAGCGGCGTCATGACTTCGAACGGGATCCCTTCGGCTCGGAGCACGTTGGCGATGGCGCGGAATGCCGGAATGGCGCGCTCTTCGAGGAACTGCTCGTACTCACGCGCCGCCGCGGCCGCACGCTCGCGCCGTGTGGCGGCGGCACGGCGCGCGGCCTCAATCGAGGTCTTGAGGCGCTTGCGAAGGTATCCGGAATCGATCACGGTCAGATCACTCCTGCGGTTTGGAGGGCCACGATGGACTGTCGATCGTACCCCAGCTCGGCCAGGATTGCTTCACGATGCTGTCCGAGCGTCGGTGGGGCGTACGAACAGACGAGGGCGTTGCCGACAGCTTGATCGGCGAGCCCATCACATTGATCGGGCCAACCGTTGAGTGGTGGAGTTCGGCGACCATCGCGCGTTCCTTCAGTTGCGGATCTTTGAGCACTTCGGCCACGTCACGAACCGAGCCGCAGGGTACGCCGGCACCATGCAGAATGCGCAGCCATTGTTCCCGCGTCCGCGTCTTGAACGCCCGCGCCGAGCACGCGTTTGACCTCATCGTAGTGCTCCACCCGGCCGCGATTGGTCGCGAGCCGCTCGTTCGCGCCGAGGGAGGTCAATTCCGCCGCCGCGCATAATCGCCGCCACATATCGTCATTGCCCACCGCAATGACGATCTGGCCGTCCGAGGTGTCGAAGACTTCGTAGGGGACGATCGTCGGGTGGCGATTCCCCAGCCGTCCGGTGTTTCTCCGGTCGTGAAGTAATTGCCCGCCTGATACGTGAGGAGCGCGGCGGTGGCATCGAGCATTCCGATATCGACGATTTGTCCCGTCGCCGGTCTTTTCGCGCGCGTACAACGCCGCGAGCACGCCGTGCGCCGCGAACATGCCGGCGACGATGTCCGAGATGGCGACGCCAAGCCGATAAGAGGGGCCGTCGGCATCGCCAGTGACGCTCATCAAACCGCCTTCGGCCTGAATCACCGCATCGTAGCCAGGTTCATCCCGCCGCGGTCCCGTATGTCCGTAGCCGGAAATCGAGCAGTAGATCAACCGCGGATAACTCGCGCAGCAGCGTCGCGCCGCCGAGACCAACCGCGTCGAGTGTTCCGGGTCTGAAGTTCTCGACCATGCAATCGGCGCGCGCCAGCAACGCGTCCAAAATGCGCTTGCCTTCCGGCGCGTTTGAAGTCCAGCGTGAGACTTTCTTTGTTGCGATTGACGCTGAGGAAATACGCGCTCTCCTCGCCGACAAACGGCGGCCCCCAATGACGCGTGTCGTCGCCGCGGATCGGGTGCTCGATCTTGATCACCCGCGCACCGAGATCCGCGAGGATCATCGTGCAATACGGTCCGGACAACACGCGCGTGAAATCGAGAACGGTGATGCCGTCGAGGGGTCCAGGCACGGCGTTATTCTATCGATCATGGAGATCACGGTTTACAGCGGCAGCCATTGACGGGCCTGCGAACAGGTGAAAGAGTTCCTTTCACGCGCAGGGCACACGTTTACGGTCAAGTTGGTCGACGAAGATAGTGCCGCCTACGATGAGTTCATCGCCTTGGGCTATCGCACGGTACCTGTGACGATCATTGGCGGTCAGGCGATACGCGGGTTCGATCGCCGCACGCGTTAACTAAAGCTCTTGAAGCCGGCGGCTGATCCGCGACAGATCGCTCAACAGCGCGTACGCGGTCTGCGCCAGCGTGCTCGTGCGTTGCACGATGCCGACGTCGCCGAGAAGATCCGTGTGGAGGTACAACGCGTTTTCGAGACCTCCGAGCAAGGCGAGCGGGTCGCCCTGATCGAGGAGCTCCGGTTCGACGCGCGCGTCGAGCACACCGCCGCGCCGCGAGGCGGAGGCGACAAGGCGCACGTGCCGCCCGCGCGTCACCGCCTCGGCGACTTCGCGCGCCGACACATCGCGAATCCCGGTTCGCGCGATGTCGTGAGGCGTCACGCGTCCGCCCATCAGGACGTTGACCAGCGCGGCGGTCTTCGCAGCGGCATCCCAACCGTCGATATCGAGTGACGGATCGGCTTCCGCAATGCCACGCGCCTGCATGTCGGCAATCGCGTCGTCGAAACGATTGCCCCGTTCGAGCTCGGTGAGCACGTAGTTGCATGTCGTGTTGATCACGCCGCGAAATCCCTCAACCGTCACCGCGGGCATCGTCTCGCGCACGAGATTGAAGACCGGCACGCCGTCCATCACGGTGCCTTCGAAGAAGAACACGCGATCGACGGAGTCGGCGAGTGCTTCGAGATCGTCGTAGGCAAAGGCGACCGGTCCTTTGTTGGCCGTGACGACGTGGGCGAGCCCTTCGAGCGATGCGCGCACGTGCGCCGTGGCCGGTTCGCCGCGATCGATGTCGAGCAGGGTTGTTTCGACGATGACGACGCGGCCGTCGGCGCAATCGTCGGCCAACGCGTCGGTGAGCTGGCGAATCAGATCGATGCCGCTGCGCTCGCGCGGATTCTGATCGAGGCGATCGAGAGACTGTGACGATTCGACCATGGCGAGCGCACGCGTCGCATCGATGCCCATCGACGTCGAGCACGCTGCCATGATGTCGTGTGGCGATGCCGACGAGCCGCCAGGTGAAATCGAGCTGTTCTGCCGTTTCGTCGAGCAGGCGGATGAATCGTCGCGCGACGTTGCCGAAGCCGACAAGGCGCGATCGACAGCTCGGGATCGGTCATGCCGGTGATGCCGCGGATTCTGCTGCAGGCAGCGTCGTGAGCAATTGATGCAGCCGATCCAGGCCGGCGCGCAGATACTCCGGCCGCTCGCCGCACCCGAGCCGGAGGTAACCGTCCATGCCGAAGTGATCGCCGGGCACAATCAGGACGCTGTGTGAATCGCGCAGCCGGGTGACGAGCTCCGTCGAGTTGATCTGGTAGTTGTAGCGGACATACACGATGGCGCCGGCTTCTGGGCGGATCCAGGAGAACGCCGGATCGTGATCATGCAGCCATCGCTCGAGGAGCGGCAGGTTCTCGCGAATGATGCCGCGCGTGCGCTCGAGCAGCGCCGGACGCCGCGCCGGCGACAAGGCGACGCGCGCCATTCGATCGCTCAGCGCGCCGGGCGCAATCGTCATGTAGTCGTGGTACGCCCACGTCGAGGCGACGAGTGACGGCGGCGCCACAATCCAGCCAATCCGCAAGCCCGGCAATCCGTACGCTTTCGACAAACCGCTCGTGACAATCGCGCGATCGTATCGGCCCCAGATCGATGCCGTCTCGTGTCCGTCGAGCTCGGCTCCACGGTACACCTCGTCCGAGAGCACCCAGCTGCCGTGCCGCCCGGCTATCTCCGCAATCTCGTCGAGCTCCTGCGGCGTCAGCCGCGCGCCGGTCGGATTGTTTGGCGTGCAAATAATGATTAGCTTGGTCCGGTCGGACACGACCCGCCGTAACGCGTCGATATCAGGGCGCCAGCGGCCGGCATCGCGGTCTTCGACGAGCGGCCACTCGCGAACCGTGCCGCCAAACGCCTTCGGCGAGGCCGAACGTCTGCATGTAGTTCGGCACGAGCATCGCCACCTCATCGCCCGGCTCGACGAGCCGCCACAGCACGATGTAATTGGCTTCCGAACCGCCATTGGTGACTTGCACATGATCCACGGACGACGCCGGGATAGAGTGCCGCGACGAGCGACCTCAGCTCGATCGTTCCGTTTGATTGCGTGTAAACAAGCGGTTGGTCGAGAAGCGACTCGGCCTCGTCGCCGAGAAGCTCACGCGGCGTGAGCGGATATACGCCGCTTTCCGACAAATTGTAGTCGACGAGATTTTCCCACGTCGACTGCATGCGCTCCATCGCGAACTGTTCGACTCTCATGCGGGGCAGTATACTTTCGCTTACCTGACGTGATGCTCGACGAACTGGTGCCCGAATTCGTCCGTGTGCCCGCAGACGAGTTCACCATGGGTGCCGACGACGGCGAGGAAGACGAACGGCCTGCACATCGCGTCTTCCTCGACTCTTACTCCATCTCGATTCACACGGTTACCAACCAGCACTACGCGGCATTCATCAGCGAGACCGGACACCCCGTTCCCGCTGTGCGCGAGCTGCCGCGCATGATCACGCCACCAGTCGAGGCGCTGTTTCGCGAGCTTGCCGCTGCGTATTGCTGGCGCGGCGGATCACCTCCTCGCGATCGCGAGCAGCACCCCGTTGCACTCGTCGGCTTCGACGATGCGGTCGCCTACTGCGCGTGGTTGTCCCGGCGGCTGGGCTGCACCGTGCGCCTGCCCACCGAAGCGGAATGGGAACGCGCCGCGCGCGGCGGCCTTGCATCGCGCCGCTATCCGTGGGGGGACGATATCGATCCGTCCCGCGCCAATTTCCTGCCCGACCCGGCGCTGAAGAAGATTCGCGGGACGAGACCAGTCGGCTGTTATCCGCCGAATAACCTCGCGCTGTTTGACATGAGCGGTAACGTGTGGGAATGGGTCTCGGACTGGTATCGCGCCGACGCGTATCGCGACAGCGAGTTGCGGAACCCGCAAGGACCGGACGGCGGTGCGCTTCGCATCATCCGCGGAGGCTCGTGGGTGACGCATGATGTCTCGCAATTACGCTGCGCGCATCGTCATCGAGTACCCGCCGACACCTACGCATACAGCATTGGGTTTCGCGTCGTCTATTCCGATGGTTCGAGCGTCTAATCCATAGGCCCGCCAGTGAAAGAGGAACCGATCGTGAATCGCCTTGCTTCCGTATTATCGCTCCTTGACCGTCACTGTGCTCGTTTACTTACCTATCGAGGTCAGGGCACAAACGCCGCAGGTGACTGAGCCGATCGTCGTCATGTCTGGCGACGGACTCGTCAAAGCCACGCCCGATCAAGCGTGGGTGATGTTGGCGACCGAAAGCCGATCGAAAAACCCAAAGGACGCGCAATCGCAAAACGCCAACACGATGTCAGCCGTGCAGCAGAAGCTTGTTGCGGCGGGCATCCCGAAGGACGCGATTCGGACACTGTCTTACGACCTGCAACTCGAAAGCGACTGGGTCAATGGGCGGATGGTGCCCCGCGGCTACGTCGCGCGCAACCTCGTCGAAGTGCGACTCGACGATATCTCGCGTGTGGGCGAAGTGATTGATGTTGCGGTGACGAGCGGTGTCAATTCGGTGCAGGGCGTGCGGTTCGATCTGAAGAACCGCGCCGGGCTCGAACGCGAAGCGCTGAAACGCGCAACAGCAGACGCGCGCATGCGCGCCGAAGCGGCTGCTGCAGGTGCAGGTCGAACGCATCGATCGTGTGATCCGCATCGAAGAGCCCGGCACCCGTCCTTATCCGATGCCGCCGGCAATGATGACGCGACAGTCGATGGCGGCCGACAAGCAGATGGAGACAACGCCGATCGTCGCCGGGGAAATCGAGATCCGGTCGAGTGTCGTCATCACGGTGACGCTCAAGTAAGCGGCGGTCACTCCACCATCGACAGACTTCGCCACAGATACCACGCCGCCACCGATCGATAGGGCCGCCAGGGTTCGGCGATCTTCATCAAGCGATCGCGCGACGGCCGTTTTCGGAGGCCGTACGTGCGCTGCACCGCCTTGACCAGCCCGAGATCGTCGGCGGGAAATACATCCATGCGCCCCAACCGGAAGATGAGAAACACTTCGGCCGTCCACGGGCCGATACCCTTGACCGCTGTCAGGGTGCGGAGGACCTCCTCGTCCGACAGCGCATGCAGCGACTCGAGCGGCAAGCGCTTCTCGACGACGTGCGCGGCAAGATCCTTGAGAAAGCCAGCCTTGGGGCGGCTGAAGCCGACGGCCCGGATCGCGTCGGCGTCCATCGTGACGAGCTTCGACGGGATCGGGCACCCGATCGGGGAACAGATCGCAAAACCGGCCGAAGATCGTGTCCGGCGGCTTTGACGGACAGCTGCTGCGATGCGATGGCATAGGCGAGCGCGACAAACGGCGGCTGCTCAGGGCCGTCGCCCAGCCGGCAGGCGCCGACTTGCTTGATCACCGTTCCAAGGACAGGGTCCCGCCGCATCAGATGGCGTCGAGCGCTCGTGTAGTCGCGCATGCGGCTCCGATTGTAAAAGGGCCTGCCCCATTTGTGACATCGCGTTACAAAGGCCCGCGTCCGGCATCAAAGATTTGACGCCAAGGCTTCAAAGCCTTGATCTCGCGACGTTGCTCGCGGAGTAAACTTGGACCTTTCGAGTCGGAGATATGATCCCGTCCGTTACGTGCCAGCGCGAAGACCGCGCGTCGATTCTCGATCTGATCGGCAACACGCCGCTGGTCCGCCTCGCCGCGCATCGAGGAGGAGGTGGCGGGCGTCACCTTGTACGCCAAGGCGGAATGGAAGAATCCTGGCGGTTCGGTCAAGGACCGGCCCGCGCAGCGGATGATTTGCGAAGGGCTTCGGCGCAACCAGCTGACGCCCGGCCGGCGGATTCTCGACGCCACGTCCGGCAACACCGGCATCGCCTACGCGATGATCGGCGCGGCGCTTGGCTACGGCGTGACGTTGTGCGTGCCCGAGAACATCACGCCCGAGCGAAAGCGGATCCTCCGCACCTACGGCGCCGAGTTGATCTTCACCGACCCGCTCGAGGGATCTGACGGCGCCATTCGCGAAGCGCAGCGGCGGTTCGCGGCGGATCCCGATCGCTACTTCTATCCCGATCAGTACAACAACGAGTTCAACTGGCGCGCGCATTACGACACCACGGCCGCCGAAATCTGGGACCAAACAGACGGCCGCGTCACGCATTTCGTCGCCGGACTCGGCACCAGCGGCACGTTCGTGGGCACCGGGCGGCGGTTACGCGAGCTCAACGACTCGATCGTCCTCGCGTCCGTGCAGCCCGACTCGCCGCTGCACGGTCTCGAAGGACTGAAGCACATGGAGTCCGCGATCGTGCCCGGGATCTACGATCCGCACGCTCGCCGACGTCGATCTGCGCGTGAGCACCGAAGCCTCTTACGCGATGACGCGACGGCTGGCCGCGGAAGAAGGGTTGCTGGTCGGCATTTCAAGCGGCGCCAATCTGGTCGCCGCCCTCGAGCTCGCGAAAGCCGAACCGCGCGACGCCACGCGCGTACGCCGTGTTCGTGATTATTTTTCCGGACGGCGGCGAGCGTTACCTGTCCGAGCCGTTCTGGGAGGAGTAAGCAGTGGCGTTGACGCTTTCTCCGGCTCTGGTCGAGGCCGATCCATGCGCACGGGCGTGAGACGTATCCGAACGAGTGTTGCGGAGCGCTCATCGGACGCGACGGCGCCGTTCTCGAGACGCTCGCGTTGCCGAACACGACGGAAGAAGGACCGCGGCGGCGATTTCTCGTTCGGCCCGGTGACTACCGCGCGGCCGAAGCGCGCGCCGCCGAAACGCAGCAGCAGTTGCTCGGGTTCTATCATTCGCATCCGGACCATCCGGCGCGGCCGTCGCAGTACGATCTCGATCACGCGTGGCCGTTTTTCTCGTACGTAATCGTTTCGGTCGTCAAGGGCGAGCCCGCCGATCTCACGTCGTGGCGGCTGCGTGAGGATCGATCGCAATTTGATGAAGAGGCTATCGATGGCAGTCAAAGTTCACATCCCCACACCCCTTCGGCCGTTCACGGATAAGCTCGACGTCGTCGAGCTCGAAGGCGCAAACGTCAGCGAGCTGCTTGAGCAATCTGACGGGCCGATTCGGTGGTCTCAAACAGCATCTGTTTACCGAAGACGGTCGACTGCGCAGCTTCGTCAACGTGTACGTCAATGACGAAGACATCAGGTATTTGCAGAAGGATCAAACCCCGATCAAGTCGGGCGACACGGTGAGCATCATTCCGTCGGTTGCCGGCGGAGCGCCGACCGCCATGTCGCAGGCGCCTCGCGGCGCTTCCCGCAGCTCTCACGCCGACGAGATCAAGCGCTATAGCCGCCATCTCATCCTGCCCGAGGTCGGCATGGACGGGCAGCGGATGCTGAAAGCGGCGAAGGTGCTGTGCATCGGCGCGGGCGGCCTGGGATCGCCGGCGGCGATGTATCTCGCCGCAGCTGGCATCGGCACGCTCGGCATTGTCGATTTCGATGTCGTCGACATGAGCAACCTGCAGCGCCAGTTGCTGCACGGCACCGCCAGATGTGGGCCGATCGAAGCTGGCATCCGCGAAGGATCACCTGTACGCGCTGAATCCCAACGTGCACGTCGAGACCTACGAGACGGCGCTCAGCTCGGACAACGCGCTCGCAGCTCTTCGAGCCCTACGACGTCATTCTCGACGGCACGGACAATTTCCCGACGCGTTATCTGGTCAACGACGCCTGCGTGCTGTTGGGCAAACCCAACGCGTACGGCAGCATCTTCCGGTTCGAAGGCCAGGCGTCGGTCTTTGGCGCGAAGGATGGCCCGTGCTATCGCTGCCTCTATCCCGAGCCGCCGCCGCCCGGGCTGGTGCCGAGCTGCGCCGAGGGCGGCGTCCTGGGCGTGCTGCCGGGCATCATCGGCACCATCCAGGCAACTGAAACGATCAAGTTGATTCTCGGAAAGGGCGAGCCGCTTGTCGGGCGCTTTCTCATCTTCGATGCGCTGCGCATGAAGTTCCGCGAGTTGAAGCTGCGCAAGGATCCCGATTGCCCGGTGTGCGGAACTCATCCCACCGTGACGAAGCTGATTGACTACGACCAGTTCTGCGGCGTCGGTCCGGCGTCGCACCAGGATGGGGCCGATATCGTGACCGATGAGATGACTGCGCCGGAGCTCAAGGAACGTCTCGATCGCGGTGAGCCAATCGTCGTGCTGGACGTGCGTGAGCCGCAGGAGTACCAGATCAACCGCATCGCCGGGTCGACGCTGATCCCGCTTGGCGAGCTGCCGCAGCGATACGAAGAGCTGGATCGCGAGCGGCCATCGTCTGCCAGTGCAAATCGGGGATGCGGAGCGCCAAGGCCAC
>CAVTTI010000029.1:0-145460 GCA_963737615.1 uncultured Actinomycetes bacterium | reverse complement strand
CTCGAGGTCCCCAAGGCCGATGCCGCCATAAAGGGTTGCGTCGCGCTCGCCGAGCACGTCGAGATTGACCCCATTCAGAACGGCCACCTGCACGGTGCGAGTCTACTTTGCGATCAGAGCATCGAGTTCGCGCCGGATGTCCTCGTCGGGCAGCTCGACCGGAAAGAGCGGCTTCCCGATCTCCTCAAGGAGGACGAGGCGCACACGGCCATCAACTGCCTTCTTGTCCCGCCGGAGCGCTGCCCAGGCGCGGTCTCCGGCGACCCGGACCGGCTCCGGCCGAAGCAGCTCTTCGACGATGTCCGTCTCCAGGCCGGACAAGCGAAGCGCGGCCAGTAGGCCGAGGGCGACGGCGTCACCGTGACGGAGCTCGAACCCGGACGCCGCCTCGAGGGAGTGTGCGAACGTGTGCCCCAGGTTCAGGATCGCGCGCCGCCCAGTCTGCTCGAACGGGTCCGCGAGGCAGACGGACGCCTTGAAGGCCGCGCAGGCTCGCACCATCTCTTCGTCTGGGAGCTCCCAGAGGGGCCGCCCGGCGAGGAGCCCGGTCTTGACCACTTCCGCCATGCCGGCGCGGCGTTCCTCGTCGGGAAGCGTCTTCAGGAGCTCCGGGTCGATCAGGACCTGCGCGGGATAGTGGAACGCGCCGACGAGGTTCTTGCCCTTGTTCAGGTCGATTCCCGTCTTGCCGCCGATCGATGCATCCACCTGCCCGACAAGGGTGGTCGGCCAGGCGATCCAACTCACGCCGCGTTTGTACGACGCCGCGACGAACCCGGCGACGTCGGTCGTCGCACCACCGCCATAGGCCACCAGTATGCCGCCGCGGTCGAGCTCGAGGACCTCCCAGAGCGCTTGGGCGACGTCAACCCTCTTGGCAGCCTCGCCGGCGGGCACCGGATAGGTCTTGCACCCGAGGTCTAGAGGATGGAGGCCGAGGACGCGCTCGTCTGCGACGAGGGCATCGGCGCGCAGGCCCACGGCTGTCGAAGAGTCGACGAGCGTCACGGCGAGACCCGCGAGGAGCACATCCTCCACATCCGTCGCACTCGCCTCGGCCACGTCGGCGTAGACGGGCACGCGCTCTTCGTAGAGCCGGCGAAATGCGGATTCCTCCTGGGCAAGCGGCCGGTCTGCACCGCGAACGCGTTCCCAGGCGATCCCCGGGTCGACATGAAGCCACACCGCCAAAGCGCGTCGGCGCAGGAGTCTGCGAGTCGTCTCCGAGAGGACCGCCCCTCCCCCCAGCGCGATGACGCCGGGCTCAGGCTCTCGTAGCGCCGCGGCAACGACGGCCTCCTCGATCTGTCGGAATTCAGGCTCCCCGCACTCGAAGAGCGCCCGGATGGGCCCGTGCAGGCGCTCGATCTCCTCGTCCGTGTCGACGAAACGTCGCTCCGTCAGCAGGGCGACCTGACGCCCGACAGTCGACTTCCCCGCCCCCATGAAGCCGATGAGGACGAGGTGCTTTCCGAGCGCCCCTACCTCGGAGACCAGGGGATCCGCTCCACGTACGCGCGGTAGGCCGCGACGAAGTCTCCGACCGCATCGCCGCCGAACTTCTCCTTCGCCGCGCGTGCAAGCTCGAGGGCGACACACCCCTCCGCAACGACGGCGAGTGCCTCGACGGCCGCGACATCTGACCGCTCCACGAGCGCCTCGGCGGGCTCTCCGGTCGCGAGGTCTGCGGAGCGGAGCGGGCGCATCAACGTCGGTAGCGGCTTCATCGCAGCCCGGACGACGATCGCCTCCCCGTTCGAGACTCCTGCTTCGATCCCGCCCGCTCGATTCGTCTCGCGGCGGTACCCAGCCTCGTCTCGGAGTATCTCGTCGTGGGCTTCCGAGCCCCGCAGGCCGGCCAGCGCGAACCCCTCGCCGATCTCAACGCCTTTCACCGCCTGCGTGCCGAGCAGAGTCCAAGCGAGGCGCGCGTCGAGGCGCTCTTCCTTCGTCGCGTAGGAGCCGAGTCCGGGCGGAACTCCGTGCGCCCGAATTTCGACGAGGCCGCCGAGCGTGTCTCGCTCGCCGCGGGCCGCGTCGATCGCCTCGCGGATCCCCTCCTCGCCCTCGGCGCCGCCGACCACGACCGCGGAGCCGCTCACGGTGACGCCGATCTCGTGCAGGAGAGCTTTCGCGACCGCGCCCGCCGCAACGATGACAGCGGTATGACGGGCGCTCGCGCGCTCGAGTGCGTTTCGCACATCGTCGTGCCCGTACTTCATGACCCCGGCGAGATCGGCATGCCCGGGGCGCGGCAGAGTGACCGCCTCCTTGCCCTTGCCGGTCGCCTCCCCCTGCGGAGCCCAGGGGCTCATCCCCCAGGTCCAGTTCTTGTGATCGCGGTTCGGGACGACCAGCGCCAGTGGCGTGCCGAGCGTGCGTCCGTGCCGGAGCCCGGCCAGAACCTCGACTTGATCGGTTTCGATCTGCTGGCGAGGGCTCCTGCCGTAACCCTCCTGGCGGCGCGCGAGGTCGGCCTGAATCGCCTCCCGGTTGAGCTCCAACCCGGCCGGGAGGCCGGTCAGGATCCCAACGAGCGCGGGCCCGTGGGACTCGCCTGCCGTACTGAGCTCGAGGGTCACACAACGAAGCCTAGTGCGGCCCCCGGCCGCGCCTTAGACCCGGATGCGCTCGGCCCGGACTTCGTAGACCCAGACGCGGAGCCGGGCGTACCCGTCTGCGCGCTCGCGGGGCGGTTCGAGCCCGTAGTGGCGGTAAGCCGTTTCCTCCTGCTCCCCGGAGATCGCGAAGTGATCGCCCTTACCGATGACGAGGCCGCGGTGTCCAGCTCGTCGTCCGTCGGAGCGGACTGAATCTGCTCCTTGGTCCAAGGAACGCGAACCGAGTCGCCCTCGTGCGTCATGCCCTGAAGCGGCGCGAGGTAGCGGTGCCCGCTGGGAAGACCGTTCCCGATCCATTCCGGCTGTCCCGTCTGGTCGTCGACGTATCCGACCTTCTCCCCGGCGCTGTCCTTCACCTCGTAACCGACAAGCGTCTGTAGCTGTTGCTTGGAGTAGGTCTCCAGCATCTCACCCCCCTCGTCTCGTGTGCTCCGTAGCGCACTCCCCTTCGGAAATCGCCAAACGCATCACGTCTACAGGTGCGGTCACGCCGGTCCAGCGCTCGAAAGACGCCGCGCCCTGTCGCACCAGCACCTCCAGCCCGTCCACGACAGGGTCGCAGCCGGCCTCCCGAGCGGCCTCGACCAACGCCGTCGGATCGCCGCCGGTGCGGTAGGCGAGGTCGACGACCGCCTGGGCGGCGCGTGGCTCCACCGGCAGCTCGTCGCGAAGCGGCGTCGCATTGACGAGGAGCGTGGCGTTGGCCGGCTGGGGAGGCCAGGCAGCCGCCGCTGCAACCTCCTTTTCCGGGAAGAGCGCGAGCAGTCGCGCCGCCAGCGCGTGAGCGCGGTCCGGGTCTCGCGCCGCCACGGTGACACCTGCCGCCCCAGCGTCCAGAAGCGCCACTGCCACCGCGACGGCGGCCCCTCCGGCCCCCAGGATGAGGACGTGCGCGTCCTCGGCCGCGACGGCGTCCGTCACCGCAAGCCCGTCCGTGCTGGACCCGAGGACTCGCCCGTCACGGACCACGAGCGTGTTGACAGACGCGGCCCGCTCGGCGACCCGGTCGAGCTCGTCGCAGAAGGACACGATCGCGCTCTTGTGCGGAATCGTCACGTTTGCACCGGCGAAGCCGAGGGCCGCGAGGCCCGAGACGGCGCCTTCGAGGTCTTCGGACTTCACCGGCAGAGGGACGTAGGCGCAGTCCAGCCCGCGTGCCGCGAAGGCGGCGTTCTGCATCCGGGGCGAGAGCGAGTGCGAGACGGGATTTCCGAGCAAGCCGACGAGCCGGGTCTCCCCCGTCAGCAATTCAGCCCCTCGCGGCTGTAGTTGTCGAACTCCTCCTGGCTGGCCGTGAAGAAGTGGCTCCTGCAGTCCGGCTTGCGAATGAAGAAGAGGTAGTCGACCTTCGCGGGATGCGCCGCCGCCTGGATCGAGGCCAGCCCCGGATTCGCGATCGGCGTCGGTGTCAGCCCGGGGACCTCACGCGTGTTGTACGGCGAGTCGGAGTGGAGCTGGCTCTCCAGGATCGCCTGCGTCGGCGGGATGTCGAGCCCGTAGCGAATCGTCGCGTCAATCCCGAGCGGCATCCTGGCCTTGAGCCGGTTGTAGATGACGGCGGCCACCAGCGGCCGCTCCTTCGGAACCTGGACCTCCTTCTCCACCATCGACGCGATGATGAGGACGTCGTAGGCGTTGAGGTTCTTGGACTTCGCGTACTTCAGGTCAACGCCCGCCCAGGCGCTGGTGAAAGCGTCGAGCTGCATGTTCACGAGCCCGCGCGTGGTCGTCTTCTTCGTGAAGGAGTAGGTGGCCGGAAACAGGAAACCTTCGAGGTTCGGGAACTCGGCCTTCGCAAAGTCGCGCGGCAGAGCGCCTCGCTTCGTCAGCCGTAGATAGGCCTTCGGCGAAAGCCTCGTCTTCACGTCGCGCTTCTCGAGGGCGATCTCGTTGACGGCGGCGATCCTGGACGCCATCTCCTTTCGCGTGAACCCCTCCGGGAAGACGATCTTGAGCGTCGGTCCCGCCGGTGCGGTAGCGGGCGCCGTGGTCTGGACAGCCGCCTCGTCCTTTCCGAGTCCGGCGCTTTTCGCTATCGACCTGATTCCCCAGGCGAGGCCGACGAGCACCAGAGCTCCGAGGACGACGCCCACGAGCCCGGCCGTTCGCCCGCCCCGGCCGGAGCTGCCTCTTACGTGGCCCGGGCGCTCAGCCACGTGAGGTAGCTCGTCAGGAGGTGTGCGGCCGCCGCCGCATCCTCAGAGGCCCTGCCCGGCGTCGCCTGGGCGAGCCGGGTTGTGAAGCGCTCGTCGAAGCTCTCTACCGGGAGATCCGAGACGGCGCGGAGTGCGGCCACAAACGCTTCCGTCTCCTGGGCCTGGGCCCCGCGCTCTCCGCGCAGCGTCACCGGAAGTCCGACGACGATCCGCTCGACCTCCTCCGCACGGGCCAGCTCGAGGACGCGCGCGAGGCCCGGCCCAGACGACGCCCGTTCGACGACTTCGAGCGGCCTCGCGATCGTGCCGGTCGGATCGGAGACGGCCACGCCGGTCCGCGCGGAGCCGTAGTCGAGGGCGAGCACCTTCACGAGCGCGCTGATTTTATGTAAGGCCCTCGATGATGGCCCGCTCGGCTGTCGCGATCGCCTCACCGAGCTTCTCCGGATTCTTGCCTCCGGCCCGCGCCATCGTCGGCCGCCCGCCGCCGCCGCCGCCGACCACGCCGGCCGCCGTCTTTACCACTTCGGACGCGCTCAGCCCCCGCTCCGCGACGGATTGGTCAAAGTTGGCAACTAGGTGGACGCGTCCGTTCTCCCGCGCCCCGAGGACGATCGCCGCGGGAGCCGCCTTTTGCTTCAGCCGGTCGGAGAGTGCGAGGAGCGTGTCGGCGTCCATCTCACCGACCTCGGCGACGATGACGCGCACATCCCCCCTCTCAGTCGCCCCGGCGAGGAGGCTTTCGACAACGTCGGTGCCCACGGCGGGTTCGTCACGGCGCTTCCCCGCCTCCTTGCGGGTGCGCTCGAGCTCCGCCCGGAGCTCGTCGACCTCCTCCGAACGGGCCCGCAGGTACGCGAACGCCTCTCCGGACGTGACGGCCTCGATCCGCCGGACTCCCGAGCCCACCGACCCCTCCGACATGATCGCGAACGGTCCGATCTCAGCCGTTGAGCGCACGTGGGTGCCGCCGCAGAGCTCCCGCGAGAATCCGGGCACTTCGACGACGCGAACGACCTCGCCGTACTTCTCCCCGAAGAGCATCGTGGCCCCGAGGGCCTTGGCCTCGTCGATGGTCGTGAGAAACGCGTGCACGGGAAGATTCTCGAACACGCGCTCGTTCACGATTTCCTCCACCCGGCGGCGCTTGTCCGGATTCAGCGCTTCGCCGTGCGTGAAGTCGAAGCGGAGCTTGTCCGGCCGTACGGCCGATCCGGCCTGACGGACGTGCTCGCCGAGGACGCGGCGGAGCGCCTCGTGCAGGAGGTGGGTGGCGGTGTGGTTCGCCATCGTCGGGAACCGCACCTTCCAGGGCACCACGGCTCGAACGCGGTCGCCGGCCGAGAAGCCCTCGCCCTCGAAGAGGAGCACCTGATCTTCTCCGAAGCGGTAGGCGCCGACGAGCTCGGCGCGGCGGCCGTCGGACTCGATCCACCCTGCGTCGCTGACCTGGCCGCCGCCTGCAGCGTAGAAGGGTGACTCCCGGAGCTTGGCGAGGAAGGTGCCATCCTCGAGGTCCTCGACCAGGGCGAGCTCGGTCAGCACGTCCGTTTTCTCGTAGCCGACGAACTCCGTCACGAAGCCGGCGGCACGAGCGAACTCCGCGGCGCGCTGGTCGTGCGTTCCCCCGGCCGTGCGCGACCGCTCCCGCTGCTCCGCCATGAGCCGCATGAACTCGTCCTCATCGACCGCGAGTCCCCGCTCCTCGGCCAGCTCCCTCGTTAGCTCGAGGGGGAAGCCGTAGGTGTCGTGGAGGCGGAACGCGTCCTCGCCGCTGATGGCCTTCCCGGCCGCTGCGAGGTCCTCGAAGAGTCGCATCCCGCGTGCCAGCGTCTGCGAGAAGCGCTCCTCTTCCGCGGCGAGGACCTGGTGGATCTCGTCACGATGCGACTCGAGCTCCGGGTAGGCCTCCCCCATTTGCGCGATCACCTGGTCTGCGAGACGCTCGAGGAACGGAGACTCGAGCCCGATCCGGCTGCCGTGGGTAATCGCCCTGCGGATGACCCGGCGCAGCACATAGCCACGCGCCTCGTTCGACGGCATGACGCCGTCTGCGATCAGGAACGTCATCGCCCGCCCGTGGTCGGCCAGGACGCGATGAGCTTTTGTCGCCTCCTCGCTCGATCCGTAGCCGACCCCGCTCTCAGCCGCCACCCACTCCATGATCAGCTGGTAGCCGTCAGTGTCGAACATCGAGTCGACACCCTGCAGGAGCATGGCGCTCCGCTCGAGCCCGAGGCCGGTGTCGATGTTCTGGTTCGGTAGCGGTGTCAGCGACCCGTCGACGCCGAGGTCGAACTCCATGAAGACGAGGTTCCAGAACTCGAGGAAGCGGTCGCAGTCGCAGCCCGGCTCGCAGTCGGGCCGGTCGCAGCCGTACTCGACGCCCCGGTCGTAGTAGAGCTCCGAACAGGGCCCGCACGGCCCGGTATCGGCCGCCTGCCAGAAGTTCTCGGCCCGCGGTAGCCCGACGATCCGCTCCCTCGGGATGCCGACGCGCTCCCACCCGGCGATGGCGACCTCGTCCTCGCCCAGGCCGAGCTCCGGATCGCCGGCAAAGACGGTCGCCCAAAGCCTCTCCTTCGGGAAGCCCAACCTTTTGGTCACGAACTCCCACGCGAGGTCGATCGCCCCGTCCTTGAAGTAGTCGCCGAAAGAGAAGTTGCCGAGCATCTCGAAAAAGGAGCCGTGGCGCGGCGTGCGGCCGACGTCGTCGAGGTCGTTGTGCTTCCCGCCGGCGCGCATCACCTTCTGCGCGGTCACCAAGCGCGGCGCCGGCGGCTCCTTCAGCCCGAGGAAGTACGGCTGCAACGGCTGCATGCCGGCGACGGTGAAAAGCGTCGAGCGGTCCTCCGCCGGCGGGATCACCGAACCGGACGGATGCCGGACGTGGCCCTTCGCCTCGAAGAACGAGAGAAATCCCTCGCGGAGCTCCGCGGTTGTGCGCATGGGATCGATTGTACGGGCGGCCGTGAGTAGCTCTAGCTCAGACGGCGGAGTGCAACGCCGGTCAGGATCTCCCGCACGATCCGGTCGGCGACAAGCGCCGTCAGGTCGGCCGACCCGACCTCCGTCGGCGCCACCTCGACGACATCGGCGCCAACGAGCTCCAGGCCGGCGGCGAGGGTGCGGCAGGCCAAGAGCAAGTCGGCCGAGGTCATACCGCCGGGCTCCGGCGTTCCCGTCCCGGGCGCGAAGGCTGGGTCCAGGACATCCACGTCGACCGTCAGGAACACGGGGCCCGGACCGATCGTAGCCAGCGTGCGCTCGACGACCACGCCGATCCCGAGCTCGCGGACCTCGCTCATCGGGAACGCGGTGATCCCGTGCGCGACCTGCCAGCCGAACTCTGCTTCCCCTGGCCAGTAGCCGCGGAGGCCGATCTGCACGTAGCGGCGGGGATCGACCAGACCGGTCTCCACCAGCTTGTACATCGGAGTGCCGTGCGAGATCTCGACTCCGAACACCTCTGCGGCGGTGTCGGTGTGCGTGTCGAAGTGGACGAGTCCGACGGGGCCGCTGACCGCGGCACACGCACGGACGTTCGGTTCCGTGATCGAATGGTCGCCTCCGAGCGCGAGCGGCAAGGCGCCGGCCGCCAGCACCTCCCCGACCGTCCGCTCGATCGCAGCGTGAGAGAGGGCTGCGTCCCCGGGGACGACGGGTGCGTCACCGAAGTCGACAACGCGGAGAACGACAAGCGGGTCGATCCCGACCTCCACGCTGGGACCGGGCCCGAAGCTTGCGCTCCGGATTCCCCTCGGGCCGAAACGGGCGCCGGGTCGGTCGGAGACGAGGTCGTCCATCGGCGCGCCGACAATCGCGACGTCCACGCCCTCGAGGTGAGCCGCCTCTTCGGTCCAAAGCATCCCGGCGTAGGAGAGCAGCCCCGCGTAGTCGGGCTTCCCGAAGCGGCCCCAGCGTCGAGCAGGGTCGAGGATGCGCCGATGCTACGCGGTGCGGGGCGAGGCGACTACGAGGCGCGGAGCTCTGTGTCGGTGGTATCCGTCGCGATCTCCGCGCGCATCTTTTCGAGTGATCGGCGGATCAACCGCGAGACGTGCATCTGGGAGATTCCGACCTGCTGAGCAATTTGTGACTGCGTCAGGCCGTCGTAGAAACGGAGGTGGAGGATCTTCCGCTCCCGCTCGTCCAGGACTCGTAGGCCCGGGGCCAGCACCGCCCGGTCCTCGCTCACCTCGTACTCGGGCTCGAGCGCGCCGAGCGACTCGAGCGGGTCGAGATCCTCGTTGTCATCGCCGGACGAGGGCGCCGAGAGGGAGAGCGTCGAGTACGCCTGGCCGGTCTCGAGCGCCTCGAGCACCTCCTCCTCTTCGACACTCGCCGCCTTCGCGAGCTCAGGGATGGTCGGCGAGCGCTCGAGCTGCACTGTGAGCTCCTCGATCAGCTTCGAAAGCTTCACGTTCAGCTCTTGCAGGCCGCGGGGGACCCGGATCGACCAGCCCTTGTCCCGGAAGTGACGCTTGATCTCGCCGATGATGTTCGGGGTCGCATAGGTCGTCAGCTCGACGCCGCGGTCGACGTCGAAGCGGTCGATCGCCTTGATCAGACCGATGCACCCGACCTGGACGAGATCCTCCAGCTGCTCGCCGCGGTAGGAGTAGCGGCGGGCGAGCGACCGCACGAGCGGCAGGTACTGCTCGATCAGCTGTTCGCGGGCTTCGACGTCGCCATCGTGGTGATAGCGGCGGAGAAGCTCCCGGTCGGTTCGCTCCGGTGTGGCACTCACGTCGAGGCAGCCACTCCGCGAGCCGGGTTGCGCTTCGCGAGGCGGAGCCACTCGCCGCCATCTCTGGATTCGATCTCGACGCTCTCCACGAGCGTCTCGAGCAGGCGGCCGAGGCCGATTCCCTCGCTCTCGTCGAGCTGACGCTCCAGATCGGTGCGTAGTGAGGGCGTTACAGGGCCGACGCACATCTCGACGCCGTCCTCCTGAACGAGGAGCTCAAGGGTGACGTCCGAGCCGGCCTGGTAGACGCCGTTTGCGAGCAGGCTGTCGAGCACGAGCTGGAGGTCCTCCAGGTACTCGAACGAGAAGGAGAGACGGGCGGCGAGGCCGCCCACGACCAGGCGCGCGACGCCGTGGTAGGACTCGTCCTGGGGGAACGAGAGGCTGATCCGATCGCTCACGGTTCGGGCTCCTCGCGGGCGAGCTCCTCGGCGATCTCCTCCTCCCGGCGCTCCGCGGCCCTCCTGCCCTCCTTGTAGGCGGTCGAGGCGCCGCGGCGCGCAAGGAGGGACGCGAAGCCGTGGGTGATCCCGGCCGCGAGCCCCGAGATTCGTTGAACGGGTCGGGTCACCGCCATCGTGATGGCACGGACGGCCGTGTCGACGCTCTCGGCGACGTCCACGGCGCTATCAGTGACCAGATCGACCTTGTCCAGCTGCTGGTTCGTCCGGTCGATCGTGCCACCGACCTTGTGGATGACCGGAAGCAACTCCTGCTCGAGCCCCCTGATGAAGCCCGAAAGGCGACCGACGGCGCCCGCCAGGCGGATGAACAGATAGCCGAGCCCCAGGGCGACGACAATGAAGAAGACGCTGAGAGCGATCCAGAGGACGTCCACAGCCGCTGTGTCCGCGAGAGGCACCGCCGGATCTTAGCCTCAGCTCGCGGAAGAGATGAGTCCTGCTCCGACAACCGCCTCGCCGTCGTAGAGAACGGCGGCCTGACCGGCCGCGACGCCATACGCCGGCACCTCGAGGTCGAGCCGGAATCCCCGCTTCATCCGGGTCACCGAAGCAGGCGCCGCGGGCGAGCGGTAGCGCACCTTCGCCTGGACCCGGTCCGCGGGCGCGAAGAGGCGGCCGGTCCGCGAGACGACGCGGCGTCGCGCGAGCGACTCCTTCGCCCCGACGACAACGGTGTTCGTCCTGGGCTCGGTCCTCAGGGCGTACGCCGGGGCACCGGTCGAAACGCCGAGGCCGCGCCGCTGGCCCGGCGTGAAGCGCCAGAAGCCGTCATGGCGGCCGAGCTCGCGTCCCTGCTCGTCGACGACCGGACCGTCCGCCGGCTCAAGCCCGTGGCGGGTAAGGAAATCGCGGTAGTCGCTGCCGGCCAGGAAGCATGCCTCCTGGCTCTCGCGACGCTCGGCCGCAGCCAGGCCGGCGCTCCGGGCCTCCTCGCGCGTCTGCTCCTTCCTTTGCTCGCCGAGCGGGAACCAGAGGCGTGGGAGCCACCGGGGATCGAGGCGGGCCAGCATGTACGACTGATCCTTGGCGTGGTCGGTCGCGCGTGCAAGCAAGAGCGTGCCGTCCCGCTCGACGATCCGCGCATAGTGACCGGTGGCGAGCTTGGCCGCGCCGACCCGGCGCGCAAAGGCCAAGAGCTCTGCGAACCGGAAGCTGCCGTTGCAGCGCACACACGGGTTTGGTGTTTCGCCTCGGGCGTAGCTCCGGACGAACGGCGCTACGACCGAGCGACGGAACTGGTCACGGAGATCGAGCGTGAAGTGCGGAAGGCCAAGACCATGGCACGCATCGCGGGCCGCGGCGACGGCGGTGGGCGAGCAACACACCCGCTCGGAGTCGGGGCCGCCGGGATCCGTCCAGAGCCGGAGCGTGACGCCGACTGGCTCAAAGCCTTCGTCGCGGGCACGCAGGAGCGCAACTGCGCTGTCGACCCCGCCGCTCATGGCGACGGCAACACGCCGCTCGACGGCGGGTGCGACCGCGGCCGGTTTGAGGGCGTCGTGCAGCGCCTCGGCAGCCAGCCTCGGCGCAGGCACGGCTGCGGCTTCGAGCACCGAAAGCCCCCGTACGGATCGGCAGAGCGCCGGGACTCCCTCGCCTTCACCGCTTGCATCGATGATTCGCGAGGATGCGAGCGTCAAACGAACCCAGGCGAGATCGGAGTTCGCGGATGCATGCCCGACCAGTTCAACCACGGAGTCCACCGTATCGAAAGCGCCAGAATGGCTAGGTGGAAGAGACCTGGTTCGAGCTCGCAAGAAACGGCGTGTGTCTTGCCTGCCGCGGCTTCGGCGGAGAGGGTCCTCCTGTGCTCCTCCTCCATGGACTCGCTGGTCACGGAGGAGAGTGGGCCGAGACCGCCTCGTGGCTGGCGGCGAGAGCGCGGGTCTAAGCGCTCGACCAGCGGGGCCGTGGCCGCAGCGAGCGAAGGCCCTCCGACCTCTCGCAGGCGGTTGGCCGGTCCCGTTCCGGCCTCGTCAGGCCGCTCTTCAGTTCTTCGGAGGCGAAGGCCCAGCCGCACGTGCCTGGGTCGATGGGCTCGAGGAGGCACAAGACGGTCTTCGGCCACGGTTCGACATCGACGTCGCCGTATCCGCGCTGGAAGCCGCCGGGACCCGTTGTTACTGGAACGAATGGGCCTCCATCCGGTGTCCTACCCTCTTCGTTCGCGGAGAGCATGGGAGGCTTCGACCGGAGGAGGCAGGCCGAATGAGCGACCCGCCGAACACTCGGCTCGTCGAAATCCCTGGAGCCGGCCACGATGTCCAACTCGAGAACGTCCCGGCCTCGCGCGGCGCGGTCGAAGGCTTCCTGGAGGCGGCGCGCCCGTGAGGAGACCGCAAAAGAGATACGTGCCCCACCGCGCCGATGATGCTCCGCGCGTGAGGAACCTGGCGAGCCAGGTGGGTGCCCTGCCGGTCGGCGCCTGAGCGCGTCCCGGACTCAGGCTCCCTTCTCATGTCGTGTTGGTTCAACATTGCGCGCGGAGCCACGCACGCGGTCGAGCACGTGGACGCACTGTACATCTAGGCCTGTTGTTTAGCCGGTGAACCGCCAACGGATCCGGGTGTCGCCGTCCAGCCTGAGCCGAGTCGCGAGCGCACGGGTCACCCCGAAGTCGCGTCCCGGGCCGGCGGCGGCACGGTCGACGACCGCGGCCGTCTCCGTCCGCTGGCCTGAGCGGAGGACGAGTCTTGCCCCGCATGGCAAGACCGGGTGGATGACGCCCGCGGTCTCCGGTCCGAGCACCGTTCCGCAGGTTGTCCGGCGGCCCAGCCGCCCTTGAACGCCAACCACGGCCTCCTGCCAGGGCGCCTCCGTCTCGACCTGGTCGGGCAAGGGGCTCACCCCGCGACTGTCCTCCCCTCCGAGCGCAAGCGCCCCGAGGGCGGCCAGCAACGCCACGCCCGCGAGCGCGGCCTGCCGAACGAGGAGTGCGGGGCTCACGCGGGCTCGAGCGTCTCGAGGAGCTCGCCGAACGATTCCCGAACAAGCCCGTCAAACTCGGCGGGCAGCTTCCCCTCTGCATCGGCGAACTGGCGAAGGTGAACGAACAGGTAGGACCATTCCTCGCCGCGCTCGGGCTCGAGCCGTGCTTGCTCACGGGCGAGGCTCTCGAGCTCCCAGACGTTCCACTCGCGCGACTCCAGGCTCCGCGGCATCCGGACGACGTTGGCCGGGGCCCGCGGCAGAACCGGGGCGGGCTCGTCGGGCGGTAGCTCGGGCACCGCCCGGGGATGTGCATACCCGGGTCGCGGCTCGGGCTCGGGTCGGGACTCGACCTCGGCGGACGGCTCGAGCTCGCTCGCTGTCGACGGGGCCGGCTCCGGGGCCTCGACCGGGCCGCGCTCGGCTGGTGCAGGTGGGTCGCCAGGGGTCGTGACCTCAGCCGAATCGACTCGCCGAGCTCTCACCCCGCGCCACGTACGTCTCGTCCTCGGGGCGGGCGATTCCGATGCCTGCGGCGCCGGCGCCTCATCAGGCTTCGGTTCCGACCGCCTCTCGTCCGTCTGCGGTTCCGGTGCGGCCTCGACCGGCTCGGACGCCACAGGTTCGGGCGCTTCAGGCTCCTGCGACGGAGCGTGGACCGGCTCGGGATCGGCCTCGACGGCGATGGGATCGGGGATGTTGACCACCGGTGGAGGCTCCGGTGCAGGGTCGGGCGCTCGCAGAGCCTCGTCTCTCTCGACGACCTGGTGTTCGAGCCGAGGCGCGGTGATGCGCGCCTGGGCTTCCCGCCAGGAGACCCATTCGACCAGCCACGCGATTGCGAGGGCGAGCGCCATCACGCCGACGACAGCGGGCCACGACAGGTCGGCAAGCCAGGCCGCCGCGGCGACTGCTACGAGGAACCCTGCGAGGGCAAGAAGACGAAAGATCGAGGCCGTGCTCGGCAGGCTAACGCCTTTCCGAAGCGCGGCTAGGACGCTTCGGGGGGCTTCTGCTCCTCGCGTGACGACCGGTCGCCTTTCCCGCTTTCCGGAGCCTCTTCGCCGGCCTTCCCAGCCCTGGCTGCAGGTCCTTTCTTCGACCTGCCCGTCTTCGGGTCAGCGGTCGGCACGGCCTCCGGCGAGGAAGGCGACGAGGACGTTGCCCCGGCCTCCCCAGTTGCCTCGGGCCTCTCCGGACCGCGTCGAGCGGCAACGGTCGATTCGGCTGCGCGAACGATCGCGTCCACGGCTTCCCGGATCGCAGGATCGCCATGGCCGGCTGCGGCCAGCAGTTGCTCCGCGCCTCCCCGCGCGCGCTGCACGATGACGTCGGCCTGAGCGCGAGCCCACTCGAGCGTTTGCTCGACCTCGGCCCTGGCGGCGTTGGTCATCTCCGTCGCCTGGTGGCGGGACTGCTCGAGCAGCCGCGCCCCGCTCGACTCGGACTGGCGCATCTCCTGCGAGGAGTCTTTGTTCGCCTTCGTGAGGATCTCGCGCGCCTCCGTGCGCGCAGCATTCATGATCTCGGCCCGCTGGCGCTCGGTCTCCTGCCTGATCCGGGCGATCTCCGCTTCCTGCTGCTGGAGCTCCATCTGCGCCTCGCGGATCTCCTGCTCGGCCCGGGCCACCTGCGTCGTCGCAGCCTCCTGCGCATCGCGCTCGATCGTGTCAGCGAACTCAGCGGCCGCACGGATGAGGTGAAGCGTGTCCATCCGGACCGCATGCCCGATCGGCTCAGTCGTGCCCTTGCGCGGTGCTGCCTGGAGCACCCGAAGGTTCGTCTGTAAAGAAGTGACGTGGCGCCGAAATGCGTCGAAGGCCTCTTCGACCTTGACGCGCTCATAGCCCTGAGCCGCGGTCGGCAGGTCGTCGATGCGCGGCAACGAGGTCAGGCTCGTGGCCGGTTGCGCGCGTCCTGGTTCTTGCGTCGCCATGATCCTCCTTCGGCGTACGGTCGCCGGCCGCAGGTGCGGCGCGGCCCATTAAAGTATGCCTGTATCCATCGGCTGGAATCGGCCGCCGACTTAAGCGGGTTCTTTCCGAAGCGTGATTCCGAGCTCTCGGAGCTGTTCCTCCCCCACCGGCGACGGGGCTCCGCTCATCGGATCGATCCCGGCTTGGTTCTTTGGAAACGCGACCGTGTCGCGGATATAAGGCTCGTCGGCCAGCACCATCATCAGCCGGTCTATCCCGGATGCGATCCCTCCGTGAGGTGGCGCACCCATGCCGAGCGCGTCCAGGAGGAAGCCGAAGCGGAACCGCTGCTCCTCTGGCGTGATCGCGAGGAGGTCGAAGATCTTCTCCTGGAGCTCGGGCTCGTGGATCCTGAACGAGCCTCCCGCGAGCTCGACCCCGTTCCCGATCAGGTCGTAGGCCTCCGCGAGCGCGCCGCCCGGGTCGGTCGCGAGCAAGGCCTCCCCTTCCGGGTTGGGACGGGTGAAGGGGTGATGGACGGCGGTCCACCGCCCCTCCTCCTCATCCCATTCGAGCAGGGGGAAGTCGGTGATCCAGAGGAACCTCCAGGCGTTCTCGTCGATGAGCTCGAGCTCCCGGCCGAGGTGCAGTCTGAGCGCGCCGAGGACGCGGGAGACCATCGCGGGCTCGTCCGCTGCGAAGAGCACGGTCGTGCCCGGATCCGCCTTGAACGCTTCGAGCTCCGCCTCGGAGAGGAACTTCGCGATCGGCGACCGAGCCTCCCCCTGTTCGTCGTACACGATGTAGGCGAGCCCTTTGGCGCCCCACTGCTTTGCAATCTCCTCGAGCTTGGCGAGCTCACCGCGCGAGAAGACCTGCGGCGCGACCAGGTAGCGGACGGCCGGGGCGTTCGCAAAGACGCCGAATCCCGATCCCCGCGTGACCTCGGTTCCGTCCTGGATCTCGAGGCCGAAGCGAAGGTCCGGCTTGTCCGATCCGAAGCGCAGGTTCGCCTCGTGCCACGTCATCCGGGGCCAGGGCGCCGCCAGGTCGACGCCGCGACACTCGCGCCAGACCGCGCTGTACGTCAGTTCGATCAGCTCGAAGAGGAACTCCCGGTCCGGAAAGGCCATTTCGACGTCGAGCTGGGTCAGCTCCTGGAGGCGGTCGGCGCGGAGGTCTTCATCGCGGAAGCAACGTGCGATCTGGTAGTAGCGCTCGAAGCCGGAGATGACGAGCAGTTGCTTGTAGATCTGGGGCGACTGCGGGAGAGCGAAGAAGCGGCCGTGGTGGAGCCGGCTCGGAACGAGGAAGTCGCGCGCTCCCTCCGGCGTCGGCTTGCCCATGATCGGTGTCTCGATGTCGACGAAGCCGGCTTCGTCCATGTGTCGGCGGATGATCCCGACCGCCTGCGCCCGCATCCGAAGGTTCCGCTGGAGCTTGTCGCGGCGCAGGTCGAGCCACCGGTAGCGAAAGCGGAGTGTCTCGTCCACGCCTTCCTCGTCGAGCTGGAACGGCAGCGGCGGGCAACGCGAGAGGATCTCGAGCCGGTCGACCTGGAGCTCCACCTCGCCGGTCGGCAGGTTGGGGTTGACGGCCTCGGGCGCGCGGGCAACCACCTCCCCCGCAGCCTGGAGGACGAACTCGTTTCGGATCGAGTGCGCGGCCACGATCGCATCCGAGGCGCGTTCGGGGTTCACGACGAGCTGGCAGAGCCCCGTCGCGTCGCGCAGGTCGACGAAGACGAGCTTGCCGTGGTCCCGCCGGGTCGCCGCCCAACCGGCGAGCGTGTGGTGTTCGCCGATGTGCTCCGGGCGGACCTCACCGCAGCCCAGGTCGCGCCACGCCGTCATGGCGCTCCCAGCTCGAGCAGGCGCCGGGCCACCTCCCCGACCGGCACCGCGGGCTCCTCTGCGCGTCCATCGAGGAACGCAATCGTCGCGCTGTCAGCATCGGCCTCGACGAGGAACCGTGCCTTCAGGCGCCTCGCCTGCGTCAGCTGCCCCTTCTTCGACCGACCTGCATATTCCGCGTCACAGCGCCAGCCCGCGCGTCTGAGCTCGGCCATCTGGGCCAGGAGCGCGGGCCGGTCGACGCCCTCGCCGTACCCGAAGAAGACGTCGATCCCTTCCGCCTCCACCTCCACCCCGGCCTCTTCGAGGGCGAGCAGAAGCCGCTCGATGCCGGCTCCGAAGCCCACGCCCGGAGTCGGGGGGCCGCCGATCTCCTCCACCAGGTAGTCGTAGCGCCCTCCCCCCGAAAGCGTGCTCTGCGCCCCGGGCGCAGGCCCGACGAACTCCCACGTCGTTCGCGTGTAATAGTCGAGGCCACGGACGAGCGTCGGCACGAGCTCGTACGCGACGCCGTAGGCATCGAGGAGCCTGCACACAGCGGCGAAGTGCTCCTTGCAAGCGTCGCAGAGTGACTCACCGATCTTCGGCGCTCCGGACAGGGTGGACCGAACGTCCGCGGGTTTCGTGTCGAAGTTGTCAAAGACGCGGAGCGGGCTCGTTCCCCCCTTGGCGCGGGTCTCGTCGTCGAGTTCGCTGTCATGGTCGTCGAGCCACCGGGTCAGGCTCTCGATATAGGCCGGGCGGCAGTTGCGGTCCCCGATCGAGTTCAGCTCGAGCCGGTAGTCGGTGATCCCGAGGCGTCCGAGCCAGGCGTCGTAGAGCTGGATCACCTCGGCGTCGAGCGCGGGGTCGTCGGAGCCGACAGCCTCGACGGAGACCTGCCAGTGTTCGCGGTAGCGGCCCTTCTGGGGGGCCGAATATCTGTACATCGACCCCAGGGTGTAGAGCTTCTGCGGCTGCGGCTCGCGATGGAGGCCGTGCTGCACGTAGGCCCGGCAGATGGGCGCAGTCGCCTCGGGGCGCAGGGTGAGGGAGCGCCCGCCCTTGTCCTCGAAGGTGTACATCTCCTTTTGGACCACGTCGGACCCGGCGCCGGACGTCCGCTCGAAGAGCTCCGTGTGCTCGAAGACAGGAGTCTGGATCCGTCGGTAGCCGTAGAGCGCGCAGAGCTGCTCGGCCTTCCCCGTGACCCGCTGCCAGAGCGGCTGTTCGGACGGCAGGACGTCGTGCGTTCCGCGCGGTGCTTCGATCTTCACCGTCGGGTGGTCCGAAGCTCGCCGAGGAACGGGTTCGATGCGAGCTCGGCCCCCAGCGTCGTGGCGGGCCCGTGGCCCGGATAGACCACCGTCTCCGGCGGAAAGCGGTCGAGGAGAGTGGCGATCGACGCCTCGAGCAGCTCCCAGTCCGCGCCCGGGAGGTCGGTGCGGCCGACCGAGCCTGCGAAAAGCACGTCGCCGGAGAAGAGGCAACCGACGGCCGCATACGCAAGATGCGCGGGCGAATGTCCAGGCACGCGGAGCGTCTCGAACGTGATCCCGGCCAGCTCGAGCGTCTCGTCGCCCTGGAGGAGCACGTCCGGCGTAGAAGGGCGGAGCATGACCGTCGGAGGCGCGTAGTCGTTGATGTTCTCGAGCAGCGCCCGCTCGTCCTCGGCCATGTGCACCGGCGCGCCCGTCCCCTCGGCCAGGTCTGCGACGCCTCCGAGGTGATCCCAGTGGCCGTGCGTGATGAGAATCGCGGTGCACTGAGCGCCCAGGCCTGCAAGCCCGAGGCGGATCTCGGCCGCGTCACCGCCGGGGTCCACCACGACCGCCTCGCCGGCTCCCGGTGAGCGCACGAGGTAGCAGTTCGTCCCGATCGGGCCGAGCTCGAGCTGGGTGACGTCGAGGCTCACGGGGAGGTTGAGTCTATCCACGCCCGGATACACTCTCCGCCCCGATGCAAAGCTGGAATCTTCGCGAAATCGAAGCCCCCGGCGGCAGCCGATCCCCTTCCGTCCTCCTGAGCGAGGACGAGGCTCGTGCAGTCCTCCTCGCTCTCGAGCCGGGACAGAAGCTGGGCGATCACCAGGTCAAGGAGCACGCCTGGCTCGTCGTCGTCGAGGGCTCAGCCCGGATCGGCGGGGGCGGCGACGAGCTCGAAGCGGGCGTGGGAACGCTCGTCCACTTCGAGCCGGACGAGCGCCACTTCGTGCGCAGCGAGGGCGGCGCCCGCATCCTCCTCCTGCTCGCGCCGTGGCCCGGTGAGGGTCACTTCCGCGGCCAGCCCAAGTCCGACTAGCCGCCTGCCTGCTGGCGCCGGTGCCGCCGCATGAGCGTCCGATAGACGACAAGGTCGACCAGGTAGCTGAAGGGGAGGAAGATCATGATCAGAAGGACCGCGTTGAAGATCTTCTGCGCGGTCGTCAGGCTCGGCGCCGTTATGTATGTGACGACGAGGAGCAGCGGCCCGAAAATCGCACCCCGCTTGAGGACGCGTGCAACTGAAGGGGGCTGGATCGGGCGGCCCCGCCGGTCCGAGGGCACCCGTGACTGCCGCTCGCGCTTCTGGCCCGGCGTCCGTTCGAGCGCGCGCGGCGTATCGAGGATCTCCTCGTCCCCCTCGTCGGTCTCGATCACGTACTCGTACTCGTGGCGCTGGAGCTTCTCGCGACGCCGTCGCTGCTTTCGGCTCGGCATAGGGCGATTATGCCCTCGGCCGGCCTGAGCGGCGCCCCACCCGAGGACAGTGGAGGCGCTCGAGGCTTGCGGTTACGGCCAAACCGGCTCGCCCGCCTTCACGACGGCGGCCACGTGATCGGTGCCGAGGTGGTAGGCCACGTAACGCCAATCTGGTGCGTCCAGGAGGACGAGGTCGGCATCGTAGCCGGGCGCGATCCGTCCAACGCGGTCGGCGCGCCGGAGGACGTGGGCCGCGTTGACGGTGCAGGCGGCGAGCGCCTCGGCCGGGGAGAGACCGATCTGGGTGCACGCGAGACTGCACGCTACGGGAAGGCTCTCGCAGAAGGCGCTCCCGGGGTTGAAGTCCGTCGCGAGTGCGACGGCTGCGCCCGCATCGACGAGCTCTCTCCCCGGCGGCATCGGACGGCCGAGGAAGAGCGCCGCTACCGGCAGGAGGACGCCCGCGACATCACTGGCCGCGAGCATCTTCACGCCCTCTGACCCGGTCGCCTCGAGGTGGTCGACGCTCCGGGCGCCGAGCTCGACTGCTAGTGGGATGGCGCCGGCCTCCGTGAATTGGTCTCCGTGCAGCCGAAGCTCGAGACCAGCGTCCCGGCACGTCTCGAGGTAGCGCCGGGCTTGGAGGACGTCGAACGCGCCGCGCTCGAGAAACACGTCGGCCGCCTCCGCGATAGCCGCCGCTTCGGGAAGTACCACCTCGAGCGCGAAAGCCAGGTAGGCATCGGCGTCCGTGAACTCGGGGGGAACAGCATGCGCCCCGAGCCAGGTGGGCACGCCGCCCGCATCGCGAATGGCTGAGAGCATGGCGACCTCGGTCTCCCGATCGAGCCCGTAGCCCGACTTCGCCTCGAACGTGGTTGTCCCGTGCTCGAGCATCCAGCCGCGATGGCGCGCTAGAGCCGAAGCGAGCCCGTCTCGACCTGCAGCGCGCGTGGCTCGAACGGTCGAGAGGATGCCGCTCCCGGTCGCATGAAGCTCTTCGTAGGTCGCGCCACCCGAGCGGAGGTCGAACTCGTCCACCCGGTCTCCCGCGAAGCACGCGTGCGTATGGCAATCGACGAGTCCCGGAATGGCGCAGAGACCGCGGGCGTCGAGCTCCACGACGTCCTGGCCGAGCTTCGGCACATCGGCCATCGACCCGACCTCGACGATCCGTCCCTCCTCGCAGAGAACATACGCGTCAGGCGTGACGCTCACCTCCCGGAGACGTGGCCCACGCAGGGGAGCTTCGCTTCCCCCCGGCGAGACGATTTGCACCAGGTCACGAACGAGGAGGGCGGTCATTTGGGCAAGCCTAGAGCCGACGCCCGCCGGTTAGCGAACCGAAATCGCGGGAACACCGAACCTACGGGTGAACCCACCCGCTTCGGGGCGGGCTCATCAGTTGCCGGGCCGGACGCCGGGGACGACGGCACGCAGACCGGCGTCCGGCGCACCGGCCCGGGCGCCTGTGCTGAACGGGAAGTCCCGCTAGGCCTGTTCGCGCGTCGGGATCGGGAGGCCGTGCTCGCGCGCGGCAGCCAGCGCGTCGTCGTAGCCGGCATCGGCATGACGCAGGACGCCCGTCCCGGGATCGGTCGTCAGAACGCGCTCCAGGCGCTCCGCCGCGCCGTCAGTCCCGTCCGCGACGACCACCATGCCCGCATGGATCGAGTTGCCGATGCCGACGCCTCCCCCGTGGTGCACGCTCACCCAGGTGGCTCCAGCGGCGACGTTCACGAGCGCGTTCAGGATCGGCCAGTCGGCGATCGCGTCGGAACCGTCCAGCATCGACTCCGTCTCGCGGTACGGCGACGCGACGGAACCCGCGTCGAGGTGATCCCTCCCGATCACCACCGGCGCTCGGACGTCACCGGTACGCACCAACTCGTTGATCGCAATCCCTGCGATCGCTCGAGCGCCGTAGCCCAGCCAGCAGATCCGGGCCGGCAGGCCTTGGAAGGCCACCCGGCGCGGCGCCAGATCGAGCCACCGCTGGAGTAGCACGTCGTCCGGGAACAGTTCTCGCAGACGTCGGTCGATTGCCGCGATGTCATCGGGCTCGCCCGAGAGGACCGCCCACCGAAAGGGGCCGATTCCACGGCAGAAGAGCGGCCGAATATAGGCCGGGACGAAGCCCGGATATGCAAATGCGCCTTCTAGTCCTCCCTCGAGCGCCTCCCCTCTCAGGTTGTTGCCATAATCGAAAACATAGCTGCCTGCCCGGACGAACTCGAGCAGCCCTTGCACATGTGCGACGATCGAAGCACGGGCTCGGCGCAGATAGACGTCCGCGTCGCGGTCTCGAAGCTCGGCCGCCTCTTCGACGCTCAGCCCCGCGGGCACATAGCCGTTCAGCGGATCGTGTGCGGCCGTCTGGTCGGTGACGAGGTCGAAGGCTTCTCCGCGCCGCGCGAGCTCCGGCACGATCTCCGCCGCGTTCCCGAGGAGGCCGACCGACAGCGCCCTGCCGTCCGCCGCCGCAGCCCGCATGCGTGCAAGCGCTTCGTCGAGCGACGTCGTCGCCTCGTCCAGGTAGCGCGTCTCGAGACGCCGCTCGATGCGCGACGGATCGACCTCGATGCAGAGGCAGGCCGCGCCCGCCATCGTGGCCGCAAGCGGCTGCGCGCCGCCCATGCCGCCCAGCCCGGCGGTCAGAATCGTCCGTCCTGCGAGGTCGGCGGTACCGAAGTGCTTTTCCCCGGCAGCGGCGAACGTCTGGTACGTGCCCTGGAGGATCCCTTGCGTGCCGATATAGATCCAGCTCCCGGCGGTCATCTGGCCGAACATCGTCAATCCCTCGGCCTCGAGCCGCCTGAACTCCTCCCAGGTCGCCCACTTGGGGACTAGCAGCGAGTTCGCGATCAGGACGCGCGGCGCTCCCGCGTGTGTGCGGAAGACGCCGACCGGCTTTCCGCTCTGCACGAGCAAGGTCTCTTCCTCGCCGAGCGACAGGAGCGACCGGACGATCGCCCGCAGGGCCTCATGATTCCGCGCCGCCTTGCCGGAGCCGCCGTAGACGATGAGCTCCTCCGGCCGCTCGGCAACCTCGGGATCGAGATTGTTCAAAAGCATCCGGAGCGGTGCTTCCGTTGCCCAGGAACGAGCATTCAGGGTCGTTCCGCGAGGCGCGCGAATCGAGGAGAGGTCGCCGCAGAGCTCCTCTACCAAGGCGTCGGCCGAGCCGACCGTGCTCACGCGAGCTCCCCGATCTCGTCCTCGACCGCGGCCACGATCACGCCCGAGCGGATTGCCGCGGCGACCAGCTCGATGTCGGGTGCAAGCGGACGATCCTCGTGCACCGTCGGGGAGAGCGAACGGACCTGAGCGTGTGCCGCCCGTGTCCCCAGCCCTGGCTCGAGCGGTGCCAGAAACTCAACGCCCTGCGACCCAGCGAGAAGCTCGATCGCGAGCGCTCGCTCGCTATTGGCGAGGACCTGCCAGAGCTTCAGCGCCGCCGCGTTGCCCATGGAAACGTGATCTTCCTGGCCCGCGCTCGTGGGGATGGAGTCGACGCTCGCGGGATGGCACAGCACCTTGTTCTCGCTGACGAGCGACGCCGCCACGTACTGCGGGATCATGAAGCCCGAATTCAGGCCGCCGTCATGAGTCAGGAAGGCCGGCAGGCCGTCAGAGAGCGACGGATTCGTGAGCCGCTCGACGCGGCGTTCCGAGATGGAGGCGAGCTCGGCCAACGCCATCGCCATTCCATCGAGCGCGAAAGCGAGGGGCTGACCGTGGAAGTTGCCATTCGACAAGAGCTCACCGCTCTCCGCGAAGACGAGCGGATTGTCGGTAGCGGCGTTCAGCTCGACCCCGACGGTCTGCTCCGCGTACGCCAGGAGATCCCTGCAGGCGCCGTGAACCTGGGGCGCACAACGTAGGGAGTACGCATCCTGGACCTTGTCGCACCAGCGGTGGGACTCGATGATCGCCGAGCCATCGACGAGCCGGATGACGTTCGCGGCCGACTCCGACTGTCCCCGAAGCGGGCGGAGGGCCTGGATCTCGGGTCGGAAGCTGACCCGGGAAGCCTGGAGCGCCTCGACCGAAAGGGCACAGGCTATGTCCGCAACCCTGACGAGGCGCCCGGCCCGGACGAGGCTCAGCGCCCCGATCGCACTCATGAACTGCGTCCCGTTGATGAGCGAGAGCCCCTCCTTCGCCTGCAGCCGGACCGGCTCGAGGCCGGCATGAGCGAGCGCCTCCGCACCTGTGATCCGGTCGCCGTCCAGGAGGGCCCATCCCTCACCGACCAGGGGAAGCGCCAGGTGTGCGAGGGGCGCCAAGTCGCCGGAAGCACCGACGGAGCCCCGGGCCGGGACGTACGGGAGAACGCCTCGGTTCAGGCACTCGAGCAGGAGCTCGACGGTCTCGACCCGGGCGCCCGAGTAACCCTTCGCAATCGCATTGGCACGAAGCACCATCGCTGCGCGGACGACCTCGTCTGGGTACGGCTCCCCCACGCCGCACGCATGGCTTCGGAGCAGCCGAAGCTGGAGCTCCTCGGAGAGCTCGGGTGGGATCGAACGGGATACGAAGCGGCCGAAGCCCGTGTTGATTCCGTACGTATGCTCGCCGGAGGCCTGACTCGCGGCCCGCTCGACGACCGCCCTGGCGGAATCCATCTTTTCGCGCGCGTCGTCGGAGAGCTCGGCCCGCGTGCCGCCGACGGCAACCCTCCAGACGTCGTCGACGGTGAGGTCCTCCCCGTTCAGCGAGACGGCCGTCGCAAGCGCCACGCGGTCCAGTCTAGTCTCGCAAGACGGCAGGATTGGGGATCTGCGGAGCGAGGGAGGCGGAATGCGCATCATCGTGTTGGGCGACATGGAGGGCGTTGCCGGCATCGTCAAATGGGAGCAGGTTGAGGGGGGCGAGTCGCTCTACGAGGAAGGGCGGAAGCTCTATACGGAAGAGATCAACGCCGTCGTCCGGGGCGCCCGCGCGGGCGGCGCGACCGAGATCGTCGTCATGGACTGCCATGGAGCAGGAAAGGGTTGGACGTTCAACTCGCTCCTTCCCGATGCGCTCGACCCGGGCTGCGACTGGGTCGTGCAGCACGAGTGGACGCACTACACCGAGTTCCTCGAGCAAGGCTGCGACGGAGCGCTCCTCGTCGGTATGCACGCGCGCGCGGGAACGGCGAAGGGTGTTCTGAACCACACGGTCTCCGGCTCCGACTGGCACAACCTCTGGTTCAACGACACGCTGGTCGGCGAGACGGGGATCAACGCCGCTCTCTGCGGCACCTGGGACTGCCCCGTGCTGATGGTGAGCGGGGATGACGCGACCTGCCGCGAAGGCGTCGACCTGCTCGGCGACGGCATTGTGCCCGTTGCCGTGAAGCAGGGCCTCGGCCGCTTCAGTGCGCGTCACATCCCGCTCGTCCGGGCCCGGGACCTGCTCGAGGACGGAGCACGGCGGGCAGTTGAGGGCCGCGGGTCGACTGCGCCCTACGACCCTGGGCGACCATGCGAGATCATCGTCGAGTACACCAAGTCGGATCTGGTAGAGGCGTTTCAAAACCGAGAGGGCATCGAGATCTTGGAGCCGCGAAAGATCGCGTCCCGGGCCGGCGACTGGTGGACGGCATGGCGGCAGTTCTGGCAGTTCTCCCTCTAGGCCGCGGCGCGGTCGTAGCCGCCTAATCGTCGAGCAGCCTGAGCTCCAGCACGTGGCTCGCATCGAATCCGTCAATGTGGAGAATCGGGCCAGCCGCCGCCACCGCCGCGCCGGCCGGCATGAGACCAACCAGCTCGCTTCCCTCCACTTCGACGCCGCGTGACGCGGCTTCTGCCTTGATGCGCTCGACGATCTCGTGCAGAGCCGCGGCCTCCCAGTCGGTGACGTTCATGCTGACTTGCACGAGCCCGGCCGTGGGCAGCTCGAGACCGAGTGCGCGCACGCCGGGGTACCCGCCGTCCCGCTCCCGCACGATTCCCGCGATTGCCTTCGCGACCTCGACGTCCTGCGAGCGCAGGTTCACGTTGAACGCGATCAACGGCCGCCGGACTCCGAGCACGACTCCACCTGCCGTCGGATGCAGGCGTGGCGGTCCACGGTCGGGCGCAAGCTCTCCGGCGTCCATTCGTCGCTGGAGCTCCTCCGGACCGCCGGGCCGAAAGAATGCAGGCTCCCGACCATCCTCGGTCAGGCCTCCGTAGAAGAAGACTGGGAGCTCCAGCTCGTCGCCCAGGCGGTCGGCGAGCGCCAGGGCGGCGTCACGCGCGAGTGGCTCGTCCTCGGAACGGATGGGGATGAGCGGAACGACGTCCGCCGCCCCGATCCGCGGATGCGCGCCGGAATGAGCGCGGAGATCGATCTGGTCGACGGCAACCATGACCCCGGACAAGAGGCTCTCGACGAGCTCCTCGCCCGACCCGACGAGCGTGTAGACGGAGCGGTGATGGTCCGGATCCACGTGGACGTCGAGCAGTCGCGCCGGCACTGCGAGGGCATCGCGGAGGGCGTCGACCACGGTGGCGTCGCGCCCCTCCGAGAAGTTCGGCACCGACTCGAGCGGCAGCGGCACCGCGCAAGCATACGGCGCTCCGAGGCACCGGCGGCTGGAGTGGCGGGAGGCGGAGGACACGGTGCTGGCCACGGACGACGTGTCCCGTGCGGCCTTCCTGATCCGGTTGCCCTGGCCTCCTCCCGTGACCGACACTAGCGGCGAAACCCACGCGGGTGGTGCCCGAAACGTGCCATGTTTGCAGCGGTTTCGCGGAAGAAGCGGTCAGGTAGACGGCCGCTACACTCGATCTGATGAGCGCTGTGGGCACTTCTCACCCTTACCTTCGGACGTTTGGCCGGCTTCTCGGCTTCCTGCGCCCGTACCGCTGGTCCCTCGGCGTCTCGGTCGTCCTGGCGGTGGGGTCGCAGGTTGCCGGCCTCGCGATCCCGTGGCTGACCGGGAAGGTGATCGACGACGGCATCAGGCCGCACGACACGCGGACGCTCGTCATCCTCGTCTCTCTCATCGCGATCGCCGGGCTCGCCCGCGCACTCATGCTCGTCGGCCGCCGCTTCATCGCCGGCCGACAGGCGCTCGGAGTCGAATTCGACATCCGCAACGCGCTCTACGCGCACCTGCTTCGCCTCTCGTGGGTTTTCTACGACCGCCACCAGACGGGGCAGCTGATGTCGCGGGCGACCGTAGACCTCCAGCAGGTCAGGTTCTTCCTCGGCTACGGCCTCATCTTCTTCGGCCAGCACATCCTCACCATTGTCGCGACGACGGCGATCCTCTTCGTGCTCGACTGGGAGATCGCGCTGATCGCGCTGGCCATCACACCCGCTCTGATCGCGATCGCGTACGTCTACTCGCAGTCGTCGCACCCGATCCTCCGCGAGGTGCAGCAGCGCATGGCGGACATGACCACCGTCGCCGAGGAGAACATCGTGGGCGTCAACGTCATCAAGGCGTTCGCCCAGGAGCCGCAGGAGGAGGAAAAGTTCGCAAGGCGGAACGAGGCTGTCTTCGCTGAGTCCGTGCGGGCGACCCGCCAGCGAGCGTTCTACGTGCCGCTCCTCTCCTTCCTGCCTCTCCTCGCGCAGGCGGCTGTGCTCCTCGTCGGCGGGCACCGGGTCATCAACGGCAACCTCGAGGTTGGCGAGTTCATCGCGATGAACGTCTACGTGCTCATGCTGGTGATGCCGCTCCGGATGCTCGGGATGTGGATCGGCACGAGCCAGCGGGCCGTCGCCTCCGGCGAGCGGATCTTCGAGGTGCTGGACGAGGCGGAGGACGTTACGAACGCGCCTGACGCGAAGCCCCTGCCCCCGGGAGAAGGACATGTTCGGTTCGACCATGTCACGTTCGGCTACGAGCCGGACCGCCCGGTCCTCCACGACGTTGACCTCGAGATCGAGGCCGGCCTGACGATCGCGCTGATCGGGCACACCGGCTCCGGGAAGACGACCCTCACCTCACTCGTCCCGCGCTTCTACGACCCACAGCAAGGCCGGGTTCTCCTCGACGGCGAGGACGTTCGCGGCCTCAGGCTCGAGGAGCTTCGTGGCGCGATCGGGATCGTCTCGCAGGATCCCTTCCTCTTCTCGACGACGGTGCGGGAGAACATCGCGTTCGGAGCACCGCTGGCGAGCGACGGGGACGTAGAGCGCGCAGCCCGCATGGCCCAGGCTCACGAGTTCATCTCGGAGCTGCCCGACGGCTATGCCACGGTCATCGGCGAGAGAGGGATCACGCTCTCAGGTGGGCAGCGCCAGAGAGTCGCGATCGCACGCGCCATCCTCCTCGATCCCCGCGTCCTGATCCTGGACGACGCGACCGCATCGGTCGATGCGACCACGGAATCGAAGATCCGGCTCGGCCTGCGCGAGGCGATGAAGGGACGGACTACGTTCATCATCGCGCATCGGCTGTCGACGATCTCGCTGGCAGACGAGATCGTCGTCCTGGACCACGGCGCCGTCGCGGCGCGTGGGACGCACGATGAGCTACTCGAGAGGAGCCACGTCTACCTTGAAATCTACGAGCACGGTCTCGTGGAGCTCGAGGTGGCCCGTGACGTTCAGGAGGCGCGCGCTTGAAGATTCACCAGCCCGGGAGCCATCTGACCGACCGGCGCGGCGCCGAAGTCGACGACTGGAGCTGGGGCCGCACCGCGCGCCGCATCGGCGTCCTCGTCAACCTCACCAAGCCCTACCGCGCGCGGACCTGGCTGGCGATCGTCTCGCTGCTTGCGGCGACTGCGACGGCGCTCGCGCCCCCCTTCCTCGCGAAGCTCGCCATCGACGAGGGGATCGGGAACCGCGACGTCGGGATCCTCGGGTGGATCGTGGCGGCGTTCCTCTTCGCCGGGCTCCTGAACTGGCTCGCGAGTATGGCGCAGACGTACTTCACAGGCTGGGTCGGCGAGCGGATCCTGGCCGACCTCCGAAAGCGGCTCTTCGCCCATCTCCAGCGACTCTCGCTCGGCTACTACGAGCGAAACCGCGCCGGGACGATCATCTCCCGCCTTACGAACGACGTGGAAGCGCTCGACCAGCTCGTCACGGACGGTGTCACGAGCCTCTTCCAGAATTCGCTGACGCTCTTCGGGTCGGTGATCATCCTCTTCTTCCTCGACTGGCGGCTCGCGCTCGCGACCCTCTCCGTCTTTCCGCTCCTGAGCATCGCGACGGCGGTCTTCCGGCGCCGGTCTTCGCGTGCCTACCGTCGCGTCCGGGAGCGGCTCGCGGGAGTCACGGCCACTCTGGCGGAGAGCATCGCGGGCATGCGCGTCGTCCAGGCCTTCACGCGCGAAGATCACCACGCCGCCCACTTCCGGGCGGTGAATGAGGAATATCGTGCGGCGAACCGCGAGACCGTCGTCCTGAACGGGCTCTACTTCCCCTTCGTCGACTTCCTTTCCGCGGCCGCCACATCGATCGTGCTCGGATATGGGGGCTACCTGGCCTTCGACGGCTCCATCGAGATCGGGACGCTCTTCGCCTTCATCGGCTACCTGTCCAACTTCTTCGACCCGGTTCAGCAGCTCTCCCAGCTCTACAACACCTTCCTCGCTGCCGTGGCCGCGCTCGACAAGATCATCGACGTCCTCGACGAGGAGCCGGAGATCGTGGACCACCCCGACGCCATCGACCTGCCGCCGATCGACGGCCACGTCCGCTTCGAGAGCGTGCGCTTTGGCTATCGCACGGGCCCCGAAGTCCTACACGGCATCGACCTGGACGTCCCGGCGGGCACGACGGTCGCACTCGTCGGCCACACGGGCGCGGGCAAGTCGACAATCGCGAAGCTGCTCGCCCGGTTCTACGACCCCCAGGAAGGCAGGATCACGATCGACGGTCACGACCTTCGGGAGGTGGCCCAAGCGAGCATCCGCGGCCAGCTCGGCGTCGTGCCCCAGGAGGGCTTCCTCTTTGCAGGCACCGTCCACGAGAACATTTTGTTCGGCCGGCCCGGCGCGAGCCCCGAGGAAGTCGCCGCGGCGGCGCGTGCTGTCGGCGCGCACGAGTTCATCCTGGAGCTAGAGGACGGCTACGAGACGGAGGTCGCCGAGCGCGGTAGCCGCCTCTCGCTCGGCCAGCGCCAGCTCGTCGCCTTCGCCCGGGCGCTCCTCGCCGATCCGCGCATCCTCATCCTCGATGAGGCGACGTCGAGCGTCGATATCGGGACCGAACGACGCATCGAGCGCGCCCTGGCCACCCTCCTCGCGGGCCGCACGGCTTTCATTATCGCGCACCGCCTCTCGACGATCCGAAACGCCGACCGCATCATCGTCCTGGAGCACGGACAGGTAGTCGAGGAGGGGACCCACGACGAGCTGCTTGCCCGCGAAGGGTGGTACCTCTCGCTGTACGGCGACTGGGCGTCCGCCGCCGCATGATCTAGAGTCGCACGCGTGAGCCCGACTGCAGTTCTCGGAGAGGCGTGGAGCCTCTACAAGACTCACTGGCGACACCTGCTTCCGATCGCGTTCGTCGTCTACCTCCTGCTCTCGCTCTTCACCCTGCTGCTCGTTGTTCTCCTCAGCTGGCTGGGCGCGATCGCCGCCGCCTTCGTGTCCCTGGCGGGGACGTTCTGGCTTCAAGGAGCGCTGGTCATTGCGATCGAAGACGTCCGTGACGGGCGTGCCGACCTCTCTGTCTCGGAGACCTTGAGCCGAGTCCGGCCTCGCATGAACGCGCTTGCGATCGGCGGCATCCTCGCGGCGATCGGCATCACGATCGGATTCATCCTCCTGATCGTTCCGGGCCTCATCCTGCTCACCTGGTGGTTGTTGATCGTGCCGGTGATCGTGCTCGAGGGACGATCGGCGACGGAGTCGTTCGGCCGCAGCCGAGAGCTCGTGCGCGGCCACGGGTGGGAGGTCTTCGGCCTCATCGTCTTGACCGTCGTGATCCTGATCCTCACTGGCATCGTCCTCGGCATCGTCCTGGCGCTCGTCCTGAGCTTCCTCTCCGACGACCTGGCCCAGTACATCAGCAACGTGGTCTCGAACACGATCTTCACGCCCTTCGTCGCCGCCGCGTGGACGCTCGCCTACTACCACCTGCGCGTAGAGAAAACTGCTCCCGCGCCCGGCTATCAGACACCGGATCTCGAAGCCTGAGCCGCTAGACTAGGGCCTACCGGTGCGGGATCGTCTAATGGTAGGACGCCTGACTCTGGATCAGGTAGTCTAGGTTCGAATCCTAGTCCCGCAGCCTTCGAAACCCGCCGCTAATGGCGGGTTTTTCGTTCGCATGACCCGAGCCCCGCCTTGCTTGCTAGCTTGCGTGTACTCGCGCGTTGTAGTCCTTGGAACGCGCGCGTCTTCCAGAGGGACAACGACCCAAGGAGGTGCGTCCCATGCTGAGAAGATTCCGTTTCTTGTTTGTCGTGGCCTTCGCGGTGTTGACTGCGGTGGCGTCTGCCACCCAGGCCCGCGGTGCCCCGCCCGTCAATGTTCAGCAGGCGGCCGGCACGAGCGCCGCTGCCATCCAGTCGGCGGTCGACGCCTATCGCGCCGACCTGGGCACGCTCAATCCCAACGTTCCTGGCTCCTTCGGATCCGGGCGGCGTGAGATCAACTGGGATGGCGTGCCGGACGCGTTTTCCGCGCCGAACCTTATGCCGGCTGATTTCTTCAACGTGAACTCGCCCCGGGGTGTCGTCTTTACCACGAATGGGTCGGGCTTCCAGGTCAGCGCTAACGCCGGGGTGGCGCCGATCGAGTTCGACAACATCAACCCGACCTACTCGAGCCTGTTCACGATTTTCAGCCCGCAGCGGCTTTTCACCGCGCTTGGCAGCAAGAGGCTCACCGTCCGGTTCTTCGTGCCCGGCTCGACAACGCCGGCGACCTCGAGCGGCTTCGGTGCTGTGTTCACTGACGTGGATCGGCCCGGGACGAGGATTGCCTACTTCGACGCCATGGGCCGCAGGCTGGCGAGGTTCGACGTTCCGACCAGCCCGGGCAGCGAGACCCTGTCGTTCCTCGGGGTCCGCTTCCTCGAGGACCGAGTAGCCATGGTGAGGATCACGAGCGGTAGCACCAGGCTCGGTGCGAACGAGAGGCGAGGCCGCGACTTGGTGGTCATGGACGACTTCGTCTACGGCGAGCCGACCCCTTAGGTCGCCCTCGTCGCTCGCGCAGCACAGTCGGCCTCCGCTCCCAAGACCGAGGGCGGAGGCCGACCTCACGTCCAGACGCGGCGACTGCCAGAGCCAGAAACGAACGTCGCTCAGATTGAAAGCCGAAAGAGCCGCGCCCCCCGTCGAAGGTTTCTGCTAGCCGCAACCACTCTTTCTCGCGAGAAAGTGCGGGGGTGAGACGGGCCTCAAATCACGCTTGCGACCCGCCCCCGTTAGACAAACGTGCCGCGCGAGCGCTGAAAACGGGGGAGACACCGCCCCGTTGGCGGGACCCGCGCGGCCTTGACCCGCCACCGGGACAGGAGCCCAACTCAGTCCTTGGCGACGGCGTAGACCCGCCACTCACCGGGAAGACCCTTGAGTTGGTGGAGGCCTCGGTCCTCGAATGTGAGGCTCGAGCCAGCGACGAGGTCCTTCACCGTCTGCGAGACGAGCACCTCGGAGGCACGGGCCATGCTCCCCACGCGGGCACCGATGTTGACTGCGATACCCCCAACCTTGTCGTCGATCGTCTCGACCTCACCGGTATGTAGTCCGGCCCGGACGTCGAGCCCTAATGGCCGCACCGCTTCGATGATCGCCTGGGCGCAGCGGATGGCGCGGGCGGGTCCGTCGAAGGAAGCGAAGAACCCGTCTCCGGCGGTATCCATCTCCTTGCCGCGGTACCGGGCAAGCAGCGCTCGCGTGGTCGAGTGGTGGCGCTCCACGAGTTCGCGCCAGGCGCGGTCGCCGAGCTCGGCGGCCTTCTCCGTTGACCCCTGAACGTCTGTGAACAGGACGGTCGCGAGCACGCGATCGAGCTCGGCCTCCTCCTCCCTGAGTGTGGCGAGAAACCGCTCGATCTCGCGGAGGACTGCCGTCTGGTCCCCCGCCCATGGGAAGTGGTCGACCCCCGGGAGCTCGACGAAACTCGCGGGACGGATATGGGAGGCGAGATAGCGGCCGCCCTCGACCGGCTCCTCCGGATCGCCCGTCCGGTGCATGACCAGCGTAGGAACTTGGATCGAGGGAAGAACGCCGCGGAGGTCGGTCTGCGCGAAGCGCCGCGCGTCGGGGAGGATGGAGCCAGGAGTCGTAGATAGACGCTCGTACCTGCCGAACCAGTCAAGGTCGCGGGCGGTCGTCACGAGCGAAGGGTTCGCCCGCTGCGTCCAGCTGCCGTCCCCGACGCGATCCCGCACCCCTGCGGCCGACTCCTCGAGTTGCTCGTCGGTTCGCTGCCAGAGCGTCTCTTCGGATCTCCTCCACGTCGGAGAGGCTCCATAGAGGATCAGGGCCGTCAAGCGCTCGGGATGGGCTGCGGCGAACAGGCAGGCGATGAAGCTGCAGTCGCCGGTCGCGAAGAGCACCGGTCGGTCGATCTGGACGGTGTCGAGAACGGCAAGAAGATCGTCGACGAGATTCTCGATGGGCGGTGCGTCCACGTGGGTGAATCGATCAGAGCATCCGAGATTGCGCCGGTCGGTGATCACGAGACGCGAGAAACGCGCCAGCTCCCGCAGGAAACCGGCAAGCGCCGGATGGTCCCAGTTCAGATCGACGTTGGAAAGGAATCCCTGCATGTAGACGAGGCCGACATGTCCGTTGCCCACGACCTGGTACGCGAGCGAGACGTCACCGTTCCACGCGTACCGAATCTCAGGGTGGTCCACGGCCACATAGTCGCGAGGGCACCTTCGGGTTGCAAGGAGCTCCATCCAAACCGGGTTCCAGGGACCGGACAGCTGCGTCCAGCGAGTCCTCCTGAATCGGCGTACTAAGTGCCGCGCTCGGATCGCGATTGTTCGTGGCCCGCCGTCCACCGAGCTGTCCTCTCCAGTACCTCCGAGGAGGACACGGATCTTCTGGCCACAATCGAGACGGATGAGAGGCCGCGACTTCCGATCGAGGCGACGGCCCAGGAGGTGGAGCTCGTGGCGTAGCCAGACAGCACATCATCGCCGGCTCCGCCCGACAAGAGATTCCGCCCGTGCCCACCTTCCAGTTCATCGTCACCAGCTCCGCCCGAGACAAAATCCGGTCCATCCCCGCCAAAGACGTTGTGGACAACAAAGACACTGTCGTCCCCGGCTCCCGTCCGGACCACGTCGCGTTCGTCCGAAAAACTGACAAACGTGTTCCGGCCGGGGTTGCCGATGAACGTCGTCGGGCCCCTACCGCCGTCGGCGGACTCAACGTCTGCTCACACCCAGTCATTTTCGCCAGCCGATCCGTCGTTGGCGCGACCGTCGAGGCTGATCCTGACCGGTCCGCTGTGGTCTAGGTACGAGACTGTGTGGATAGCTCTGGATCAGGTGGTCTAGGTTCGAATCCTAGTCCCGCAGCCTTCGAAACCCACCGCTAATGGCGGGTTTGTCGTTTCCGTGACGGCGATGAGATTGGTCGGCCGCAAGCCGAGTGTCAGATCGGTGTCAGATTTCGCCCTCGGTTGTGTCGTTCCGCCCAACCTCGGCGAGGTTAGTCGTTCCGAAGAGCGTAGCCGGTAGAGCGCGACCTGCATACGGACGCGAACAGCGTTCAATGAGTCGATTACTTCACCCACAATTGGTCAAGCAAGACGCCGAACTCGGGGTTGAAAACGTAGTTGCCGACCCGCTTCGAGACCAGATCGGCCTGCCTATGCGAGTAAAGTGGAATCGCGGGCGCCTCGTCCACGAGCAGACGATCGACCCGCGACCAAGCCTCACTGGTAGCGCCGGCGTCGCCCGCACCTCGCGCGCGAGCGACGAGCGCGTCCACACGCCGGTTACAGAATCCGGAGACGTTGATGCCGCCGTTTTCATTTGCCGTGCAGGTGAAGAGGGGCTCTATGAAGTTCGAGGGAGCAGCGTAGTCCTGAGTCCAGCCGAGCCGGATCACGTTCACATCACTTCCAGGCCCGAACATTGCGAAGACGGGATCCTCTTCCACTCTTATGACCGCCCGGTAGCCGAGGCGTTTAGCGAGGCTAGCGACGTACCGGCCGAGGCGGCGCTCGCCCGGGTCGTCCGGTGGCACCGCGATCACAACCCGGTCGCCGGTCGTTTGCGAGGCTGCGACCAGGCGCCGTGCCCGAGCTAGATCGGGGCCGATCCAGATCCCGGCAGACGGGTTGATTGTGTAGGGACAGTACGGGCGGTATCCCGGGAGCGTGGGCGGCAAGATCTGACAGCTGGGTCGTGCCACGAGCTCGCCCCCTGCGAGGGCGGCGAGACGATCCCGGTCGATCGCATACGCGAGTGCACGGCGAGCCCGCATGTCCGAAAAGGGCCGGACCCGGGTGTTGAGCATTAGGTACTGAACGCTTCCGAGCGGCGTCGTGTGGAGCTGGGCCGCCCTGCTTACCGCAAGCCGATCCACTTCGTCGGGAGCCAAGTACGTCGTCCAGTCCGAGTTCCCAGCTTCTACGTCCGCCGCGGCACTCCGCACATCGCGCGAGTTGCCGTCACCGAGGATCCGAAGCACGATCCGGTTGGGGTACCCGGCAGGCTGGGCATCGGGTGAAAACGGGCTGAAGTGCGGATTGCGTTCGAGACGCAGCTCTTTCTCCGGGTCAAACGAGTCGACGACGTACGGACCTGTGCCCGGGATCGTGTACTGACCTACATCGCCGAATCGCTCGGGGTCGATCATCGGCTGGTCGGGTTCGGGTGCGTCGGCGGGGAGTACATATGCGAACGGAAGGGCGAGCTTGGCGAGCAGGTCCGGGTCCGGCGCCGAGAGGTGAATGGTGACAGTGGCCTCGCGATCGTCCGCCTCGATCCCCTCTCGAAGATCGCAGCGCCCGTCCTGAGGAGAGCACCTGTCGGCCCCGAGAATGCCTCCGAAGAACTGCGGGAGGTTGACGCCGTTCAGCCTGAGGAGTCGCTCGATCGAGGCGCGGAAGTCGCTCGCTTGCACCGGTCTGCCGTTGGAGTAGCGGATCCCCCTGCGCAACTGGAAACGATACGTCTTTCCGCCGTCGGTCGGGGTTGGCAGGTTCCGGGCCAGATCGGGGACGAGCGTCGCGCCGGCCGCGCCGCCGACCTTCCGATAGGCGACGAGCCCGTCGTAGAGAACGGAGAGCGTGCGCCATGCGTCGGCCTGCCATGCGAACGCGGGGTCGAGGCAGCGGCAACCGGAGATATACGAGCTGACGAAGAGGGTGCCACCGCGGTGGCGCGAAGGCGGCGAGAGCGCGGCCGCCCAGATCGTGCCGTCACTCCCTGCGGCAAGTGCGCTCGGGCTGCTCCCCAACTCGACCGTGTCCGTCACCTGCGCGGTCTGCGCATCGAGCCGGAAGACCTTGCCGGCAGGCGGGCTCGCTACCCAAATCGCACCGCCCGAGGCGGCGACGCTTGCGACGCCTGGCCCTACCGCCCCCACCTGCGAGACCGAGCCCGACCCTGCGTTGATCCTGGAGACCGTGCCGTCCTGCGCGTTCGTGACCCAGACGTTGTTCCCAACGACCGCGATCCCCCGCGCACCGTTTCCGACCGAAATCGTTTGGACGACGACGCGCTTGCGCGGATCGATCTCACTGACTGTCGCCGTGTCGCCGCTCGCGACCCAGATCGCGCCGGCACCCGCCGCTAGCGCATCGGGCCGGCCGGCAACACGTACGACGTCCGTCTCGATTCCGCGCCCCGGGGACACGCGCGACACGGTGCCGTCCAGCACGTTCGCCACCCACACGGCTCCGTCCCCAACCGCGACCGCGCCGGCACCGTTGCCAACGGCGATGTCGTCGCGGACGACGGTGTTGGAGTCGGGACTGATCTGGGAGAGTGTTCGTCCGGTCGCATCCGTGACCCAGACTGCCCCTTCTCCTGCCGCGATCCCGCCCGGCGTTCCTCGCACGCGAATGACGGGCCGCTCGTCGCGATCGGGATCGATCCGCGACACCGTTCCGTCGACGCTGTTCGCGACCCAGACCGACCCGAGGCCGACCGTGACGGCAGTGGGTCCGTTGCCAACTGGTGTCTGGCTCGCCAGCTCCGCCCGCTCGGAATCGATCGCCGCAAGAGCGTTTGCCTCGATCCGCTCGGGCGGATTCGATCCCCCGAAGCCGGTAGTGATACCGGCAATGACAAGAGCAAGAAGAGCAATCGCGCCCACCGCGACGGCGGTGACAATGGCAGTCGCTCGCGAGCGGCGCGCCCGCGGGTCTTCCGAAGGCATATCGAGCGGAAACGCGACCTGGTAGACACGAGCCTTCTCGGACAGCCCTTTTACGTTCACCCGGCCGCGATCGATGTACGCCATGTCGTCCACCTTGCGCGCGAGGTGCACAAGCCCCTCGCTCACGAGGACCTCCCCCGGGCGCGCGAGGCTGCAGAGGCGCGCCGCGAGATTGAGCGCCCCGCCTCGGTAGCCCCCCGCCACGGGCACCGCCTCGCCGGCGTCGAGGCCGATGCCTACGCGCAGAGGAAGATCCTGGGATCGCATTTGCTCGACGAACCGCTGCTGAAGTGCAACGGCGGTGCGAATCGCGCCCCGCGGGGAGCCGAAGACGACGAGCGCCTCGTCACCGCGGAGTTCGACGAGACGGCCGTCAGAGCTTTCGACCACGCTCTCGACGATCTCGGCGAACGACCTAGCGAGACGAGCCGCCGCTTCGTCGCCGTGCTCCTGCGTGTACCGGGTGTACCCGCGAACGTCGGCGATCAGGAACGTCCCGATCTCGGGCTCGTCCGTGTGGGGGGTGGAGTCGTCGATATTCAAGCCGCGGAGCCCGAGTTGCTTCGATCCGGGCATCTCATCCTGGGCATTCCCTTCCGGCGGGTCAACCCCGGAAGCGGCTCATTCGTGCGGAAATTCCCCTACCGTGCTGGATCCGGGGAGCTGAAGCTGTGGGGTAAGGTGCCATCTACCTTGGCCGGTGCCTCGCTAGCCCCGCGCACCGTCCTCGTCGTCGACGACGACGCGCCGCTGCGAGCCCTCTGCCGCGCCACACTCGGCGAAGCCGGGTTCCGCGTGCTCGAGGCTGCCGACGGCGACGAGGCGCTCGCGCTGATTGCGCGCGACCGCCCCGATCTCATCCTGCTCGACGTGATGATGCCACGCCTGTCCGGCTGGGCGGTCGCGGCCGAGCTGTTGGCGGAGCCGGCTACCGGCGAGATCCCGATCATCTTCGTCTCCGGCCGGAGGGAGGCCGCAGATCGACTCCGCGCGCAGGAGCTGCGCGCCTCCGGGTACGTGACCAAGCCCTTCGACCCCGATGGCCTGGCGGCGACGGTGAGCACGGTCCTCGACGAGATCGATCGTGGTGAGCGCAAGTCGGCTCTCGCGGAAACGCTCACGGCGCTCAAAGCCGAGAAGGCGCTTCAGGCCAAACAGCCCGGCCATTGACTGTCAGGGGGCTGCGTGGCAGCCTGTGGGGCTCTGTGGTTGTCTAACGAAGGGACGCTCATGCATCGGCAAGCCCGCCGGATGGGGATCAAGCTCGCCATCGTCGCCGTGATCGCACTCGCACTCCTCGGCGGCGCATCGCAAAGTTCCGCACAGCTGCCTTCCATCGTGCCAAGCGTGTCGCAGAGCGCCCCCTGCCCGCCGACCTCCGGGCGTCTCTACTGCGTCGACCTGACGACGTATAACGGGTTCAGCCGAAACGGCGGGATCGAGGTCGATGTTCAGCTCGAGAACTTCTCCACGAGCGCGTTGACGAACCCCGCCGTGGCGCTCGCCTGGTCTGGGATCGGCACGGGCGCGACGAACCTCGAGTTCGTCTCCTCGAGTCCCTCCTTTTGCTCGAGCACGCTAGGCGGTGCCTCCTGTTCGTTTCCGAACCTCTCCGGTATCGCGAAAGGGGCAACCTCGCCAACGAAGTCGGCTTTCGTCCGTCTGTACTTCGCGATCGCAGCTGACGCGACGTTGACCGGCGTGCGCTTCACGGCAACCGGGACGGCCAAGGAGAGCAGCAACGATAGTCCCGGCGCAGCGAACGAGGAAACCCGGCCCGTGACGGGTGACATGAGCTTCGGCACGAACTCCGCATCCAGCGCGACGATCGCGCTCGCCGGCAACGACGTGAGCTTGAGCGGCTTACTCAACGCCTTGCCTTCGAGCGTCGCCTTCGCGATTCCGCCGGGAAGCGATCCGTTCCTGGCCCGATTCGCCGCCGATCCGGGCCCGACCGAGTGCTTCGGCGGCATCACCTGCACGGGGCTCGAGCTGGCGACCGACCTGAGCGGCGCTCCCGCCGGGACCTTCTCCGCCGGCAATCAGATCCTCTGGACGTCGATCATCGAGACGGTCAACGCGAACCTCGTCGCCATCCACTACTACGACCCCGTAGCGGTGAGCGCCACGCCGCCGAGCACGCTTAAGTCGAGCGCAGGCCTCTCCACATGCGACGGCGTCATGTTCGCGACTGCACCGGCGGGCCTCTCCGCGAACGTCGACTACTACGTCGTCAAAGCGAGCGGATCGTCGTTCGGGGTCGCCACCCGCGCCAGCGGGAAGCCGCTGTCCTTCACCGGAAGCGGCTCGTTCTCGGCGTCCTGTATCCGGATCATCGGCGACCAGAAGAGCGAGCAGGCGACCTCTTGCACGACTCCCCCGTCGACCACACCGGCGCTCTCCGCGACCAAGATCAGTGGCTCGGCCGTTCGGGTGTGCCTATGGGATCGAGGAAACGGCAAGATCCACTACTAGGCCCGCCCGGACTCCCCCACGCCACTCCAGCTCGCGAGTAGGGCTCGCGCCCGTTCGGCAGGTACCGAAGCGCCTTTCTGCTCGTAGAGCGCCAGGGCGTCCGTGAGGAATCCCTCCGCCTCGCCGTTCTCGCCGGCCAGTGAGAGCACCTCCGCGCAATCCCGCAGGCTGTCCGCGCGCCAGAGCGGCGCGTCGGTTGGATGCAGGAGCTCGACTGCGTCAAGGGCCAGACGACGCGCCTCGGAACTGCGCCCCGCGTTGCGTGCGAGCGCCTTCGCCCGCACCGATCGCCAGACCGCCTGCGTCCAGAGATCGTCGGCCGGCGCAAGCTCCTCTGAACGTCGCGTGAATTCCTCAGCTTCGTCGTATCGCGCTTGGACGTAGAGCGCCTCGGCCAGCAGGGCGGCGATGCTCGAGGCGAAGTACGTCTCGCCCATAGCGGTGAGCGTGTCGAAGTCGCGCCGGAGCTCCTCCTCTGCGGCGGTTGCGTCTCCTGCGAGCAGCTCGACCAACCCTGAATGGGCCGACATGGAGTGAGCATGAACACCGGCACCGGCGTCCTCGAGCGTCGACCGTGCTCTTCGGTAGAGCATCCGCCCCCGCTCGACGTTGCCCCGCAACGCCTCGAGCTCGGCAAGGAGCGCCAGCACGATCCCCTCTGATCGCTTGTTGGGTGCGGCCAAGTCGAGCGCTTCCTCACAGTGGCCGATCGCAGCCGCAACCGTTTCCGGGCCGTACACAGCGGCGATCGCCTTTGCGGTGACTGCTCGTGTCTGCGCCCGGCGGTCGCCGGCAAGCTTCGCGTGGTAGAGATCACGCTCGCCCGCGCTCAGAAAATCGGCAAAGCGGCACGCGGTCCCGTGCGCCAGGCAGAGCAGCCGGTAGGCCTTCGCGAGCCCGGCATGATCCTCGATCGCCCCAAATACTTGAATGGCTCCCTCTGCCTGAGGCACAACCGCGTCTCCCCACGCCTCGTCCTCGTGGAAGCGGCGGACCAGCAACCGGCCCAACGTCGCATGCGCGGCGAGCGCCGCATCCGCGGCTTCCCGCGCGCCGGTAGCTGCCTCTTCGACGAAGACTTCGGCCCACGCAAACTCGCCGATCTCGGTCATCGCCTCAGCCAGATCCGGGAGGAGCTGAAGGCGATCGGGGTCCCCCTCTGCGAGCAGCTGGCGCGCCCGCCGCAGGAGGTTTGCAGCCGCCGCCATGTCGCCGCGCGCGAAGGCACGGTTCCCGGCACTGGTGAGATTTCGGGCCGCCCGCCGGCCGAGCTCGATTCCGTTGTCGTCGAGGGGTCCCAGCTCGGAGAGATAGCCATAAGCCTGCTCGAGGTGATAGCCGAGAATCTCCTCGAACTCGACTTCACGGTCCCGCTCGCGGTTGACGCGCTCGGCCCAGTCGGCGAATCGCTCGTGCATCGACGCGCGCGCGCGTTTGAGGATCCCGAGGTAGGCGGCATCGCGGACGAGGAGGTGGTGAAAGCGATAGTCCGCCTCGACCTGCGACATGTCCGGTCGAACGAGCTGCTTGGAGCTCATCGAACGGAGGTGCTGCTCGGCCGCTGCCGACCCGAGATCAGCCAGGTGCTCGACCGCTGCTCGGGCGAAGAAGAGCCCGATCACGGACGCCGACTCGATGACGACGCGTTCCTCGGACGAAAGCAGATCGAGCCTCGCCGCCAGCAGCGCCTGAATCGTGCCGGGGATAGCCAGCTCCGATAGGTCACCGGCCGCGACCCAGCCCCCGCCTTCTCGGCGGAGAGCCCCGTCGTCGATCAACATCGACAGGAGCTGCTCGACGAACAGTGGGTTTCCCTCGGCGACGGCGACGACCCGGTCGCGCACGGAAACAGGGAGCGGAGCGTGACCGATCACGTTGTCGATGACCTTGGTGCTCTCCTCCCGCGAGAGCGGTGCGAGCTCGATGACCGCGCCCGGCCGTTCCGTCCAGTCGGGACGGTGGTCGAGGAGATCGGGTCGCGCGGCGCACAGCACTAGGAGCGGCACGCCCGACACCGTGGCGGTCAGGTACTCGATCAGGTCGAGAAGCGCGGGCTCGGCCCAGTGGATGTCTTCGAACGTCACCACCAGCGGCTGCCGTTCCGCCTCGGTCTCGAAGAACTTACGCGTCGCCCAGAAGATCTCCTCGAGGGGGAAGGTAGCCTCCGAAAGCCCGATCGCCGACGTGAGCCTGGCCGAGACGTCGCCGGCATCAGGGCCGACGACCTGTTCGACCTTGACCCGGGCCGCATCGTGCGGATCGTCCTCCTTCAGTCCCGCCGCATCGCGCATGATCTCGACAAGAGGCCAGAATGTGATCCCTCGTCCGTAGGGAAGACAGCGTCCCTGGAGGACCCGCGCTCGGGGGTACGCTCGTCGCATCAGCTCCTCGATCAGCCGGGACTTTCCGGCGCCGGCCTCGGCGAGGATGGTGGCGAGCCGGCAAGTTCTGTCTCGAATGCTCTGCCCGAGCTCGCCCAGGAGCGTTTCGAGCTCGTGTGCACGGCCTACCAGCTCCCGCTCGTGGTGCCGCTCGACACTCTCCGTCTGCCGAACGGTGAGCAGGCGGTATGCCGCGACGCGTTCCGCCTTGCCCTTCAGCTCGAGGGGCTCCACCGCCTCGGCGTCGACCGCATGACGGACGAGGCGATAGGTCGTCTCCCCGAGCAGGACCTCATCGGCCGGCGCGGCCTGCTCGAGGCGTGCCGCTGTGTTGACCGTGTCGCCGGTCACGAGCCGCTGCCTCGTCCCCGAGTCGCTCGCAACGACCTCGCCGGTATTGATTCCGGTGCGATTGCCGATCGTGACGCCCCACCGTTGCTCGAGCTCGTCATTGAGCGACGCCAGGCGTTCGCGCATCTCGATGGCGGCCCGCACGGCCCGGAGAGCGTCGTCCTCTTGCGCGCGTGGAAGGCCGAAGACCGCCATGATCGCGTCACCGATGTACTTCTCGATCGTCCCGCCGTGCTGCTCCAAAGCACTGCGCATCTCGTCGAAATAGCGGGACATGACCTCGCGAACCGCCTCCGAGTCCAGGCGCTCCGCCATCGCCGTCGACCCCCTCAGGTCAGAGAAGAGGATCGTGACGGTCTTTCGGACCTCCGGAGCGGAAGCAGAAGCGAGCGGCGTGCCACAGAAGCCGCAGAGTCGAAACCGGTCAGGGTTCTCTTCGCCGCAGTTCGGGCAAAGGACCATTACACCCGGCAGAGGGCTACCCGCCGGCCGATGGTGTCTGCCCGGACCCGGCCGCCACACCTGCACGTACGACCGGTGTCGGGAGCGTTCGCGGCCGCCCTGCCAAATCGCTCCCGGGGCCCGACATCGCGCCCGGTGAGCGCCTTGATCTGAGGTTGCTCAAGGTCTCGAAAAACGGCATGCGGCAATGCGTCGTCGTGTTGGGCTTCACCTGTAGATCGTACGGCCTAGGCCGATGGCAGGCAAACATCGCCCAGGCCTGGACCTTCAGCTCCTGAGCGGTCGCTGCGGAACAAAGCTGCTCGACCTGCACCCGTCGGCGACGATCAGCGTAGACTCGTGCGGCCGCGCGTGCCGCATCAGAACCGGAGGGAGAGTTGCCTAGTCGAATCATCTGCGTCTCGCATACGACTGGCGCCGGGGGCGAGAGCGTCGGCCGGGCGGTCTCAGACCGGCTCGGGTTCCGCTACGTCGATGAGGAGGTCGTCGAGAGTGCGGCCGAGTCGGTGGGCCTCGATCCTGCAGTGATCAGCAACGTCGAGAGACGCAAGTCGCTGGTCGCGCGTGTTCTGGACCGCGTCGCCGAATCCGGCGGAGAACGGCGACCGCGTCTGTCGCCAAATTTGTCGGGCTCGTCACGCGCGCAGGCTACGTTTGCCCAGCCGGTTAGGCAATTGCCGTCCGGAGACGACGTTCGCGCGCTGATCCGCGAGGTCATCTCCGACGTGGCCGAGGAAGGAGACGTCGTCATCGTCGCTCACGCTGCCTCGATGGCGCTCGCGGGGAGGGAAGACGTCTTGCGCGTCCTCGTCACAGCGTCGCCCGAGACGCGAGCTCGGCGCGTCGCGGAGGCAGGGAAGGTCGACGCGCGGCAAGCCGCCAAGTTGATCAGGGACGAAGACGCGGCGCGCGACGACTACCTCGCGCGCTTCTACCGCGTGAATCGCGAGCTGCCCACGCATTACGATCTCGTCGTCAACACGGACGTGATCAGTCGGGATCGAGCAGCCGACCTCCTACTGCTCGCCGCCTCCTAGAGCCTTCTGACGCCTGCGAGGCACCAGGTGCTCGAGTTGTCGTACAGCGGCGAAACTGAGCAGAGGATATGAAACCTTTCCTTTTCTTGGTCGACGGCGCATACTGGTTCCATGTCCGCCACGGAGTACCGAGTCGGTAAGAACGAGGCCCTCTTCCGGGAGGTCAATGAGCGCATTCGGAGCGTCAGCGAGGACTGGGCCAAGGGCGATCGGACGAGCCGGATCGAGTTCGTCTGCGAATGCAGCCGCGAGAGCTGCTTCGAGACCGTGGCCCTGACGGTCACCGAGTACGAGGAGGTTCGCTCCGATTCTCGTCGCTTCCTAATCGTCACGGGACACGTGTGGTCGCCTGAGCTCGAGCGTGAGGTAGACCGAAATGGTGGCTACTCGATCGTAGAGAAGCTTGGCGAGGCCGGCGAAATCGCCGAGGACGCGGACGACCGCACGGACTGACCGAGGCGACGAACACTAGCGTCCAGGCGGAATCCGGAAGAGGCGTCCGGATGCATCAACCTGGAAGATCTCGATCCTGTGCATCCCAGCGCTAAGTGACGCTTCGGGCACCAGCGCCGAAAGCGCAGGATCTCCGTGGAACGCGTAGCTCCGCGTGACCGCCTCGACACGGCCGTCGACCGAAACGGCGAGGTCGAGCCCGGGACCGGCGGCCTCGCCTGAGAGGCGGCCCGTGATCATTGCCGGCATGGTTCCTGAGTCGGGATCGACCCGTATTCGCTCGCCGAGATCGAGTTCGACCGCCAGCCCATCGGCCGGCTCGGCGTCCAGGGACGCAATGCGCCGGCCGACCAGTTCCCGGTGCGGGCCGAAGCGGTAGAGGCCCTCTCCCCGGTCTCGATCACCGAAGAGCGAGATCTTCTGCTCGAGGAGCTCGTCGCGTCGGCGCTCCAGCGACGAAACACGGGCGGCGAAACTGCCGCCGGACGTTTTGTAGATCCGCACGAGCGGCGCCGGGCGGAAGGAACGGTCGATCGCGGAGTGCCCTTCAACTCTCCACGGGAGCGAGATCCCGAGAGCGTCCGCGAGCGTCGGCAAGATGTCGACGGTCTGGACGTGCTCGTCGACGACCCGCCCTGAAACCTGACCAGGGGCCTTCACGAAGAGCGGCACGAACGCCAGGTCCGGGAGGTTCTCGGTCGTGGTGACCCGGCGTGGCCCTCCGGGGCGGAAGCTGACACCGTGGTCGGCCGTCAGAACGATGAGCGAGCGGTCGTAGAGCCCCCGGTGACGGAGGGTTTGCACCAGCTCCCCGAGGAGCGTGTCCACGAAGCCGACCTGGAGTAGGTGCCGCTGCCATCCCTGGTCCGCCAGCACCTCGTCGTCGGTCCAGCTGTCGTCAACCAGGCCGGCGATCGTCGCCGCATTCGCGTAGCGCTTTCCGGACGGCAGGTAGACCCAGCCGTAGTGCGGCAGGAGCACGTGGAGAAACGAGAGCTCCGGCTTCCTTGAGGGCCTGATCGAGTCGGCGAAGACGCGGAACCTGAGATCGCGATCCCGGACTGATCCGGGAAAGAGCCGCTTCTGGAGAAAGCCGCGCTCGAGCCCATGGCGAACGTCCTCTTCGTGCCGCGTCCGTCCCCCTCCGCCGCGAAAGTCCCCCCACGTCGCCGTCACCGACGGCAGACGGTCGCGGAGATCGGAGGGCAGCACCATGTGGAGGTAGACGACACTGAGGTCGGAGGCGAGCGACTCGAGGCGAGCCGGGAAGCCCTCGCCGGAGGACTCCGCGCAGAGACTCCCGGGGCAGAGCCGGGTCACGGACTCGGTCACGTTCAGCCGGTAGCCGCCGCCGAGGAGCGTGAAGAGGTTCCGGGGATAGTCGGCGGCGATCGGGATCTTGCTCGCGTCGCGCGGGTAGAGGCCGGTCAGGATCGCCGGCACGGCCAGGCTCGTGTTTCCCTGCACCGTGGTCGCGTTCCGAAACCAGGTGGCATCCCCGGCCAGGGCGGCGAAGTTCGGGTACCGAACCGGATCGATCCGTCCCGATCGGTCGAGCAGTGAGAGCGACGGGAACTCATCGAAGACGACCATCACTACGGGTGCCCGCCCCTGGATGTCCGCCGGCCTGGCCTGCGCGTCCTCTGCGAGCGTCAGCTTCGCGACTGGCGAGCCGAAGAGGAAGAGGCCGAGAAAGAGAAGTGGCGCAGGGCCGAGCACGGTGAGCACGGAGCGGATGGCGCCCACCCGGGCGTAGGCGAAGGCGGCACCAGCCGCGACTCCGACGACCAGCGCGGCGAAGACGCTTTCAGGGGGATCCCCGATGCGGTTCACGACCTGCATGGCGACGAGCCCAGCGAGGAGCCCGATGAAGATCAGGTGCAGGCCGGCGGCCGCCCCTCTGTGCACCAGCCCGGCAAGTGCTTCCACTCCCAGCAAGAGCACCGGCGGAATGAGCACGACGCCGAGGGCGAAGACGACGATCTCCCAGCGCGAGGACCCGCGGGCGGCGAAGAAGACGACGTTTTTCGAGAGAAGGGAGAAGAGCGGCTGCGCCAGGGCGAACGAGGAGAGGACGAGCAGATGAATGCCCGCGAAGCCAAGCTCGCGGACGGGGCGCGCACGCCCTCGGTCAGACGCGAGGTCGGGCACGGTAGAGCACCCGGGTCCCCGACTCGAGCCGCTCCGAGCGCTCGACCTCGAACGCCTCGGAGAGCGCACGCTCGAAGGACTCCTGCGTGTAGTCGTCGTGGGCGCCTTCGCGCTTGCGAGCGAGGAGTCTCGCCGCCATCGGGTCTTCCGGAGTCGGGAACTCGATCACCACCTCAGTGCCGAGCTCGCGAAGCCAGCCAAGGAACTCCTTCACGGGGACGTTCGAGCCGATCACGACATGGTGGACGAGCGCGAGGCAGAGCGTCAGGTCCGGCGTGCCACGCTCGGGCAGGGGCTTTCGCTCCTTGCCGCGCCAGCCGAGGCCCGGTGAGGGGTCGGCGATATTCATGACGAGTGGCAGGATCGTCTTCGAGCCCTCTTCGCGGAGCGATCGATACAGAGCATCAACCACTGCCTGGTCGGCGTCGATCGCGAGAGCGTGGTCCGCGTGCTCGGCAGCGATCCGCGTGTAGCGTCCATCGTTCGCTCCGACGTCCCAGACCAGGCGCCGCCGCCGCGACGAGGCCGCCTCCCTGACGAACGCCGCCTTTCGCTCAGCGTCCGCGTCCGTATAGGTGTTCTGGGTTCCGTACCCGGTCCAGGCCGTGGCGCCCGGCTTCCACTCGAGGCGCTCGACCAGGCGCGTTAGCCCGCGAACGTTCGCGCGGATCAACTCGGTCTTGAAGCCCGCCTTCTTGAGCTCCCCCTTGACATCCTTCGAGGAGTCGGCGTAGCGGCGCTCGAGGCGAGCATGGAGGGCGACGTGCGTTAGGACGCCGCGCCGGAGCAGATCGCGGGCAGAGAACATGCGTCGCGCCTGCACGGGGGAAATCCCGTCGATCGCACCGCGAAGGAGCGGCAGATACTCGATGCCCTTGTAGGCCTGGAGGAGCAGCGGGTAGAGGAAGAGCATGCAGAACTGCCGGTAGCCCGCCCAGGGCTCGCCTTCCCGGAGCTTCTCGAAGGAGCCCACGTCGATGAACACGGGGGTCGTCCCGCGCCACTGGACGTTGTATGGAGACGCGTCCTTCAGCATGAGTCCCTCGCCGATCGCGTCGTCGAGCAGCGAGAGCTGGAGCAGCGCCGCATCTTTCAGCATCGAGAAAGGCCACTCGTACGGGTACGAGACAAACGGAATCGCCTCGTGGCGTAGAACACCCGCCGCTCCAGCACGGAGCTCGGCGGGTACGGCCGTCCCGTCAGCCTCCTCCGTGGCAACCAGGCGGCCGTCGGCGACTGCGCGCTCGAAGAGGGCGCTCTCGGCCAATGCTCGCCAGTCCTCGAGCCCGGTCGGGCTGAGTGTCCGGAGGACCGTCCCTCCGGCGACGACGACGCGGCTGTCCGGGTCCCGGAACGAACCGGGCTCGAACGCAGGCTCGACTACGGCCGGTCTTCCTTCTTCCGAATGTGCAGGAGCTCGAGAATTCGCCGCCAGAAGATCCGCCCGGCGACGGCTGCGGCTGCTACCCCGCCCACGATGGCCTGCAGAAGCATGCTCCCGGTACCCGGATCGAGATATGCCTGCACAGACTGTCCGATCACCGCAAACCCTCCTGGAATACGACCCGGGCGACCCTAGCAGACGGTGAAGGTCCGGTCCCCCCCCCGCTACGGTGCCGCACACTCGCTCGCTAGCATGTTGCGGCGAAGCAGGCCCCCGTCGTCTAGTGGCCTAGGATGCCGCCCTCTCACGGCGGTGACACCGGTTCGAACCCGGTCGGGGGTATCGACAGCTTGATTGAACGCCCGTAGCCATCCTGGCCGCCCCGGTATCGTCGGTGCATGGACGATGTCCGGTCGTTTGTCGACGCGTGCCAGGCCTTCTTCGGCCATCTGGCGGCCGTGTCGTGGACGGCGCTCATCCTCGCAGTCGCGTTGCATCTCCTGAAGCTCGTCTTCCGCGTCCGCGCCTGGCAGAACATCCTGCGCGCCTCGTATCCCGACACACGCATCCGATACCGCGACGTCTTCGGCTCCTACGTCGCAGGGGTGGGCGTGAACTCCATTACGCCCGCTCGGGGCGGCGATCTCGTGAAGCTCTACCTCTTGAAGCACAGGGTATCGGGTTCGACCTATCCGACGCTCGGATCAACCCTGCTCGTCGAGACGCTCTTCGATGCGGTCGTGGCCGGAAGCCTCCTTGTCTGGGCGATTCAGCAGGGCGTCCTGCCGGGTGTTCCGGATCTGCCCCGCCTTCCCGCCTTTGACTGGAGGTTCGCGATCGAGCATCCGACGGCGGCAGCTTTCATCGGCTGCGTCCTGCTCGCAGGCGCGGTCCTCCTGGCCGGCTGGGCGTCCACCCACGTCGATGCGCTCCGGGAGAAGCTCGCCCTCGGGTTCGTGGTGCTCAAGGACCGCGATGCCTTCCTCCGCGGCGTCGTGTCCTGGCAGGCGGCGAGCTGGGTAGCCCGGTTCGCCGCGGTCTACTTCTTCCTGCGGGCTTTCCACATCGAGGCGACCTTCGGGACAGCGCTCACCGTGCTGGTCGTCCAGAGCCTCTCGACGCTCCTACCGTTCACTCCGGGTGGAGCTGGTGCCCAACAAGCCGTTCTCGTCTTCGCCCTCGCCGGCAGCGGGAGCACGAGCGCGCTGCTTTCCTTCAGCGTCGGCATGCAGGTCGCGACAGTGCTCGCGAACGTCGTGGTGGGCTTCGGGGCGATCGCACTGATGCTCGGGACGCTTCGCTGGCGCTCACGGGTGCAAGCGGACAACGAGGCGGCTAGGGCCGAGGCAGCGGCCGCCCCGGAGCCAGCCGGTGCGCGATCTCCCCCAGCTCCTCCAGGGTGAATGGTTTCGACAGTATGCCGTCGGCCAGGGATTCGTCGTCCCCGGCTACACGCGCGCTGCCGGTGAAGAAGGCGATCGCCAGCTCGGGGTGCGTCTCCCGCAGTCGCTGGGCCACGTCGAGGCCGTTGTCCGCGCCGAGGTGGATATCGAGCAGGATCAGCGATACCGGCTCCCGCTCGATGGCCTCGTCGATCTCCGCGGCGTTCATCGCCTCGATGACCCGGTAGCCTTCGAAGCCCAGGTTGATGCTGCAGAGCATCCTGAGTGCAGGGTCGTCGTCCGCGACGAGTATGGTCGCCTGGCCCCCCCGGTCCATGCCGTCGAGTGTAGATGGATGATCGGTAATTGGCATGGCAAATTGTCGACCAACCAGCTAACGACGGTATGATCGCCGGCTCATGGAAAGGACGCTCAGGAGCACCGAGCGACGGGACTACGCAACGGCGGTCGCCGATCTCTGGGAAAGCCTGGCAGACGCCGTCCTGCGGCTCGAGCGAATCGCGGAGGCGGGGCCCAACCTCGTCGGCGAGGATGCCTACGACGAATTGCCGACACTCCAGTACACCCTGCACACGGCGTCGGAGCTCGCGCTCGGGATCGAGCCCCCCCGGGGGGCCGAAACGATCCACGAAGAGCTCGTCGACTCGCTCGCACAAGCACGCGACGCGACCGCGCAGGTCGCCGCGGGCCTCTCGGACGGCGATGACGAGCTCGTCGAGCGCTCCCTCCCCGAGTGGCGCGGAGCGCTCTTCAGGGTCCGCCTTGCGCGCCTGCGCGCGCTCGAGCGACTCTCGGTGCCGATCCGCTCCGAGGCGCCGGCCGCCTTTTCGGCACCCGCAGACGGATCCCCCGCCGCAGCGATCGCTGCGACCACCCTGGTCGTCGTCGGCGCCCTCCTCTTCACATCCGGGGCCGTGCTCGCGGCCTGGCCGGTCTGGGCGGCCGGCCTCGCATTGTTCGCGAGCGGCTTCGTCCTCTTTCGGCCCTAGTTAACTGCCGAGAGCGGCGTCGAGCCGTGCGAGGGTCTCGTCGCGACCGAGCAATTCGATCGACTCGAAGAGGCCGGGTGAGATCTTCGAGCCCGTAACGGCGATTCGGACAGGCTGAAAAGCTTCACGAGGCTTCAGGACAAGGCGCTCGGCCATGGCGCGGAGCTCCGACTCGATCGACTCCCGGTTCCAGGGCTCGAGTGTCGCGAGGGCGTCCCGCGCAGCCTCGAGCGTTGCCTCGTCACCCTCCAGGAGCTCACGAGGCGGATCGACGCGGTGGAAGAGGAAGCCCGCGAACTCCGGGAACTGGCCCAAGGTCGCGATCTTCTCCTGGACGAGCGGCACCGCCGCCCGGATCGTCGCCTCGTCTCCCTCGAAGCCGATCTCGCGCAGGTAGGCGACCAGCACGTCCGCGTACTCGCCCGGAGGCAACGCGCGCAGGTAGACGCCGTTCAGGTGTTCGAGCTTCGCGTAGTCGAAGATCGCCGGGCTGGATCCCACCCGCTCGAGCGTGAAGCGCTCCACGAGCTCCTCCATGGACATGATCTCCGTGCGGTCGTCGTAGCTCCAGCCGAGGAGTGCGAGGTAGTTGACAAGGGCAGGCGGGATGTAGCCGGCGGCCCGGAACTCGGCCACGGACACGGCTCCGTGCCGCTTCGAGAGCTTCTGCCCATCCGGCCCGAAGATCATGGCGAGGTGGGCGTAGGTTGGGATCTGGGCGTCGAGCGCCTCGAGCACGCGGATCTGCTTCGGCGTGTTCGAGATGTGGTCGTCGCCCCGGATCACGTGCGTGATCCCGTCCAGCCAGTCCTCGAGCGGCGACGCGAAGTTGTACGTGGGGCGCCCGTCGGCACGAACGAGCACGAGGTCTTCGAGCTTCTCGTTCGGGAACTCGATTCGGCCTCGGATCGCATCATCCCAGGCGGTCACGCCCTCGTCGGGCATCCGGATCCGGATCGCGCCCTCATCCTTGTACGCCGTGCCCTCCTCGAGGAGACGGGCCGCCTCCTGCTTGCACCGTTCCAGGCGATCGAGTTGGAACTTCGGCTCCCCGTCCCAGCCGAGCCCGAGCCACCTGAGCGACTCGAGAATGTGCTCGGTCGCCTCGGCGACCTCCCGGCCGGTGTCCGTGTTCTCGATGCGAAGCAGGAACTCCCCGCCCTCGTGTCGGGCGAACAGCCAGTTGAAGAGCGCCGTGTGGACTCCCCCGATGTGGAGAAAGCCGGTCGGACTCGGCGCGAAGCGGACTCTGACGGACATACGGCTGTCTAGGCTAGCCGCATGCTCCTCGGGGCTCACGTCTCCACGTCGGGTGGGATTCATACCGCGGTCGACCGGATCGAAAGCTTCGGCGGCGACGCCATGCAGCTCTTCACCCAGAGCCCGCGCGCCTGGCGGCCGACGAACCACGATCCTGCGCACTTCGCCCGCTTCAAGGAGCGCCGCGCCGAAGCGGACGTGGGCGCCGTTCTCTGCCATGCGCTCTACCTCGTCAATCTCGCGAGCCCGAAGTCGGACGTCCACGAAAAGTCCGTTGCCTCCCTCCTGAACACGGTCGATGTCGCCTGCGCAATCGATGCCGACGGCGTTGTCTTCCACGTCGGCTCGCACCTCGGAGCCGGCTTCGAGGCCGGTCTCGAGCTTGTCGTGCCCGCGCTCCGACAAGCGCTCGAGCGCTGCTCGGAGACCACCTGGCTTCTGATCGAGAACTCCGCGGGCGCAGGCGGAACGATCGGGCGCTCGATCGACGAGCTCTGTCTTCTCGTCGATGCCCTCGACGGCCACCCGCAGGTCGGAGTCTGCCTCGACACATGCCACCTCTGGGTCTCGGGGGTGGACGTGACCGACCGGGCGGCTCTCGACTCGACGCTGGCGGAGCTCGACGAGCGGGTCGGGCTCGACCGCCTACGCGCGCTGCATGTGAACGACACGAATGAGCCGTTCGACTCGAACCGGGACCGCCACGCGAACCTCGGCGAGGGCGTCCTGACGGAGAAGCTCGCGGTCTTCCTCGGCCACCCGCTCTTGCAGGGGCTCCCGGCTGTGCTCGAGACGCCCGGGAAGGACGGACACGGTCCGAATGCCGACGATGTGAGCGCACTCAGGGCGCTGCACGCACGGGCCCTTGAGGAAGCTGAGTCCGGGTTCAGTCGGCCGGGATCCGGGCGATGACCCGGAAGGAAGGCGCGCCCTCCGGAAGCTCCCAGAACTCCGGATTGACGCACCCGAGCTCGCCGGCCCGGCTCTCGTAGCAGTCGGTCACCTCGGCTCTGCACATCGGGAGGGGTTGCCGGACTGCCTTCACGGCCCCGAAGCCTCCCGTCCGAGCCTCCGCCTCATGGAGGACGTCGACGTCGATCTCGACCTCGTAGACCTTCTGCATGCACCCGATGTACCGATGTCCCCACTCCTCGTATGCATAGACGAAGGGGCAGGCGCCCTCGATGCAAGCGGCTGGGTAGACGACTTTGTCGCAGTGGACCTCGCACCGTCGGCACTCGGTCTCCTCCTGCGGCCGGAGCGGCAGCAAGGCGCCCTCGGCGAGTCGTCTTTGCATACCCGGATTGTTGGCGAAAAACGAGCCTCCCCGCAAGTCTTGACATGAGGCCTCGGGCGGTGTAGGAGCCGCTCCCTAAAGCTCGCCGATCAGGCGCCGCACGATGTTCAGAACGTCCATCTGGGTAAAGGCCTGAAAGTCGGGCTCCGGGCCGTCGCCGGGATCCGCCCGGAACCAGACGGCCTGCACCGTCCGCATCCCCAAGCCGGCCGCTCCGGCTATGTCGGCCTCGAGACTGTCGCCGACGAAGAGCGCGTTGCCGGGCTCGACGCCGAGCCGGTCGAGGGCCGTCCGGAAGATGAGTGGATCAGGCTTCCGGCGTCCGACCTCCGAGGAGAACACGGCGACGTCGAGGCGCTCGGCGAGCCCCATCCGGCCGAGGTCCCGATGGAGCAGCTCGGGCGGGTCGAAAGCGTTCGAGACGAGGCCGAGCTTCAGCCCTCTAACCCGAAGGCTCTCGAGGAGCGCGTGTGTCGAGTCGCCCATCGCCCGCGCCGGTGACCAGGCCTCGTGCTCCGCCTCCAGGAAGCGCCCGAGCTCCTCGTCCGTGAGCTCGATGTCGAAGCCTCTCAGGAGCTCGCGGATCAGGCCCGGGTACTCGATCTCCTCGACGGCGCCGGGAACGAAGAGGAGCGGCAGGTAGCCCTCGCGGAAACGGGCTGCAGCAACCTCGTGGTCCGGCAGGTCGTCACGGCCCGTCGCCTGGAGCCCCGCCTCCCAGCCCGCCTCGAGCAACTCCTCGTCGTAGACGAAGTGGAAGAGCGTGTCCCCCCAGTCGAAAAGCACCGCGTCGAGACCCATGGGGCCAACTGTAGGCTCAGCGATCGGTGACGCGACGCATCCTCTTCGGCTTGCTCGGCCTCGGGCCCGCTGTCGTCGTGCTCAACCTGCTCGGCGCGCCCGACATGCTCCTCTTCGTCCTTGCCGCCGCGGCGCTCATCCCGCTCGCCTGGCTGATCGGCGAGGCGACGGAGCACGCTGCGCATCACACCGGCCCGGGCGTCGGAGGCTTCTTGAACGCGACCTTCGGCAATGCGCCGGAGCTCATCATCGCGCTCTTCGCCGTCAACGAAGGGCTGACAGAGGTGGTGCGCGGGTCCCTCACGGGAAGCGTGATCGGAAACCTCCTCCTTGTCCTCGGCTTCTCTCTGCTCTTCGGCGGAAAGGGGGAGCTCGATCGCGAGTCGAGCTTCATCTCCTTCGGACTGGTCGGGCTCGCAACGCTCCTCTTCCTCATCCCCTCGATCCCGGGCTGGGATGGAGACCCAGAGCGACATCAGCTCGCCCGGCTGTCGGTTCCGGTCTCGATCTTCCTGCTCCTCGTGTACATCGCCGTCACCTGGTACACGCTCAGGCGCCACCGCCGCCGGCACATCGTCGACGATTCGAACTCCTTCGACGCCTGGTCTCTCCCGGTCTCACTGCTCGTTCTCGCCGCCGCCACGGTCGTGACGGCCTTTGTCGCCGAGATCCTCGTCCACACGCTCGAGACGTTTGCGGAGAAAGCACATCTGACCGACTTCTTCGTGGCCGCGGTAATCGTCGCGATCGTCGGGAACGCGGCCGAGCACGGCGGGGCCGTCGTCGTCGCCGCGCGCGGGAAGATCAAGCTGGCGGCCGAGATCGCGCTCGCCTCGAGCGCACAGGTGGCCGTGTTCCTGATCCCCGCGGTTGCTCTCATCGCCTGGGCGATCGATCCGCTCGCGCTCTCCTTCCGGCCCGTGGAGATCGGGGTGCTCGCAGGCTCGACGGTGTTCGCCGCGGCAGTCCTCTGGGAGGGGCGGTCGAGCCGGCTCCGGGGCGGGATGCTCATCGCCGCGTACGTTGGGGCTGCGACCGCCTTCTTCCTGGCGGGCGACCGCTAGTGCCTTCTCGCCGCCCGGGGCTGCTTCAGAAACCCGAGCACGGCCCCACCCTAACGCGCATAGGGTTCGGTTAACCCCACGTGAAGGCTCGCGGTGGCCGCCTTGAATCGGAACGGCGGGGCTGCAAGGCTGGAGCGTCCCATCCCCCTGGAGGTTTTCTCGTAATGGAAGCAAGCACACTGGCACAGCCCACGCAGCGTGTCGACGAGTCGCTCGCCGTCGTCTCGGCCAAGGATGTCACCCGGCGTTATGGCGAGGGCGACACAGCCGTCGACGCCCTTCGCGGCGTCTCCCTGGACGTCACGCGCGGCCAGCTCACGGCCGTCATGGGGCCCTCCGGCTCCGGTAAGTCGACGCTCATGCACATCCTCGCGGGCCTTGACCGTCCGACTGAGGGCACCGTCGCGATCGACGGCACCGACATCACGACCCTCGGCGACAACGACCTGACCAAGCTCCGGCGCCGCCACATCGGGTTCATCTTCCAGTTCTTCAACCTGCTGCCCATGCTGACCGCGGAGGAGAACATCCTGCTTCCACTCGAGCTGGCGGGAACGAAGCGTGACAAGCAATGGACGGACGGCCTCATCGACAAGGTGGGCCTCGACGACCGCCGCAAGCACCGGCCGTCCGAGCTCTCGGGCGGGCAGCAGCAGCGCGTCGCCATCGCGCGCGCGCTCGTGTCTCGCCCGACGGTGATGTTCGCCGACGAGCCGACCGGCAACCTCGACTCCCAGACGAGCGCGGAGATCCTTCGGTTGCTGGCGGAGTCCGTCCAAGAGTTCGGCCAGACGACCGTGATGGTCACCCACGATGCCCACGCCGCGGCGATCGCCGACCGTGTCCTCTTTCTCGGGGATGGCCTGATCGTCAAGGAGCTCGGCAAGTGCGACGCCCATACGATCCTCGAGGCGATCGAAGAGGTCAGCGGCCGATGATCGGAGTCGCACTCAAAGGCCTCGGGGGGCGCAAGCTCCGCTCCGCCCTGACCATGTTCGCGATCATCCTCGGAGTCGCGATGGTGAGCGGTACCTACGTCCTCACCGACACGATCGACAAGGCGTTTAGCGGGATCTTCCAGGAGTCCTACGCCAACACGGACGTCGTCGTCTCCGGCAAGACCGCGGACATCTCCTTCGAGGGGGAGACGACCGAGCCGCCGCCGATCCCGGAGGCGACGCTCGACAAGGTGCGCGCGATCCCGGACGTCGAGGCTGCCACCGGCAGCATCGTCGACCAGACCAACACCAAGCTCCTGACCAAGGAAGGTAAGGCCGTGGACACCGGCGGTGCACCCTCCTTCGGCTTCGGCATCGATCCGGCAGAGCAGCGCTTCAATCCGTTGAAGCTCGTCGAGGGCACGTGGGCGCAGGGGCCTGGCGAAGTCGTCCTCGACTCTGCGGCTGCCGACGAAGAGGGCTACAAGATCGGCGACACGGTCAAGATCGCGACACTGAAGCCCGTCGAGGAGTTCAAGGTCGTCGGACTCGCCCACTATGGCGAGGTCGAGTCGCTCGGAACGGCCACGTTCGCCGTTTTCACGATCCCTGAGGCCCAGCGGCTCCTGGAGCGGGAAGGTCAGCTCGACGCCATCTCGGTGGCGGCGAAGCAGGGCGTCACGCCCCAGCAGCTTCAGACCGAGTTGCGTGACGAACTCGGCTCGGGTGTGACCGTGCGAACCGGCGACCAGCAGGCGTCCAAGGATCTCGAGTCCGTCGAGTTCACCAAGTTCATCCGCTACTTCCTGCTGTCCTTCGCAGGTATCGCGCTCTTCGTCGGGGCTTTCGTGATCTTCAACACCTTCTCGATCACGGTCGCCCAGCGGACACGGGAGTTCGCGACCCTCCGGACGATCGGCGCTTCGCGGCGCCAGCTGATGCAGTCGGTCGTCCTCGAGGCGCTCGTGATCGGCTTCGTCGCCTCGCTCATCGGCCTGTTCGCGGGCCTTGGCCTTGCCTTGGGCCTGAATGCGCTTTTCAAGGCGCTCAACGCCGACCTGCCGACCCAGGGCACGGTGTTCGCGACCCGCACGATCGTCGTCTCGATGCTGATCGGGACCGTCGTGACGCTCCTGGCCGGGGTCTTCCCGGCCCTCCGGGCCACCCGCGTGCCGCCGATCGCGGCGGTCCGCGAAGGAGCCACGCTCCCGAAGTCGAGGTTCTCGCCGTTCGTGCCCTACCTCGCGATCGCGATCATCACGATCGGCGTTGCCGCACTCGGGCTGGCGATGTTCAAGGACGAGCTCGGGACCGCCCCGCGTCTGCTCGCAATCGCCGGTGGCGTCCTCGCGCTCTTCACCGGGGTGGCCATGGTCTCCTCCCATCTGGTCAAGCCGCTCGCGTCGATCCTCGGCTGGCCTGCCCAGCGAGTCGGCGGAGCCGCCGGCCGACTGGCCAAAGAGAACTCGATGCGGAATCCGGGGCGCACGGCCTCGACCGCAGCCGCTCTCATGATCGGCGTTGCTCTCGTCACCTTCATCGCGGTCCTTGCGAACGGGATGAAGGCCTCGAACCGGGGTGCGATCGAGGACCAGGTCAAGGCCGACTACGTCGTCACGGCGCAGGACGGCTACTCACCCTTCGTTCCCGGCGCCGCCGACGCCCTCGCCGACTCGCCGGAAGCGGAGCTCGTGACGTCGGTGCGAGCGGAGCTTGGCAAGGTCGCCGGCTCGTCGCAGTACGTGACCGGCATCAACCCGGACGACATCGCCGAGGCGTACGTCTTCGAGTGGGAGGACGGCTCCAACGCCGTGCTCGCGCACCTCGGCCGGAACGGGGCGATCGTGGCCAAGGACTTCGCCGACCAGAAGAACCTCGAGATCGGCGACAACGTCAAGCTCCTGACCCCCAGCACCACCCAGGCGGACCTGGTAGTGCGCGGGATCTACAAACCGCCGCCGTTCTACCCACTCCTCGGGAGCGTGTCGATCTCGCAGGCGGCGTTCGACTCGCTCTACGAGCGCCCACGGAACTCGTTCGTCTTCGTGAACACGGCGAACGACAACGCTGCGACCACGGCGGCGCTCGACAAGACCGTTGCGGACTTCCCCGACGCGAAGGTGCAGACGCGCGGGGCGTGGATCGACTCCCAGGACGAGGACTTCAACCAGTTCCTGATCCTGCTCTACGTCCTGCTTGCCCTCTCAGTCGTCGTGAGCGTGTTCGGCATGATCAACACGCTCGTGCTCACCGTCTTCGAGCGGACACGCGAGCTCGGGATGCTGCGAGCCGTCGGCATGACACGGCGCCAGGTGCGGCGTATGGTGCGCCACGAGAGCGTCATCACCGCGCTGATCGGAGCCGCGCTCGGGCTCCCGCTCGGCGTCTTCCTCGCCGCGCTCGTGACGAAGGCCCTGTCGCAGTTCGAGGTCGAGTTCTCGATCCCGATCCCTCAACTGGTCGTCTTCGCGCTCGTGTCCGTCATCGTCGGGATCGTCGCGGCGATCGTGCCCGCGCGACGAGCCGCGAAGCTGAACGTCCTCCGAGCGCTCCAGTACGAGTAAGCAAAGGCCCCGGGCGCCCGTGATTCGCGGGTGCCCGGGGCTGTTCGTCCTCCGACGGGGGATGCGCCAGGTCTCGGCCTCCGCTTTCGTTCGGACACGCGAGGCGTTGGCTCGGCGGGGCGAGCGGCCGCCGTGCCAGCCTCGCGCTATTGAGCGTGAGCCTTGGCCGGCAGGGTCTCCGGACTTCTTGCGACGAGCACGAAAGCGAGGATCGTCGGGAAGGCGGCGATTGCGAACGCCTCGCGGAAGCCGAACGCATCGATCGTGAGGCCGGCGACCAGCGGACCCAGCAGGAGCCCGAGGTCGCCGCAGAAGCGGAAAGCGCCGACCGCCGTGCCGGAGCCATGGCTGGGCGTCAGGTCGGAGAGCATGGCCGCGGGCGGAACTCCCGCGAAGCCGGTCGCGATTCCCAGGAACGCCATTCCGAGCCCGAGCAAAAACGGTGTCGGAGACCAGCCGACGAGCACGGTGATGAGCGCCAGCCCGGCCAGCGCCGGCAGAAGCACCGGCTTTCGTCCGCGCCGATCTGCAGCCGTGCCTGCGGGATAGAGGACAACGAACTCGGTCGCAAGCGCGACCGCGAAGACGACACCGATCGCCACGGTCGACATCCCGAGGTCCTCGCGCCCAAAAAGCGGGACGAGCGTGTCGAACACCGCCGCAATCATCCAGAGGTACGCGAGGTTGACGACGAGCACCGTGGCAAAGCCGCGGGTCCCGGAGGAGTCGGGCCAGAGTCGTCCGGCTCCGGCGCAGGATCGGCATGTCCCGCTCGAGCTCGGCCTGCTGTGTGGACATCGGAAGCTCCTGCGCGCGCCCAGTGGGATCAGGAACGAACCGCAGGTACGTGAGGGCAGCGACTGCGAGGATGCCCGCGTAGAGCAGGAGCGGAGCGGCAAGGCCAAGGTAATGGGCGACGATGCCGCCCGCGAGTCCGCCGGCGACCATGCCGCCGTTGAAGGAGCCGTAAAAGATTCCGAGCGTCCGCGCCATGCGGTCGGACGGGACGACCTTTAGGAGGTAGCTGTAGAAGGCCGCGAACAGGAGCGCCGAGCCGGCGCCGCCTACGCTCCAGAAGACGAGCGCGAGCGCGAAGGTGGGCGCAAGGCCCGCCGCGAAGGAGGCAATCGCCGTGATCACCATCCCGGACGCGGCCGCACGCCGTTCTCCGAAACGGTCGACCAGCGGGCCGGCGACGAGATCGGCTCCGAGGCGAACCAGCGCGAAGACGGAGACGAAGAGCCCCGCGGCTCCATACCCGACGCCGAACGACCGGGCGTAGAGCGCCAGGATCGGCAGGACCACCCCGAAGCCGAGCATGACGAGGAACGCGAGCGCGATGATCGCTCGCACCGCCCTTTCGGCCAGGATGAGACGGATCCCGGCGAGCCGGCCCCCGGGCTCCACTAGCCGCGGACGGCCTTCAAGTAACGCTCCGCCGAGCGGGCAACCGCGGCCCTCGCGACCCTGTCACCCGAGTGAAGGGCTCCTCTTCCATCCTGACCCGCCGCAGCGAGGTCCGACTCTAGCCGGCGTCGCGAAGCGAGCCGATCGCAGTCAGGATGATCTCGGCGCCCAGGGCCGCGTCAGCCGGGTCGGCCTCCTCGTCGGGAGCGTGGCTGATGCCGTCGCGACAGGGGACGAAGACCATCACGGTCGGAACATGGTCGGCGACGCACATCGTGTCGTGCGCCGCGCCCGAGGGCATGAGCATGAACGGCTCGCCCGTGGAGCGGGCCGCCTCGTGGAGCGCGGCGACGAGGCGATCGTCCATGTGCGTGACCGGGAGCGTCTGCCGCTGGCGGTAGGTCGCCGTTAGGCCGTTCTCGGCGGCCGCCTCCTGCACGAAAGACTCGATGCCCTGCGCGACGGAGTGGAAGCCCTCTTCGACGACGCCGCGCGTGTCGAGCGAGAGCCGAGCCCGGCCCGGAACGACGTTGATGAGCCCCGGCTGGAACTCGATCTCGCCGACCGTGCCGACGGTGCCGTCGCCCGCCTCCTGCGCCAAGCGCTCGACCTCGAGGACGATTCGCGCCGCCGTCGGAGCGACGTCGAGCCGGAAGTCCATGGGCGTGGCGCCGGCGTGGTCGGCGCGGCCCTCGAGGAGCACGTCGGCGTGGATGTAGCCGGCGATCGCCGTGACGATGCCGATACGGTTGCCCGTGTCCTGGAGCACCCGAGCCTGCTCGATGTGCAGCTCAACCCAACCCGTGAGGTCGTCCAGGATCTGAAGCGACTCCCTCCAGCGAGCGGGCTCGTACCCCGCGTCCTCGGCGTGCTCCCAGAAGCTGCGGCCGTCGTCGATCGCCCTGAACTGCTCGCGCAGCTCCTCCTCGGTCACCCGCTGGGCGGTGATCCGGCTCCCGAGCAGCATCTGTCCGAAGCCGGATCCCTCCTCCTCCAGGAACGAGATGAGCTGGAGCGGCAGGTCGAAGCCGAGCTCCGCGTTCAGCCTGCAGACCTCGAGCGCCGTGACGACGCCCATCGTCCCGTCGTACTTCCCGCCGTTGCGGTTGGAGTCACAGTGCGACCCAACGCCGAAGACCTTCTCGCCGGGCGGCCTGTTCCGGGCCACGAGCGTCCCGACTGGGTCGTAGGAGATCTCGAAGCCGATCGCTTCGAGCTCGCGCACGAAGTAGTCGAGCGTGGCTCGGTACTCCGGCGCGTAGGCGTATCGCCGGATCGCCTCCTCGGAGCGCGTGTACTCGGGCCCGGCGAGCGTCTCGATGTCGCGCTCGATCCGCTCGGCGCTGCGGGCTCGATCGATCGTGGGCATCGGAGTCGCCGTGGTCTACCCGCGGAGCGGCACCGCGATCGGGCGGAAGGGAGCCCCGGTCGCTCCCGTTAGCTTCAACGGGCCACCGATGAAGGCGAACTCATACTGCTTCTCGGCGGCGATCTCCTCCATCCAGACGACCTCCATGATCTGGGCGCCGGCGGTCGCGAACATATAGCAATGCACCGGCAGGAAGCCCTCGTCCACGGAGGGGAGCACCTCGAGGCCGATCGTGTCGCCGGCGATGCACATGGCGCCCGCCTCCTCGCACAGGTATCGGGCACCCGCGAGCCCGATTCCGGGGGGGTTCAGGAGGTAGCCGTCGTAGTCGGGCCACGCCGTCATGCGGCCCATGCGCAGGCACACGATGTCGCCGCGACGGAGCTCGACGCCTTGCTCGGCCGCCGCCTTCTTGAGATCGTCGGGAGTGACCTCGTACGTGTCCGGCAGGCAGTCGACGCCGTGCAGCCCGGCGATGTCGAGGAGGACTCCACGCCCGATGATCGTCGGGTACTTGTCCGTTCCACCGACCATCCAGTGACGACTCCCCAGCTCCTTCTCCGCTGTCCAGCCGTTCCAAAAGCACCCGAAGTAGCCGAGGTGGTTCAGCGTGTCCATGTGCGTCCCGCAGTGCGTGTAGAGCGCCATCGAGTCGCCGCAGTAGCTGTACTTCTCGTGCACCTCGGGGCCCGCACCGGACAGGTTGTCGTTGATCGACCCCTGCGGCGTGTGCGTCATCCAGATGTCGAACTTCGGGTCGCCCGCCGCGGACCAGGACGGCATCCCGATGAAGTAGTCGACGGAGAGGTCGAAGACCTTCGTGCCGTCGAGCCGCTCGAGGATCTCCTTCTGCGACTCGGGCGTGATCCAGTTCAGGCGCCCGATCTCGTCGTCGGCGCCCCAGGGACTCTTCGAGACCTTGACGCCGTCCTTCTCCAGTATCGCCTCGTATGTGAGGCTCTCTTCCGTCGTTGCCATGACGCTACCTCCTTGAGTGGGCGTGAACAGGACGTTTGTCTTCGACGAGGGCGCCGTAAAGCTCCGGGCGCCGGTCACCGAACAGATGCACCTCGTACTCGCCCGGGACGATCGCCCGATTCTTCTCCCACGCCTCCGCCGGCTCGATCTCCGCGAAGACGAGATCCTCCTCGCGCTCACGGGCCTTGACGACGCGGTTGCCAAGCGCATCGACGACCTGGCTGCAGCCGAAGAACTCGACGCCGCCCTCCGCACCCACCCGGTTCGCCGTCAGCAGAAAGACGCGGTTCTCGGCCGCCCTCGCCCGTGTCAGGAAGTCGGCGAACGACCGGACCGGCGTTGGCCAGTTAGTCGGGTGCACCACCAGCTCCGCGCCGCCGAGGGCGAGCGCCCGGGTCGGCTCGGGAAATCGGAGCTCGTAGCAGATGACTATCCCGATGCGGCCGACCGGCGTGTCGTAGACCTCGGACGGCTCGTCGCCTGGCGTGACGAAACGGTCGACGCCGAGGAAGGGCAAGTGGGTTTTCCGATAGCGCCCGAGGAGCCCGGCGGGCCCGATCAGGGCGGCGGTGTTCCGCAGGCGATCGCCGTCGCGCTCGAGGAGGCCCGCCACGCAATGGAGGCCATGCCGGCCACATGCTTCCGCGAGCGCCTCCACGCTCGGACCGGGGATCTCCTCGGCGAAGCGGACCGCCTCCTCCTCGCTTGCGAACATGTAGCCGCTCGTCGCGCACTCGGGCAGAACGAGCAGCTCGCATCCGGCGGCAGCGGCGTCCTCGAGCCGGGCGAGGCACGCCTCGAGGTTGCGTTCCCGCTCGCCGAGGCGCGGCTCCGTCTGGGCAACGCCGGAGAGCATCCCGCGAGCGAATATATAAGCTCGCGCCGTGCTGAGTGTGGCCTTCTATTACGACGTCGTGTGCCCGTACTCGTACCTCGAGTCGCACGTCGTCGAGGAGGCCGAGGACCGGGGCGAGCTCGAGGTCGAATGGCTTCCGTACGAGCTACGCCCGGCGCCCAAGCCGCTGCTCGAGCCGCGCGGCGACCATCTTCGCACCGACTGGAGCCAGACGGTGTACCGGCGAGCGCTCGAGCGGGGAATCGAGATCCACCTGCCTCGCTATCAGCCCCGCTCCACCCTTCCGCTCACCGCCTGTCTCTGGGCACAAAACCAAGGCCGGCTTCGGCTCTTGATGCGCGCCCTCTACCAGGCGTTCTTCTGTGAGGGGGAGGACATCGCCTCTGACGCCGAGATGGCGCGTGCGGCGGAGCGCGCGGGCCTCGATCCGCAGGACGCCGTTCGGGCCGCCTACTCGCCCGAGCTGGGCTCGCGCCTGCGGGAGATCCGCGAGCAGGCGGATGCGGCGGGCATCCGAGGAGTCCCCTCCGTGCTCGCCGGCGACGGTCGAAGCCACTGGGGCATGGGCGGGGTGGAGCGCTTGCTCAAGGGGGAGCCGCTCGTCCCGCGTCCGGCGTAGGGAGCGCCGGACGGCGCTCATGCCAATCCGTGTTCTGTTGGAAGGCGTGCGCCGTCCTGAGCACGGTGTGCTCACTCAGACGCGGTCCGATGAGCGCGAGGCCGACGGGCAGCCCCTCGATGAACCCGCAGGGCACGCTCGCGACCGGCGCGCCGACGAGGCTCCAGGGTGAGTTGTACGGGATGAGCGCGAGCCGGTAGAGGGTCTCGCGCCCGCCGATCTCGACTGCCTCCGTCCCGATTCGAGGCGGCAGCGCCGGCATCGTCGGAGCCGCGAGGAGATCGACCCGCTCGAACATTCCCCGCAGCTCTTCGCAAGCCCTCGCGCGGGCCCGTTGACCCGCCTCGTAGACGGCGGGCGGCAGGAAGATGCCAACGAGGAGGCGAGCGCGCACGTCGGCCCCGTAGTCCGAGAGTCTGGTTCGGAGCCACTCCATGTGGGCATCCGCCGCCTCCCGGAACTGCATAGCCTGCTGGATCGTCCCCGCGTGCTCGAGCAGCGGCAAGGTCACGGGCACCAACTCGGCGCCGAGCGAGCGAAGCTCGCCGAGAGCCGTCTCGACCGAGTCCGCGACCTGCGGGTCGGCGGCGTCGACGAGACTCGCCACCACGCCGACTCGAAGACCCCGGATGCCTTCGCCGAGGAGCCCCCCGTACGGGAGGACGGTCGCCGCGACGCTCGTGGGATCGCCGGGATCGTGCCCAGCGATCGCGGCGAGGAGGAGCGCGCAGTCCATCGCCGTCCGCGCCATTGGCCCGACCGCGTCGAAACTCGGCGCCACCGCCACGACGCCCCGGTTGGAGACGAGGCCGGTCGAGGGCCGGAGCCCGGTGACGCCGCAGTAACAGGACGGTATCCGGATGGAGCCGGCCGTATCGGTGCCAACGCTCCCGGCAACCAGGTCTGCCGCGATCGCCGCCCCGTTCCCGCCGCTCGAGCCGCCGCAGATCCGCTCCGGCGCCCAGGGGTTGCGGGCGGGGCCGAAGTGCGGGCTCGTGGTGAGGGCGCCGTAGGCGAACTCGTGCAAATTCAGCTTGCCGAGGACGATCGCTCCCGCTTGGCGCAGCCCCGTAACGACGTGGGCATCCCGCTCCGGGACGTAGTCGGCGAGGATCCGCGAGGCCGCGGTCGTGGGCGTGCCGGCGACGTCGATAACGTCCTTCAGCGCGACCGGAACGCCCCAGAGCAGCCCGCGCTCGTGCGTGCGTTCCAGCGCGTCCGCTTCGGCCAGGGCCTCATCGGCTCTGACGGTGATGTAGGCGTTCAGCTCGCCGTCGATCGCCTCTATGCGACGAAGGTATCGCTCGACGGCCTCGCGAGGCGAGAGCTCTCCCGCGCGGAGCGCCCCGGCCAGCCGTTCGAGGCTCACTCGTCGGACGCCGTCGGAGGCACGAGCCGCTCGAGCTCCTCGAACGCCGGCAGGAGGATGTCAAGGAAGGCGCGCACCGCCTCGAGGTCCTCGTCGGTGGGGGATACCCCCTGCCGCTCGGCGATCTGCCGGAGCTCGGCCGGCGAGGGTGTCGCGGCCATAAGACGACTCTAACGCAGTAAGTTAGGCTTTGACCGTGCCGATCTACGCGTACCGCTGCCCCGCGTGTGAGGCGGAATTCGAGGAGCTGGTACGAGCTTCGGCCGAGCCCCCGCCCTGCAGCAAGTGCGGCGCGCGAGACGTCGTTCGGCTCTTTTCGGGCTTCAGCACCCGGTGGAAGCCGAGCATCGTGAATTGGCATCGCGTCGGCTAGATGACCAGCCGGCATTTGCGACGCCTCCGACACCCTAAGCACCGACCGGCCATCTAGCGCCATGACATTCGAGCTTGCGGCCGACGATCCCTGGGTCAAGCGCGGGTACGGCCAGGCCCGCATCGAGCCGGGCACGAGACCCGCCGTTCTGGTCATCGACCTGCAGTACGCGTTCACCGACCCCGCGTTCGAGTTCGGGGGAGCCGAGCTGATCGAGCGCGCGACCGTGAACACGGCGCGCCTGCTCGAGATCGCACGCCGCGCACTGCGACACGGTGATCGTCACGGGCTGCACCACGTCCGGCTGCGTGCGAGCCACGACCGTCGACTCCTTCTCGAACGGCTTCAGGACGCTCGTCCCGGAGGACTGCGTCGGCGACCAGGGCCGCGACGCTCACCTGTCGAACCTGCGCGACGTCCACCGCCGCTACGCCCAGGTCACGACCGCCGACGAGGTGATCGCCTACCTCGAAAGCGTCCGCGAGCCGGCAGGTGACCGGCCCTGATCGTTCCCGAACCAGACCACGAGGAGGTAGCGCTGATGGCGACCGAAAGCTGGCGGAACCGTAAGACGCTCATCCTGGGCCGCACGGACATGATGGGCCTGCTGACGCCGGGCGAGTACAACGACTGCGTCGAGCACGCGTTCCGGATGCACGGGCTTGGGCGGGTCTACATGGAGCCGAAGGGGCACATCGTCCTCGACGATTATCCGGGCGAGTTCGAGGTCATGCCGTCGTTCATCGAGGACCCCCCGGCGGCCGCCTGCAAGTGGGTCTCCATCCGCGAGGACAACGCGCGCTTCGAGCTGCCGACGGTCTTCTCGATCCTCGTCTACACGCACCCGGAGACCGGCTTTCCTCTAGCCATCTGCGACGGCTCCCACCACACGATGATGCGTACGGGCTCCTCGGCAGCCGTCTCGGCGAAGTGGCTGGCCCGGAAGGATTCGAAGGTGCTCGCCATCGCCGGGGCAGGCATGGTCGGGAAGGGCTCCCTGGCCACTTGCAACGAGGTGTTCCCGTGGGAGGAGGTGCGGGTCTGGAGCCGCAGTCAGGAGTCGCTGGACCGCTTCGTCGAGGAGGAGCAGCCGCAGTACGAGAGCTTCGAGCTGCGGGCTTCAACCGACCTCGAGGATGTGGTTCGGGGCTCCGATGTCATCGTCACGGGCACACACGCACGCGGCGGGATCGTCGAGGACTCCTGGATCTCGCCGGGCACGCACATCGCGGCGCTCGGCGCCGACCTCGAGGGCGAGCAGGAGCTCGAAGGCTCGATCCTCCAGCGCGCGCGGGTCTTCGTCGACGACATCCGCCAATGCCGCACCGACGGAGAGATCAACGTCCCGCTCCGGGAAGGCCTCATCACGGAGGACGACGTGGCCGGCGAGATCGGCAAGGTCATAACCGGTGAGCTCGAGGGACGCCAGTCCGACGAGCAGATCACGGTCTTCGACTCGACCGGAATCGCGCTCCAGGACTCCGCCACGGTCCCGCTCGAATACCAGCGGGCGCTCGCAGCCGGCGTCGGCATCGAGAAGAAGATGATCTCGACCTAGAGAATTAGGTCGCCGAGCGCACCGGCCGCGGCGAGCTCACGCACCCGCTCGGGCGAATAGCCGCACAGATCGACGAGAACCTGCTCCGTGTGCTCGCCGCGGAAAGGCGCGCGGCGGGCCGGCTTCTCGTCCTCGCCGACGCGCAGCGGCGTGGCGAGCTGGCGGACCGTGCCGAGCCGGGGGTGCTCCGTCTCGATGATGCCGCCTCGGGCCGCGACCTGCCGCTCGGCGAGTGCCTCCGCGACGTCGTTTACGCGGGCGTTGGGCACCCCGGCGGCCCCGAGGACGGCGAGCCACTCGTCCGTCGTACGCGCCTGGAAGGAACGGCGAAGCTCCGGGACAAGCGCCGCCCGGTTCTCGTGCCGGCCGGCGAAGTCGGCGAAGCGGGGATCGGAGGCGAGGTCGGGCCGCTCGATCGCCTCGCAGAGCCGCTCCCAGAACTTCTGCTTCGGGCATGCGACCACGATCCAGCCGTCGGCGGTCGGGAAGTTCTGAAACGGCACGATCGAGGGGTGCGCGGACTCCGAGAGCCGCTCCGGCTCGTAGCCGCGGGATGCGACCCACGTGCCGACGTACATGAGCTCATGCAGGGCCGTCTCGAAGAGCGAGACGTCGCAGTCGCAGCCGACTCCTTCCCGTCGAGCCCGCCAGAGCCCTCCCAGAAGGGCGATGGCGGACGCGTAGCCGCCCGAGAGGTCGACAAGCGAGAGCCCGCTCTTCGTCGGCGGCCCGTCGGGCTCGCCCGTGAGGCTCATCCACCCGGCGAGCCCCTGCATCATGTAGTCGTAGCCGCCCTCGCCGGCCCGCGGGCCGGTCATCCCAAAACCGGAGAGCGAGCAGCAGACGATGCGGGGATTCACGTCCTTCAGGTCGTCGTAGGTGATGCGAAGCCGCTTCGGATAGTCGCCGCGAAGGTTCGAGTAGACCGCGTCGACCGCTCGGACGAGGTCCTCGAGGACCGTCCGCGACTCGGGATGGCGGAGGTCGAGCGAGATGCTCTTCTTGTTCCGGTTGAACGTCTCGAAGAAGAGCGAGTCCTCGGCCTCCTGGAAGGGCGGTACGTAGCGCCCGACGTCACCGCCGGACGAGGGATCCTCGATCTTGATCACTTCGGCGCCGAGATCGGCGAGCTGCAGCGTCCCCCACGGCCCGGCGCCGTATTGCTCGATCGCGAGGATCCGCAGGTCTGCGAACGGAAGGCTCAAGCGCGCTTGCGGATGGAGACCGTGTGCCGCCAGGCACGCTGGTAGGCGGGCCGCAGGAACTCGAGGTGGGCGTGCATCTCTTCCGCGGCGCCGTCCGCGTCCCCCCTCTCGATCGCCGCCAGGATCCCTCGGTGGTGCTGGTTGATCGAGCTGTGGAAGCCCCGCCCGAGGGTGGAGCGGGCGAGGTGTGTCTGGAGCACGCTGAAGACGGGCTGGGTGGCGATGTAGAGGAGCGTGTTGCCGCACGCCTCGACGATCGCCGTGTGGAAGCCCTTGTTGTAGGTGAACTGCTCCTGGGTCGTCATGCGCAGCGGCTGCTCGGGGATCGACTCGCGCAAACGATCGACGTCGTCCCCGCTCGCCCGCTCCGCTGCGAGGCGCGCTGCCGGCACCTCGATCAGCTCGCGGAGCTCGAGGAACTCGTCCAGCGTGACGCGATCCGACTCGGAAAGGAGCTTGAGGTTGCCGCGGAGGAACTCCGAGATGTGGTCGACGGTCGGAAGCGTGACGTAGCTCCCGCCGCCTGCGCCTTTCGTCGTCCGGATGAGGTTCTGCGCGGTGAGGATGCGCAACGCCTCCCGCACGGTCGCGCGGCTGACACCGAACTCGCGCGCGAGGACGGCTTCGTTCGGGAGTCGCTCCCCCGGGGCCAGGCCGCCCGAGACGATCAGCTCGCGGAGCTGGTCGTTCACCTGCTCGTAGGCCTTGCGAACCCGGCGAACATCCATGGCTTCCGAGTCTCCCGGGACGGGGCGGATGGTGCGCGGGCGGGCCACTAGCCCTTGCCGAACTGCCGGTCGCCGGCGACCGAGACGGGATTCGGCCGCCGCTTCTGCTTACGCTCGGCGAAGTACGCTGTCAGGCTTCCGGCGCCGTCCCGCGACGCCCTCAGGTCCTCCCGCAGGCGCTCCGTCGCCCCCTCGTCGATCTCGAGCGTCCGCTCGTCGCCGAAGACGACGCCGTAGGCCGCGCGCGCAATCTCAAGCGTCGTGAAGTCGTCGAGCACGTCCTCGCGCACGAGCTCCGAGTCGCGCTCGAGCGGATCGCCGTACCCGGCCGCGTTCGGCTCGACCAGCTCGATGAAGTCGCCGGCCTCGAAGGGGATCCCGGTCACCTTGGCGTCGAGGTGCTCCTCGTCCACCCGGTCGGCGTTCTTGCGGCAGGACGCGACGAGGCCGTCCCAGCCGCCGAAAACGCCTCGCGGGGGATCCGTCTGCCGGTCGCCCTCGCAGGAGTACACGCCGGGAACGAGGTAGCGGTTGCGCCGGATGATCCCGATGCCGCCGCGCCACTTTCCGGGCGCCGCAGGCTCGGGACGGAGCTCGTACTGGTCGCAGCGGATCGGGAAGCGCATGTCGAGCTCTTCGATCGGGTTGTTTCGCGTGTTCGCCATCAGGTTGTCGACGGAGTCCATCGCGTCCTTGCCGTAGCGGCCGCCGTAGGCACCCTCGTTCACCTCGAGGTAGAGCCAGTACTCGCCCTGCTTCTCGTCGAAGCCCGAGTACGCGCAGAAGTGGATCCCGGCCGAGTTGCCGGCCGTCGTCTGCTCGGGGAGCGCGTCGCTCAGGGCGAGGATGACGTTGTCGACGACTCGCTGCACCTGCGTGAAGCGCGAGAAGCAGGCGCGTGGGAAGGTCGGGTTGTAGATGGTGCCCTTCGGGGCGACCACCTCGACCGGTCGGAAGACACCGTCATTCTGCGGGACGTGCTCGGGGAACACCGCCTCGTCGAGGAGGATGGTTCGGACCGCGTAGTAAGCCCCTACGAGGAGTGAGCCCTCGAAGGGCACGTTGAAACCGGTGGGCACCTCGGGGTTGGAGCCCGTGAGGTCGATCGTGATCGAGTCGCCCTCGACGATCACCTTCGTCTCAACGCGCAAGCGCACGCCCCGGTTGCGGGCGTCGTCGTCGAGCCACCCGGTCGGGGCCGCGTACTCGCCGTCGGGAATCTTGGCGATCTCCCGCCTCAGCATCCGCTCCGAGTAGTCCATCCACTCGTACGCGGCGCTCATGACGACTTCCGCTCCGTACCGGCCGACCAGCCGGAGGAAGCGCTCCTTGCCGAGCTGGCAGGCGGCAAGCATCGCGTTCATGTCGCCCCGGTTCATCGTCTCGGTGCGGACGTTGTCGAAGATCATCCGGTCGAGGTCCTCGTTCAGCTCTCCGGCCTCGTACCAGCGGAGCGCGTTGTACATCTTCGCCTCGGCGTACACGTCGAACGCGTCAGCGTTGATTCCGGGGTAGGCGCCACCGACGTCGAGCACGTGCGCGGTCACGGCGGCGAAGCCGAGCAGCTCGCCCTCGTGGAAGATCGGCACCGTAACCGCGACGTCCGGGCTGTGCGAGGCCCCCAGGTAGGGATGGTTGTGGACGACGACGTCGCCGTCCTGGAGCTGCCCGTCGAGCCGGTACAGGAACCCGCGGATGTACCACGGCAGGGAGCCGATGTGCATCGGGGTCGAGTCGGACTCGCAGAGTTCCCGGCCTTCCGCGTCGAAGATGCCCGCTCCCAGATCCTCGGACTCGCGGATGATCGAGCTGTAGCTCATGCGGAAGAGGACGCCGGCCATCTCCTTGGCGATGGCGTGGAAGGCGCCGCCCAGCACCCGGAGCGTGACCGGGTCGACCTCGACACGGTCACGCGTGGGCGGCCCGGGGCGGCGGCCGACCTCGTACTCGGTCACGGACATCTCAGACCTCCAGTGCCTCGGCGGCTTCCTGGGCCTCGTCCCGGGCCATGCCGCCGGTCGCGATCACGATGTTGCCGAACCCGTCGATCGAGGCGGTGAGCCCCGGCGGGATCACGGTCGTCGAGTCGTACTGGTGGACGATCGCCGGTCCCGAGAGCCGGTTCCCCGCCTTCAGAGACGCCCGGTCGTAGTACCGCGTCTCGACTTCTTTCAGCTCGCCGCCGATCCGGAACCACGCCGCGCCCTCGTACCGAAGAGCCTCGTCGGGCGCTGCCTCGTCGCCCCGCTCCACCTCGGCGGTCGCGAGCGCCGGCATGAGGCCGATTCCACGCACGCGGATGTTCGGCACCTCGATGTCGGACTCCTCGAAGCGCCGGGAGTACTCGCGCTCATGGATGTCGTGGAAGTCGGAGCGGAGCTTCTCCGCCCAAGCGTCGTCGATGGCTCCCGCGCCGACGTCCACTCGCAGCTCGTAGCCCTGACCGGCGTAGCGGGCGTCCACCACGCGCTGGATCACCTGACGGTCGGCGGCCACACCGTCCTCCTCGAGCTGGCGGCGCGCCTCCTGTTCGAGCTCGCCGAAGCGGCGGGCGATCTGGTCGGCGTCAAGCGCGGAGAGTCGCTGGTACGAGGTGGCGACATACTCGTAGACCATGTCCGTGGCCAGCAGGCCCATGGCCGCGGTGACGCCCGGATACTGCGGAACGAGCACGTTCGGCGTCCCCACCTCGAGGGCGATCTGCGCCGCGAAGAGCGGTCCCGCGCCACCTTCAGCGACGAGGGCAAAGTCGCGCGGGTCGAACCCCTTCCGCACGGAGTTCTCCTCGATGGACTGCACCATCGAGTGGGTGAGGATCTGCACGGCGCCCATGGCGGCTTCCTCGACGCTCATCCCGAGCGCCTGGGCCGGACCCTCCTGGAAGGCCGTCCGGGCCCGGGCCGGCTGGAGCTCCATGCCGCCGCCGAGGAACGCCTCCGGCCTGAGCCAGCCGAGCACGACCATCGCGTCGGTCGCAGTCGCCTCCGTGCCCCCGCGTCCGTAGGCCGCGGGACCGGGGTCGGCACCGGCAGAGCGCGGCCCGACGCGAAAGATCCCACCTCCGTCGACGTAGGCGATCGAGCCGCCGCCCGCGCCGATCGTGTCGACGTCGACCATGGGGATCATCGCCTGGTAAGGGCCGACCTTCGTGTCCAGCAGGTGCTTCATGCGCAGGTTTCCGCCCTGTGCCAGGCCGATGTCTGCGGAGGTGCCTCCGACGTCGAGTGTGATGACGTTCTCGTACCCCGCCTGCTTCCCAGCCCAGATGCCGCCCACGACACCCGCCACGGGCCCGGACATGAGCAGGTTGACGGGCCGGGCGACGGCCGCCTCGGTCGTCGCAACGCCGCTCGCCGAGGTCATGAGATGGAGCCCCGTGCTCACCTCGAGTGCCTTCAGCTCGTCCTCGAGGCGGCGCACGTAGCTCGCGACTCTCGGCCCGATGAAAGCGTTCAGACAGACCGTGGAAAAGCGCTCGTACTCCCGGTACTGCGGGAGCACCTCGGACGAGACGGAGAGAAAGGCCTCCGGGAACTCCTCGCGCAGGATCTCGGCGGCGCGGGCCTCGTGCTCCGGGTTCAGGAACGAGAACAGGAAGCAGACCGCGACGGCCTCGACCCCCGCCTCCTTCAGCTCCTGCACGCGCTGCCTCGCTGCCTCGACGTCGAGCGGCACGAGCACCTCGCCGTCGCCCGTGATCCGCTCGGGCACGGTGAGGCGGTACCGGCGTCGGACGATCGGATACCGCTGCCACGGCAGGTCCTGGTAGTTCGAGAAGTTGAGCGGCTTCTTGTGCCTCGCGATGTGAAGGATGTCGCGGTAGCCCTCGGTGGTGATCAGGCCCACGCGAGCGCCGTCGTGCTCGATCACGATGTTCGTGGCGATCGTAGTCCCGTGGAAGACCTGGTCGAGCGCGCCCGGGCTCTCGCCGGCCTGGGCCGTGAGCTCGCGGATCCCCTCGACGGTGCCCTGCGAGGGATCCTCTGGGGTCGTGGGCAGCTTGTGCACGAGCACGGTGCCGCTCTCGTCGTCGACGTAGATCAGGTCCGTGAACGTGCCGCCGACGTCGACTCCGAGCCGTTTCATGCGCTGACCCCCGGCGTGAGGACGATCTTGCCGAAGAACTCCCGGCTCTCCATCAGATCCATCGCGTCCTTCGCGTGCTCGAGTGGGAAGGTCTCGTGGACGATGGGGGCGATCCTGCCTCGGCGAGCAAGCTCGAGGCATGTCTCGACCTCCGCCTGCGTGTAGACGAACGACCCGATGACGGATTTCTGCGCGCGGAAGAACGGGATGATGTCGAAGGGGACGACCTCGCCCCCGTGGCCACCGCAGATGACGAGCCGCCCGTCCTTCGAGAGCGACTCGAGACCCTTCTGGAAGAGCTCGCCGCCGCAGTGCTCGTAGACGAGGTCGACGCCGCGGTCGTCCGTCAGACGCATGACCTCCGCGACCAGGTCCTGCTCCCTGTAGTTGACTCCGGCGTCCATCCCCAGATCCGAGGCCCGGGCGAGCTTGTCGTCCCGCGACGAGTTGCCGATCACGTAGGCGCCCGCCATGTGCGCCAGTTGCACCGCGGCCGAACCGATGCCGCTTCCGACCGAGTTGACGAGCACCGTCTCGCCGGGGCGGAGACTGCCACGGGTGAAGAGCATGTGCCATGCGGTGGCGAACGCAAGCTGCACGGCCGCCGCGTCCAGATCGGAGAGCTCGTCCGGGATGCGGATGAGCTGGGAGGCGGAGCAGGCAAGCTGCTCGGCGTAGCCTCCGGAATGAACGAAGCTGATGAAGCCGGCGTCGAGGCACAGTGACTCCCGGCCCGTCGTGCAGAAGCCGCAACGGCCGCAAGTGTCCATCAGGTACGGCATCACCCGGTCGCCGACCTGCCAGCCTTCGACGCCGTCGCCGACCTCGGCGATCCGTCCCACCACCTCCACGCCGAGGACGTGCGGCGGCTCGATCGGGAAGCGGGAGATACCCTCGCGGACGTCCACGTCGAGGTGGTTGAGGGCGCAGGCCGCGACCTCGACTGTGACCTCCCCCCGGCCCGGTCTCGGGTCGTCGAGCTCCTCGAGCCGGAGGACGTCGGAGCTTCCGAACTCACGGAACACGACGGCCTTCACAAGCTGCTCCTCCTTGCGCAGCGGACGGAGTCCGTGTTTATGTCTGACTTCGGCAACAATGTCAAACCTCATGTCGCTCGCAACGGCCCGCTCCCTCCTGTTCGCGCCCGGAAACGACGAGCACAGGCTGGAGAAGGCGCTCGCCGCAGGCGCGGACGGGGTCGTGGCCGATCTCGAGGACGCCGTCCCCGACGCCGAGAAGGAGGCGGCCCGCGCCGTCGCGAGACGTGTGTTCGGCCGGGCCCGGTCCGGAAGCCTCGTCGCCGTGCGGGTCAACGCTGTCGGGTCCGACCACTGGGAGTCCGACCTGCGCGCCTTCGCTGGGGTCGAGCTCGACGCACTCGTCCTGCCGAAGGCGACCCCGGCCGCCGCTGGCGCCCTCGAGCGGGAGGGCCCACCCATCGTCGCCATCGTCGAGACGGCCGTGGGCGTGCGGCGCGCGTACGAGACCGCGCTCCAGCCGCGCGTCGAGGCGCTCGTCCTCGGCGCCGTCGACCTCGGCCTCGAGCTAGGCCTCGAGCCCCGCGCGGACGGCCAGGAGGTCCTCTACGCTCGCTCAACGCTCGTCGTGGACTCGGCAGCCGCGGGGATCCGGAGCCCGTTCGATCTCGTGCACGTGGACACCACCGACGACGAGGGGCTCGAGAAAGAGGCGCTCCTGGCACGCTCGCTCGGCTTCCGCGGGAAGGTCTGCATCCATCCAGCCCAGGTCGAGATCGTGAACCGCGTTTTCTCGCCGACCCGGGAGGAGGGCGACCGGGCCAGGCGGATCGTCGAGGCGTACGAGCGCGGTGTTGCGGATGGGCGAGGCGCGGTGGCGCTCGACGGCGAGATGATCGACCTCCCTGTGGTCGAGCGGGCAAGACGGATCCTGGCCGAGATGGAAAGGAGCGCTTCCGAATGACGACCGAGAGCACGGCCGCGCCGAAGGCGTGGCGCGGCAGGTTCTACGAGGACTTCGACGTCGGCGACGTCTTCCACAGCCGCTTCGGCCGCACGATCACCGAGACGGACAACATCTGGTTCACGTGCCTGACGATGAACACGAACCAGGTGCACTTCAACGTGCCGTTCGCCGAGCGAACCCGCTTCGGAAAGCCGCTCGTGAACAGCACGTTCACCCTGGCCCTCGTCACGGGCATGACCGTCCCCGACACGAGCGAGAACGCGACGGCCAACCTTTCCTGGACGGACATCAAGCTTCCGAGCCCCGTGTTCGCCGGCGACACGCTCTGGGCGGAGAGCGAGATCACGGACCTGCGCGAGTCCAAGTCGAATCCGAGTGTGGGCATCGTCACGATGCGCTGCCGCGGCGTGAACCAGCGGCGGGAGGTCGTGATCGAGTTCCAGCGGACGTTCATGGTCTACAAGCGCGACGCCCCCGAGGTCGAGGACGCGTTCCCCGGCACCGACGCAGACTGGACGGTCTGAGATGACGGCCGCACAGAGGTTCGCGGAGTGGACGACCGGGCTTGCGCTCGACGAGGTTCCGGCCGAGGTCGCCGAGACGGCCAAGCTGCACCTCCTCGACACGCTGGGCTGTGGGCTCGCCGCCACCGCCCTGGGCCTGGCGACGGAAGGCCGGGAGACGATGGCCGAGCTCGGTGGTGACGAGCAGGCGACGGTCATCGGCGGCCCGGGCCTTCCGGCCGCCAACGCAGCCTTCGCAAACGCAATGGTCTGCCATGGCCTCGACTTCGACGACACACACTCCGACTCCGTCGCGCACGTCAGCGTCGTCACCTGCCCCACCTCGCTGGCGGTGGCGGAGGCGGTCGGCTCGGGCGGTCGCGAGGCGCTCGCGGCGATAGTGGCTGCGAACGAGGTCGTGACGAGGGTTGGCATGGCCGCGTCGGGGCTCTTCCACAGGCGCGGCTTCCATCCCACGGCCGTCTGCGGGGTCTTCGGCGCGACCGCCTGTGCCGCCCGCCTGGGAGGGCTCGACGCCGGGCGCGCGACGAGTGCACTCGGAATCGCGGGCTCGCTGGCCTCGGGTCTCTTCGCCTACCTCGAGGACGGTACGCCGACGAAGCCGATCCACCCGGCCTGGGCGGCCCACGGCGGCCTTGTGGCGGCCCGTCTCGCCGCGCACGGAGCCGAGGGGCCGCCGAGCATCTTCGAAGGGAAATTCGGCCTTTACCACGCCTTCCTGGGAGCCGAGAAAGGCGAGATCGACCTCGAGTCCCAGCTCGCCGATTTGGGGACACGCTGGGAGACGCTCCGGATCGCCTACAAGCCGTACCCGGCCTGCCACTTCATGCACGGAGCCGTCGGGGCGACGGCGGAGGCGGCCGCAGGCGGCCTCTCGCCCGACGACGTCGAGGAGATCGTCGTCAGGGTGCCGGCGGCGGGAGTCGATCTCGTGCTCGAGCCGGAGGCCGCGAAGCTCGCCCCGCGCACGACCTACGAGGCGAAGTTCAGCCTCCAGTACTCGGCCGCCGCCATGCTCGTCCACGGGCGCTGCGGCGTCTCGACGTATGCGGAGGACGCGATCCGCGATCCGCGCGTCCTCGAGCTCGCCCGGCGTGTCCGCTATGAGGTCAAGGACTACCCCACGTACCCGGCCGCATTCCCGGGGGGCGTGCAGATCACCATGCGGGACGGGCGGACGCTCGAGACCGACCTGCCGCACCAGCGTGGCGGGCCGGAGAACCCGATGACCGCCGGCGAGGTGCGGGAGAAGTACCGCGAGAACGCAGGGCTGGCGCTCGACGAGGACGCGGTGGAGACGCTCGAGGAGGCAATCCTCGCCCTCGAGGAGCAGGACGACCTCCGCTCTGCGCTCGCGCCGCTCGCGGCTGCTGCCCTCGAGCGGGCGCCCGCCTGATGAGCGCTACGGAGCAGAGCACCGAGCAGCGGGAGATCGTCGCGACCATACGGGAGTTCGTGGAGCGAGAGGTCGTGCCGGTCGCCTCGGAGCTCGAGCACGCCGACGAGTACCCGACGGCGCTCGTCCAGACGATGAAGAGGCTCGGCCTCTTTGGCGTGACGATCCCGGAGGAGTACGGCGGCCTCGGTCTCGACCTCTCGACGTACGCCCGCATCCAGGTGGAGCTCTCCCGCGGCTGGATGAGCCTTTCCGGCGTCCTCAACACGCACTTCATCTCCGCCTGGATGATCCGGACGCACGGGACGGAGGAGCAGCGGGAGCGCTACCTCCCGCGCATGGCCACCGGCGAGCTCCACTTCGCCTACTCGATGACCGAGCCGCACGCCGGGTCCGACGTCCAGGCGATCCGCACCCGCGCCGTCCGCGAGGGCGACCAGTACGTCGTGACCGGGCAGAAGATGTGGGCCACCAACGGCCTGCGCTCGAGCGGCGTCATGCTCCTCGCCAAGACCGACCCGGACGCTGACCCTCCGCACCGGGGGATGACCGCCTTCATCATCGAGAAGGAGCCGAACGTCCACCAGCAACCGGGCTTGACGGTCTCTCGCCCGCTCAGGAAGCTCGGGTACAAGGGGGTCGAGTCGACCGAGCTCGTCTTCGACGGCTACCGGACGCCTGCGTCGTCCGTCCTCGGCGGCAAGGAGGGCCAGGGGTTCAAGCACTTCATGGGAGGGGTCGAGCTCGGTCGCGTGAACATCGCGGCCCGAGGCGTCGGCATCGCACAGGCGGCGTTCGAGGCCGCGATCCGGTACGCGCAGGAACGAGAGGCTTTCGGGAAGCCGATCGCGCACCACCAGGCGATCCAGCTCAAGCTGGCGCAGATGGCGACGAAGATCGAGGCCTCGCGACTCCTCATGCTCGAGGCGGCGCGAAAGAAGGACGCAGGCGAGCGTGCCGACCTCGAGGCCGGCATGGCGAAGCTCTTCGCGACCGAGACGGCCGAGGAGGTCGCCCTCGATGCGATGCGCATTCACGGCGGGTACGGCTACTCGCAGGAGTACGTCGTCGAGCGGATCTATCGCGACGCGCCGGTGCTCATCCTCGGCGAGGGCTCGAACGAGATCCAACAGCTCCTGATCGCGCGCCGGCTCCTCGAGCGCTACGAGGTCTGACGTGGAGTTCTCGCTTCCCGATGAGCTGACGGAGATCCGCGTCGCCGTCCGCGACCTCTGCGCCGGCTTCCCGGGCGAGTACTGGCGCTCGCTAGAGCCCGACCGCTACCCGGAGGAGTTCGTCCAGGCCCTCACCGACGGCGGCTGGCTCGGGGCGTTGATCCCGGAGGACTACGGCGGGGCCGGCCTGGGGCTCACGGCGGCCAGCGTCATCCTCGAGGAGATCAATGCCTCGGGCGGCAACGCCGGCGCCTGCCACGCCCAGATGTACACGATGGGCACCCTGCTCCGGCACGGCAGCGACGAGCAGAAGAGCCGCTACCTGCCAAAGATCGCGGCCGGCGAGCTTCGGCTGCAGGCCTTCGGCGTCACGGAACCGACGGTCGGCTCCGACACCACTCAGATCCAGACCCTGGCCGAGCGGGTCGAGGGCGGCTACGTCGTCAGCGGGCAGAAGGTCTTCACCTCGCGCGCCCTCTTCTCCGACCTCATGCTCCTGCTGGCGCGGACGACGCCGCTCGACGAGGTCGAGAAGAAGAGCGATGGCCTCTCCGTCTTCCTCGTCGACATGAAGGCGGCCGGAGACGCACTCACCATCCGGCCGCTCAAGACGATGATGAACCACGCGACGACCGAGGTTTTCCTCGACCGTGTGGAACTGCCCGCCGACGCGCTCATCGGCGAGGAGGGCAAGGGCTTTCGCTACATCCTCGACGGGCTGAACGCCGAGCGGGTCCTGATCGCGGCCGAGTGCATCGGCGACGGGCGCTGGTTCGTCAAGACGGCCTCGCGTTACGCCTCTGAGCGTGAGGTGTTCGGAAGGCCGATCGGAGCAAATCAAGGCGTCCAGTTCCCAATCGCGCGAGCGCACGCGGCCATCGAGGCGGCCGACCTCGTCCGCTACAAGGCGGCCTGGCTCTTCGAGCAGGGGGAGCCGGCCGGCGCGGAGGCGAACATGGCCAAGCTGCTCGCCTCCGAGGCCTCCTGGGCCGCGGCGAACGCCTGCCTCGACGCGCACGGCGGCTGGGGCTTCGCAGAGGAGTACGACATCGAGCGCAAGTTCCGGGAGACCCGCCTCTACACCATCGCGCCGGTCTCGAACAACCTCATCCTCGCCTACCTCGGCCAGCACGTCCTCGGCATGCCCCGCTCCTACTAGGCATCCGTGCGCTTCGGCCTCTTCGTCGCTGCGCAGCACCCGGCCGGGGACGATCCGACCGTACGGTTCTTGGAGCACATCGAGCAGGTCCGCTTCGTGCGCGACGCCGGCTTCCATTCGATCTTCGCCGGCCAGCACTTCCTCGCCGCTCCCTACCAGATGCTCCAGCCCGTGCCTCTGCTGGCCAGGCTGGCCGCCGAGGCCGGCGACCTCCGCGTCGGTGCCGGCATCCTCCTGCTCCCGCTCCTCAACCCAGTCGAGGTCGCCGAGCAGGCGGCGACGCTCGACGTCCTCACCGGCGGGCGCTTCGTGCTCGGCGTCGGGCTCGGCTACCGCGACGAGGAGAACGCCGCCTTCGGACTGCCCGCCGGGCGAGTGCGGGTCTACCGGGAGAAGCTCGAAGTCGTCACACGGCTGCTCGAGGGTGAGGAGGTGACGGCGGCCGGCCACGGCTACCGGCTGGAAGGGGCGCGCCTGGCCCCGCGACCGCTCCAGCACCCGAGGCCGCCCATCTGGATGGCCGCGAACAGCGACGCGGCTGTGTGCCGTGCGGCCCAGCTTGCCGACACGTGGTACGTGAACCCCCACACGACGGCGGCCGAGGTCGAGCGCCAGCTCGCGCTCTTCCGGGCCGAGCGCGGGTCCGAGCCGGACGAGCTCCCTCTGATGCGCGAGGCGTGCGTCGCCTCGACCGACGAGGAGGCGCTCGCGCTCGCGAGCCGGTATCTGGCTCCCAAGTATGCGGCCTACGTGGAGTGGGGCCAGAGCGACGTGCTCCCGCGCTCGGACACGCTGCGGCGCGAATGGGACGATCTCCGTGCGGGCCGCTTCATCGTCGGCGGGCCGGAGACCGCCGTCGAGCAGATCCGCGCCCTCGCCGGCCTCGGGATCACCGAGCTCGTCCTACGCGTCCAGTGGCCGGGCCTGCCGCAGCGCGACGCACTTCGGACGCTCGAGCTGCTCGCGAGCGACGTGCTCCCTCATGTTTGACCGGGGCGCAATCGATCTCGTCGTCTACGGAACGGAGGCGCCGGCCGGCCTGCTCGCCTGCGCCGAGCTGGCCGAGGAGGCTGGTCTCGCCGGAATCTGGGTGGGCGATTCGCCCGTGCTCTGGCGCGAGTGCTACACCCTCCTCGGCGCCGCCGCCATGCGCACCGGGCGCGTTCGCCTTGGCCCCGCGGTGACGAACCCGGTCTCGCGCCAGCTCGCGGTGACAGCGAGTGCCCTCATGACCCTCCAGGAGCTCTCCGGCGGGCGCGCAGCTCTCGGACTCGGGCTCGGCGCGAGCGCGGTCCGCACCGTCGGTGCTCGCCCTGCACGGCTGGCCGAGCTCGAAAGCGCTCTCGCCGAGCTCCGTGCGTACTGGGAGGAAAGTGGGGACGGCCTCGCTTACGGTGACGGACAACCCCGGATCCCGATCCACCTCGGAGCTAGCGGCCCGCGCATGCTCGAGCTCTCGGGCCGGATCGGAGACGGCTGTCTCGCGGTCGTCGGCCTGCACCCTCGCCAGCTTGAGGCGGCGCGTGAGTGTATCGCCGCCGGGGGACCGGGAAAGGGTTTCGAGCTCACGTTCTGGGTGCCGTTTGCCGTCGCCGACGAGTCCGCGCCGGCCCGCGAGGCCGTGAAGTCCTACGTCGCCCGCTCCCTCCGCCACCCGCTGCCGGCCGAGCTCACCCCGCTGGAGCAGGAGGCGGCCGAGCGGATCAAGGCTTCCTACTCCTACGACCAGCACCTGGCGCCAGACGCGGAGCACGCGCGCCTCGTGCCGGATGAGATCGTGGAGGACTGGGCTGTGGCGGGCACCCCCGACGAGTGCCGGATGCAGCTCGAGCGGCTCGACCTGCGACCCGGCGACCGGATCGGCCTAGTACCGATGGGCAGCGGCCCGAAGCTCGAGCAGGTTCGGCGCTTCGTCTCCGAGGTGCTCGAATGAACCTCGGCAGGGCTCAGGAGGGCTCGAAGGACTCGAGCAGCCCGCTCACGTCGACGCCTTGTACGGGGTCCGGAGCGAGCCCGAGACGCCTGCGGGCATGTGCGAGCTGCCGGCGCGCCCGCACCTCGTCGCCCTGACGTCGCCGGTAGCCGGCGGCGGCGAGGTGGAGCAGCCCGCGGACCGGCTCCCGCTCGTCCCCATCGGCGACCTTGGCCGCCCGTTCGAAGGCGAGGGCCGCCTGGAGATACTCCCGTCGCCGCAGCTTGCGCTTGCCCTGGAAGAGCGCTCCGCGGAGACGCTGCTCGCGTGGCGGCCACGTGCTCACGACATCGCGAACGCCTCGAGCGAGCGCTGGACGGCCTCGCGCTCGATCCCGCGGGCGATGAAGACGATGCGCGAGCGGTGGTCCTCGTCTGGCCAAGTGTCGAGGTGCTCGGGCGGATGGACGACGTGCTGGACGGCATTCAGAAGGACAGGGCCCGCCGCGCCCACGTCGAGAAGCCCCTTCACGCGGAGGACGTCCGCGCCGCGGCTACCGAGCAGCATTGTCAGCCAGATTCCGAAGCCGACCCAGTCGACCGGCCGGTCGAGGAAGAGCACGAAGGGGTGCACGTCGGAGTGTCCGGGTGCCTCCGGCAGCCGCAGGTGACGAGGGTCGAGGCTGCCGGGCGCGAGAAGGAGCGCAGGGTCGGCTTCGCCGAAGGAAGCTTCCATGAGGTCAGCTGCCGGGTTGAGGCTGCGCAACCGCTCCGCGAGGTCGTCCACAGCGCCCCGCTCGGCGACGTCGGCCTTCGTGACCACGAGGCGGTCGGCGACCAGGACCTGCTTCAGCGTCTCCGGCTCGCAGTCGAGCTGCCGGCTCCCGTTGAGCGCGTCGACGGTCGCGATGACGGCGCCGGGCTCGAAGTGATGCATCACGACCGGCTCGGCCAGCAACGTGTTCAGGACGGGCGCCGGGTCCGCCAGCCCGGTCGTCTCGATGACCACCCGCCGGAAGGGTGGGATCTCCCCGCGCGTCCGCCGGCTCAACAGGTCACGCAGCTCGTCCGCCAGGTCGCCCCGGAGCGTGCAGCAGAGGCAGCCGTTCCCGAGGAGGACGGTGCGCTCGTCCACCTGCCGGAGCAAATGGTGGTCGATCCCCACCTCGCCGAGCTCGTTCACGATCACGGCCGTCTCTCCGAGCTCGGGCAGGTGGAGCAGTCGGGAGAGAAGGGTTGTTTTGCCGCTCCCGAGGAAGCCGGTGACGAGGACGACCGGGAGGCGCTCAGCCACCGCGCAGCGTCGCGACGAGCTCGGGGTCGAGTGGGTCGAGCGGACGCCCGACGAGGTCTTCCGCCGCCGTCCACAGGCCGCCCAGATCTCCGACCACGACCGCCTTGCCCTTGCGGTCGCGGAGGACGTACACACGGCCGCTCCAGTCTCCGAGCTCGAGCCCGAAGTGCGCGAGCACGCGGTTCAGCAGGCGGACCCGGAAGACGCGCTCGCGCCGGCCGGACTCGCGCTCCGCCCAGTGGCTGGTGAGCAGGACGCCGCAGAGAGCGCACATGGTGGTTGCTTTCTAACACGCGGCCGCATTACGTTCACGTCCCGTCGAACAAGAGGAGGAAGCGATGGCCAAGGAGATTCTCTGCGCCTACGGCGTCGACGTCGACGCCGTAGCCGGCTGGCTCGGATCCTACGGCGGCGAGGACTCGCCGGACGACATCTCCCGGGGGCTCTTCGCCGGCGAGGTCGGCACCCCGCGGCTGCTCGACCTGTTCGCCAAGCACGAGCTCACGACGACCTGGTTCATCCCAGGGCACTCCATCGAGACGTTCCCCGACGAGACGCGGTTGGTCGCCGAAGCCGGCCACGAGATCGGCATGCACGGCTACTCCCACGAGAACCCGATCTCGATGACGCCGGAGCAGGAGGAAGAAGTCCTCCTCAAGTGCGTCGGCCTGATCGAGGAGGTCTGGGGCAAGCGCCCGACCGGCTACGTCGCTCCGTGGTGGGAGTTCTCGCGCGTCACGAACGAGCTCCTCCTCAAGCACGGCATCAAGTACGACCACTCGCTCATGCACAGGGACTTCCATCCGTACTACGTGCGTGTGGGCGACTCCTGGACGAAGATCGACTACTCGAAGGCGGCGGCCGAATGGATGAAGCCGCTCGTTCGCGGCGAGGAAACCGACCTGATCGAGATCCCCGCGAGCTGGTACCTCGACGACCTCCCTCCGATGATGTTCATCAAGGCGTCTCCGAACAGCCACGGCTTCGTCAACCCGCGTCAACTCGAACAGATCTGGATGGACGCGTTCGACTGGGTCTACCGCGAGCACGATTACGCCGTCTTCACGATGACGATCCACCCCGACGTGAGCGGCCGACCGCAGGTTTTGGCCATGCACGAGCGGATCATCGAGCACCTGAACGGGCATGACGGCGTCCGCTGGGCGACGTTCGACGAGATCGCGGACGACTTCGCCCGCAGGAGCCCGCGCACGAGCTGACGAGCGACTTCTAGCGGGTGGCTCCGATCAGAACGCCGCCAGCGACGACGAGGACAGCCGCGAGGACGAGGCGCGCGCCGATCGCCTCCGCGCGCCCGAGGACGGCGGCAGCGAAGAGGACGCCCCAGAGCGACTGGGTGGCGTTCAGCGGTGCGACCACGGTCACGTTCCCGCGCGAAAAGGCCAGGAGGAGAGCGGTGTAGGCGAGGCCGAGGCAGACCGCGGCCGGGACGAACGCCGGCACCGCCGCTCGGACCCGCGCACCCACCGGCCGGCTTCGACGGGTGACCGTGAGGTAAACGAGCAGGGCGAGCGACGCCGCGCCGAGCGAGACCGTGGCAGCGAGCACCGGATCGGCGCCGGTGTCAAGTGAGGCCCACCGGACCACGTTGTCGCGGACGGCGAAGAGGCACGCTGCGATCAGGGCGAGCACGGCGCCGACGGCGCGGAGGTCGGCCGGGCGGGACGGCTCCCACACGAGGAGCGCGCCGCCGAGCACGATCGCGACCGTGGCCACAGCGAGCGCAGGCCGGAGCGGCTCGTCGAGAAAGACAAGAGCCAGACCGGCCGACAGGAGCGGAGCGGTGCCAATGACCACGGCGGTGCGCGACGCCCCCACGTCCCTGATCGCGCGCACGAACACGATCTGCGAGAGGCCGGGGACGATCGCGCCGACGAGGGCAAACGCCCACAGGCTTCCGGGGGCCGCGCCGTCCAGGAGCGCGAGGGGCACCCCGATCAGTGCTGCGACGAGGAAGCCGAAGGCGGCGGTGACGAACGCGCCGGCCTCGGGATCGCCCGCGCTCCGGAGGCCCCAGCGCACAGCAACGGCGAGGGCGCCGAAGAGTGCCCCGGCGAGCATGGCGAGGAGGACGGCGTCCACGTGCCGGAGAAGGGTGGGCGGCCCCGGGGCCGCCCGCCCGCAAGTCCTAGACCGGCGCCCCTACGCGCTCCGGAACGTTCCCCAGGTAGCCGATCGCGTCGTCCGCCGAGACGACGTCTGCGTACTTGGCTTGGATGTCGAAGAGGTTCGCCTCGTGCGGAGCCTGCGCGCGGTCGCCGACGCACTCGCGCGGGACGAGCGTCGGAAACCCGTTCTGGAGCAGGTCGATCGCGGTCGCCCGGATGCACCCGCTCGTCGTCGCTCCGCAGAGGATGACCGTGTCGACCCCCTGCGAGACGAGGACGGCCGTCAGGTTGGTGCCGAAGAACGCCGAGGCGCCCTTCTTCACGATCAGGGTCTCGTCCTCGCGCCGCTCGAGGCGAGAGTCGATATCCACCCAGTGCCCGCCGAGCTCGAGGTCGCCGAGGGACGGCACTTTCTGGAGCCAGAGTGCCCCGTCCTTCCGGTTGGGCTCGAACCCGATCGTCGTGAAGATGACGGGCACGCCATGCGCTCGCGCGATGTCGAGCAGCCGCCTCGTCGCCTCGACCTCGGCGGTCAGGTCGGACCCGAGCGTGGACTCCGGGTCGGTGAAGCCGCAGCTCATGTCGACAACGAGGACGGCCGGGCGCTCGCCGAGCGTGACGCTCTCGCCCAGGCGGGCCCTCGCGTACACCTCGCGTGCCTGCTCGTCGCTCACGCCGGAACCGCCTCCTCCTTCCGGGCCGCAGTCAGCGGCTCGCCGACCCGGGCGCGCTTCACGAAGCGGCCTGCGCCCGGCTCTGCCACGAGCTCGTCGTTCTCGACGATGACTTGGCCGCGGACGAGCACGACCTCCGGGGCACCGGTTACCTTGGTTCCCTCGAAGAGGTTGTAGTTGACATTCGTGTGGTGGGTCTGCGCGGAGATCGTCACCTTCTTCTCCGGGTCCCAGACGACGACGTCCGCGTCGCTCCCGACGGCGATCGTCCCCTTCCGCGGGTAGAGCCCGAACCGCTTGGCGACGTTCGTCGACGTCAGCTCTACGAACCGGTTCAGCGTGATGCGGCCGCTCCCCACGCCGAAGTGGTGCAGCATGTGGAGGCGGTTCTCGATGCCTGGGCCGCCGTTCGGCACCTTCTCGAACTCGCGCCCATTGATCCCCTTCTGTTCGGGCCACTTGAAGGGGCAGTGGTCGGTCGAGACGACCGAGAGATCGTCGGTCATGAGAGCCTTCCACAGGTGCTCCTGCTGCTCCTTCGGACGCGGCGGAGGTGTGTAGATGTACTTCGCGCCCTCCCAGTCCGGCTTTTCGAGCGCGCTCTCGTCGACGAAGAGGTACTGCGTGCACGTCTCGCCCCAGACGTCCCAGCCCTTTTCGCGCGCGAGCGCGATCGGCTCGACTGCAGGCTGGCACGACACGTGGACGACATAGAGCGAGCATCCGGCGACGCGCGCGAGCTGGATCGCCCGGTTCGTGGCCTCGGCCTCAGTCTCCATCGGGCGCGTCCGCGCGTGCCAGATCGGATCCGTCTTCCCCTCGGCAACCGCGTCCTTGACGATCACGTCGATGGCGTCGCCGTTCTCGGCGTGCACCATCACGAGGCCGCCCGTGTCTTTCGCGACCTGCATCGTCTTGAAGAGCGTCTCGTCGTCGACCATGACGGCGCCCTTGTACGCCATGAAGAGCTTGTACGACGTGACGCCCTCGTCGGGCAGCTTCGCGAGCGCCTCGAGGCCGCCGCCGCCTTCGAGGTCTGTGACGCCGATGTGGAAGCCAACGTCGATGACGGGCTTGCAGCGCTCGATCTTCTCGAAGTAGTTGTCAAGCGCCTCCGGGAACGGGGTCCCCGGCGCCTGCATGCAAAAGTCGACGAGCGAGGTCGTCCCCCCGAACGCGGCCGCGGTGGTGCCCGACGTGAAGTCGTCGCACGTCGTCGTGCCGCCGAAGAACATCTCGATGTGGGTGTGCGGGTCGATCGCGCCCGGGAGCACGTACTTCCCGGCTGCGTCGATGACCTTGTCGGCGGCGACGTCGAGCGATGCGCCGATCAGGGAGATCGTCTCGCCGTCGACGAAGACGTCGCCGACGTAGTCATCCCCGGCCGTGATGATGCGGCCGCCCTTGATCAGTACGGACATAGCATGACCTCCTGTCGTCTGACATCGACCCTAACGCTCATCCGGCCTCGCCAGCAAGCGCCTTCGCGACGTCCACGCCAGCCGCGAGCGCGAGCTGGACGAGCACGCGGGCCTTCGGCCCCGCGAGGTCGCCGCCAAAGAGAGCTCCGGCCTCCAAAAGATCCTTCCCGCCCCCTCTTCCGTAGACCGGCTCCACACGCCCGGCGAGGCAACGGGAGCAGATGACGACCGGCACCCCTGCCTCCATCGCGGCCGCGACGCCCGGAAGCACCTGCTCGTTCGCGTTGCCGCGGCCGGTGGCCTCGAGCACGATCGCGCGGCTGCCCGACTCGAGCGAGCAGCGCAGGAAACGGTCGTCGCTGCCGGCGTGGAGCCGGATCAGGTCTACTGGCGGGAGCGCGCCCTCAGGCCGGGGAAGCGGCGGGCTCCGGTCGGGCCGGCGACGGTAGCCCACCTGATCCCCGTCCACGTGGCCGAGCGGCCCGTAGCCGGGGGAGCCGAACGCGGCGAGCGCGCTCGTGTGCACCTTGCGGACCTCCCGCGCCGCGTGGATCTCCCCCGCGAAGGCCACGAGGGCTCCCCGGTCTGCGGAGTGGACTGCGAGCCCGACTTGGATCGCGTTCCGGAGGTTCCGGGGCCCGTCGGTATCGGCCTCGTCCGCCGCCCGCTGCGCCCCGGTGAAGACGACCGGCTTCCCGGACGCGTGCAGCCGATCGACCGCGTAGACGGTCTCCTCCATCGTGTCGGTGCCGTGCGTGACCACGGCGGCAGCGACGTCGTCGCGCCGGCAGTGCTCCGCGACGCGGTCGGCCAGGGAGCGGGTGAGCTCGCCGTGCATGTCGAAGCTGGGGACATGGGCGAAGTCGTCGAGCTCGAGGGGCGGAGCGTCGGGCCAGCGCAGCATCTCGACGACCTCCTCCCCGCTGACGGCGGGCACGAGCTTGCCGCTCTCCGGATCGGCCCGCATAGCGATCGTCCCGCCCGTCGAGACAACGACGACCTTCACGCGCGTCCTATCGGCCTGCTGAACCCGGCGCGCCGGCTGGAACCGCCGCCCCGGTGTCCCGCGCGGCGGCGTAGTCGTCCGCCGGCTTCTTCAGCCTGATGCGCCGGCGTAGGACGATTGTCGCGACGACGAGGAAGAGCCCGACGCCGAGGAGGGAGACCGCGGTCGTCGCGGTGCCGAGCGCATAGAGGTCCGGCTGGATCACCGAGCCCACCGTCAGCGCGAAGATCTCGAGCGGGAGCGTGTTCGCCCCCGCGGCGACGAGGGCGGTCCGGTCGTACTCGTTCCACGCGAGCGTGAAGCCGAAGAGGAACGCTCCGAACACCCCGGTCCAGACGAGCGGGAGGGTAACCTCCCGGAAGGTACGGAAGCCGCTTGCCCCGAGATCGCGGGAAGCCTCCTCGACAGCGTTGTCGTAGCGGTTCCAGACGGCGACCATGATGAGGAATGCGAAGGGAAGGCCCCAGACGACGTTGGTTCCGAGCGCGGTCTGCCAGAGGCTGGTCTGCTGGTCCATGAAGCGCCAGAAGAACGAGGTCCCGAGGCTCAGCAGGATCCCCGGGGTCATGAGGGCGAGCATGATCAGGTAGAAGAGCGCGCCGTCGAACCGGAAGCGCCTGCGATAGCCCATCGAGAGGCTGAAGGCGAGGATCGCGACGACGAGGCCGCACGCCAGCGAGAGCTCGATCGAGCGGGTCGCCGTCTCGCGGACCGTGTCGGAGCGCGGGCCGTTCACGAGCTCGTTCCACCAGTGAAAGCTGAGCCCGCGCATGGGGAACGTCACGGCTCCCCGTGGTCCCTGGAAGGAGAGCGCGGCCATCACGATCATCGGTCCGTACAGAAAGAGCAGGAAGAGCAGGAAGTAGACCGCGAGGATGCGCTTCGTCCAGCGACCTCGGGGCACCGCTAGAGCTCCTCTCGAAGATTGGAGAACCGGAGGAGGACGAACACTCCTACGATCATCGCGAGCACGAGGAAGACCGCCGAAGCCGCCGCCTGCGGGAACTGCACCGACGCCACCTGCGTCTGGACGATCGTCCCGACGGACGAGACCGTGCCGCCGCCGATGATCCGCACGGTCGCGAACTCGCCCATCGTCAGGATGAAGACGAAGATCGAGCCGATCACGATCCCCGGCGCGGACTGCGGCAGGATGACCTCACGGAAGGACTGGAACGCGTTGGCTCCCAGGTCTCGAGCCGCCTCGAGCGAGCTTCTGTCGATCTGCGCCAGCATGAAGAAGATCGGCGCGACCATGAACAGGATGTAGAGCTGGAGCATGGCGACCGTCACCGCGAAGTCGGAGAAAAGGAGGACGTCCAGCGGCTTACTGATCACCCCGAGCTCCAGCAGGGCGGTGTTCAGCGCCCCCTGGCGGCCCATCATCGGGATCCAGGCGACTGCGCGGATGAGGTAGCTCGTCCAGAACGGGGCGAGGGCGACGATGAAGAGAGCGATCTGGTAGCGCAGGTTCGTGACGCAGATCGCGAGGAAGTACGCCACCGGGAAGCCGAGCACTAAGGCGAGCACCACGATCACGAGTGAGTGCCAGAAGCTGTTCCACAGCTGGTCCCAGTAGACGTTCGAGCTGAGGAGGAAGTCGTAGTTCTCGAGCGTCCAAATGGGATCGAAGCCGCTGACCGTGCGCGTCCAGAAGCTGACGAGCACGATCATCATCACCGGCGCAAAGACGAAGAAGAGCAGCCAGAGCGCTCCTGGCGTCACCCACGCGGCCGTCGTGAGGGCTCCGCGGCGGCCGCGCGCCCCGGTGCCAGCCTTCTCCCCGAGCGCGGTCTCGCCGACCACCTGCTCGGCCTGGACGATCTCGTCGACGTGGAGCCCTGCCGGCCGGCCCTCAGGCCCGGAGGAGCCGGACATCCTCCTCCTTCCAGGAGAGCCGCACGCTGCTTTCTTCAGTATTCCGGAACTCGGGATACCGCTCGCCCGCGACCTTTGCCACCAGGCGTCGTCCTCCGGCCGAGACGTGCAGCTTGACCAGGTCACCGAGGTACTCCACGACGTCGATCTCTGCCAGGATCTCATTCGGCCCGCTGGCGGCGGCGCCCTGCTCGACCTGCACGGCGGAGGCGCGAATGGAGACCACGGCCGGCTCGCCGACTTCTGTTTCGACCCCCGGCGCGAGCCCGCGAATCTCCGTCTCCCCGCTCTCGACCGATATCCCGTCGCCGTCGCGCCTCGCGATCGTGCCTTCGAAGATGTTGTTGTCGCCCATGAAGGTAGCGACCTCGACGTTGTCGGGCGTATTCGAGATTGTGTACGGGTCGGCGACCTGCTCGATGCGGCCTTCGTGCATGACGACGATCCGGTCTCCGACGGACAGCGCCTCCTCTTGGTCGTGCGTCACGTGGATGAACATCAGGCCGAGCTGGCGCTGGAGCGCTCGCAGCTCCACCCGCATCCGTAGCCGCAGGAGGCGGTCGAGGTCGCCGAGCGGCTCGTCCAGCAGCAGGGCCTTTGGTTCCATCACGAGCACGCGGGCCAGCGCCACCCGCTGCTGCTGGCCGCCCGAAAGCGCGCTCGGCTTGCGGTCCGCCATCGCCCGCAGGCCGACCATATCGAGGGCTGTCCTTGCCTTCTCGCGGCGCTCCTCCTTCGGAATGCCGCGCATCTTCGGCCCGAACTCCACGTTCTCCAGCACCGTCCGGTGGGGGAAGAGCGCGAAGTGCTGGAAAACGGTGGTGGTCGGGCGCTTGTCCGGCGGGAGCCCGAGCAGACTTTCTCCGTCCAGGAGAATGTCCCCGCTCGTCGGCTCCTCGTGTCCGCCGATCATCCTGAGTGTCGTCGTCTTCCCGCAACCCGAGGGCCCGAGCAGGACGACGTACTCGCCGTGGGCGATGTGCAGGTTTACGTCGTCTACGGCGGCGAGGTCCTCGCCGAACCGCTTGGTCAGACCCCTGAGCTCGAGGCCGGCTCCGGTCGGCGGGGGCGGGGAGGCCCCCGCCGCCGACTTCTCCTCCACTAGCGTCTGCTCCTCCGGCATCCGCGTCGCCTCAGCCTAGGCTGCCAGGAATTCGTTCCAGCGCTGCACCTGATACTGCTGCTCGTCCATCAGCGAGTTCCACGAGCTGTAGCGGCAGGCACGCTCGACGAACGAGCCTCCGTCGCGAACCGATCCGACCGGGATCCCTTCCGTTTCCTGGCCGAAGGGGTTCGGAATCGGCTCGGCGGCCTCCTTCCCGTCGATCCAGTAGTCCCACTCGAAGGGCTCGACGAACTCCCGGCTCGTCTCCTGGACGGCGTTGTAGTAGCCCTGGCGCATCATGATCGCACCGGCCTCGCCCTCGTGCCACCAGTTGATGTAGTCGAGACACGCCTGGTACTTGGACGGATCGTCGGCCACGTGCGACATGATCCCGTGTCCGCCGGCCCAGCCGCGGAAGCCACCGGCAGGCGCGGCGTAGCGCGTCGGGTGTCCGCTCGACTGGAGCAGCGCGACGGCAGGCGACCACATGGACTCGATCACGACTTCGCCCGACTGCATGAGGGTGACCGACTCGTCGAAGGTCGTCCAGAACGCGCGGAAGTGGTTCTGCTTCTTCAGCTCGAGGAGCATCTGGATCAGACCGTCGATCTCCTCCTTGGTCATGTTCCCGAGGTCGCCGAACTCCATCGCGCCCGACGCCACGGCGGCGTTCCCGACGTCCTGCATGCCGATGGAGGGGTCGTTCAGCACGGCGACACGGCCGCGCCACTCGGGGTTCAGGAGTTCAGACCAGTCAACGTCGGCGGGCTCCTTCTTGATGACGTCGCCGTTGTAGCCCATCGAATCCATGTTGAAGTTGTGCGGGACCAGGTTCACGTGGGCCGGCTCGTCGCCCGAGGTCTCGCCCGACTCCGGGTCGGCCCAGGTTGTGAGCTCGCCGTCCTCGGTCACGTACATCTTCCGGAAGGGCGCGTCGCCGTCGCCCGGCGAGCAGTCGGAGTTGCCCTCGTTCGCCTCGGTGGTGCCGGTCTTGTGCAGCTTGTTGACCTCGTCCCAGCGCTTGACCTGGTTGATCGGGATCGGCACCATGTTGCCGCTCTCCCAGATCTGATCGATGTCGTTGAAGTAGCCGGAGAAGATATCGAGCGACTCCGGCGCAGTGACGACCTTGTTCCGGCCCGTCACCGTGTCGGTGACGTCGAACGCGAGCGTGAAGCCGAGGGCTGCCTCCGCCGCCGCCTTGATCGGGTCAATCAGGTCGACGCCGAGCCCCGTTACCTTGACCGTGCCGGTGAACTTCTCGGCCTCCTGGGTCCCGGCCTCCTCGGCCGCACCACCGCCGCCGTCTCCGTCGCCGCCGCCGCACGCTGCGAGCAGCCCGCCGAGGCTCAGGGCGCCGGCGCCGTACACCCCGCCCTTGAGGAAGGTGCGGCGGGTGAGACTCCTCCGCTCAATCTCCTCGAGCCAGTCCCTTTCAGTCATGAAAACAACTCCTTTCTCCTGCGCGACCCCAGGGTAGGCGGGATGACGCGGACGGTCCGATGCCTGTCGACGAGAGCTCCCCACCTGCCGCACCCAACATGGAAGGGCTTGTATACGATCTCGCGCCGCGCGAGTCAATACCGGCCTGTTCAAAAGCCGGTCTGTTCAAAGTCCGGCACCTGACCGTGATGCCGGTGCCGCCAGGACGGCAGGCGAGTGGCGTCTGAAGAAGTCGAGAACGACGCGGTTGTGCTCCTCGGAGTTGTCGAAGATGGTCGAGTGCCCGGAGCCGGCCACGACGTGCTTCTCGGCTCCCGGGATGCCCTCGTAGATCGCGTCCTGACCGGCTCCCCCGGGCCCCTGATCCCAGGGAGTCATCAGATCCTCCGAGCCACCGAGCACGAGAGCGGGTGAGGTGATCTTCGGGAACCAGTCTCGGAGGTCCATGTCGCACATCGCCTGGCAGGCGGCAGCGAAGACCTCGACGTCGTTCGATTCGCGGAGGATCCGCTGCGTGTTGTCGACGGCGGCCTCGGCGCCCGGAGTCTCCAGGAACGCCTTCGAGAACGCTTGCCATGCGATCAGCTCCGCCAGCGTGCGGCTCCCCGGTCCATCCGGGTCGTTCCGCGCGATGTCGATCCAGTTGCGGAAGATGAGGCGCCCCGCGTAGCCGAGCTTCGCGGCAGCACAGTTGATGACCACCGAAGCGGTTCGCTCCGGGTACTTGCCGGCGAAGACGATCGCGATCATCCCGCCCATCGAGGTTCCGTGGATGTGGGCCCGCTCGATGTCGAGAGCGTCCAGCAGCCCCGCCAGATCGTCGGCCCATACCTCCATGTCGTACTGCTGTATAGGACGATCGGATTGCCCGTAGCCCCGCATGTCGTAGTCCACGACCCGAAAGTGACGGGCGAGCTCCGGTGTGGCGAGGTCGAAGTTGAAGTGCCCGAACCCCGCTCCGTGGATCTGGGCCACCGGCTCACCTTCGCCGGTGATCCGGTACCAGAGGCGAGCGCCGTTCACCTCCGTCGTTCCCTCGGTCGCCTCCGGTGGAGCGCCACTCACGGCAGCGAGTATCTCACGATGTCTGACATGGTGCCTTATCAGCCAGGTTCAGGTGAGGTTCATGAGCTGACGGCTGTGATTCGGACGTGCTCCGGCGCCGTCGCGCCGAAGCGGTGCCGGAACGCGTCGGCGTCTCCCTTGTCCCCTTTCGGCAGCACACGGCGAACGAGCTCGAAGCTCGCAGGCTCCTCGACGAAGGGATACGGGTCGAGCCGGACCCACCACGGAGCCACCGGCTCGATCGAGAGAGCCACGGCGCCGTTCTCGTAGTCGCGCGGGACGGGCTCGAGCTTCTCCGGCTCGCCTGTCTCCACGTCTCGCTGGCAGAAGTAAAGCGAGAGGCGGTCGTAGACCTGCAGGAGCCGATAGTTCGTCCAGCGCTCCTCCTCGTCGATTCCGAGCTGCGCCACGAGGCGGGCGTGAAGCTCCTCCTGCTCGGCGACGAAGGCCTCCACCTGGCCGCGCACCTCGTCGGCAAACGTGAGCTTCAGCGAGGGCTGCGTGCCGTAGCGCCCCCGGTAGATCCCGGCGCCGTGCATGGAGACGAGGAGGCCGGCGTAGGGGTCGTGGTCGAGAACTGCCGCGATCATCGCCCGGTAGAACGCGAGGTGAGACGGCACCTCGACGTCGAGGAAGTTGCGTGGCGCGCGGCCGTCGCGGTCGAGCGCCGGCGCCCGCTCCCACACCGCCCAACCGTCGTCGTGGCGCGCCGAGGCGACGACGACCGACTCGAGCGGCGTCGGAGCCGCAAAGCCGTCCTCGTTCCCCCACGCGCGGGCGAACTGCGCCGAGAGGTCGGCGTGATCCGGCTGGAGGACGACCTGCCAGGAGTCGCCGCGGTCGCGGACGATCATTGCCGCGTCACCCGCTCGGCCGTCCGGGGCACGAGCCCGCCACACGCGTGCAGCGCGAGCAGGATCTCTTCAGCGAGCATGTGCAGCAGCAAGTTCCTCCAGGTGCTCGACGACATCGTCGACCGAGACGACGTCGCCGTACTTCGCGTCGATGTCGTAGAGATTCGCCTCGTGTGCGGCATGGTTGCGGTCGCCGACCGCCTCGCGCGGGACGATCGGACGGTAGCCGTGCTGGAGCGCATCGACGACGGTCGCACGCACGCAACCCGAGGTCGACGCGCCCGTGACGACGAGGCTGTCGCATCGGGCGGAGGCCAGCAAGCTCGAGAGCGGCGTGCCGAAGAACGCCGAGGCGAACAGCTTGTTCAGCACGGGCTCCCCCACCTCGGGCGCGAGACGCGGGTCGATCTCGACCCAGCGGCTGCCGGCCTCGAGCGTGAGCAGCGCGGGGATCTTGTCGATGAACGTGGCGGCCGCGACCTTGTCGCCCTCGCTGTAGGAGACGGTCGTGTACACGACCGGGAGCGCCGCCCGCCGTGCTTCGTCGAGCAAACGCCGGATCGCAGCGACCACGTCCTCGAGCTCGCAGGCGAGGGGCGAAGCAGAATCGGTGAAGCCGACGTTGACGTCCACGACGAGAAGGGCAGGCCGCCGGCCGAAACCGGCGCGCCCATGGAACCCTTCGTGCCTCACGGCCGCTCCGGCTCGGGAACGTCGTCCCCCTCCCGGACGCGTGCGAGCGCCGCCGCTCCGTCCTCGAGCGGCGACCAGCGCAGGGGCTTTGCCGGCGCTGGCGGCTCGAGGCCGGTCTCCTCGCTACACGCGGCCAGGACGTCCTCGAGCGGAGGCCCGAAGTCGAAGGGCAGCGCCTCGCCCCGCTCGTCGCGCTGCCTCGTGCGCTCCGCCTCGGTGGCGCCGGCGTCAACCGTGCCGTCCTCGGCAAGGACGACGCCGTAGCCGGCCCGCGCGTGCTCCGGCGACACGAGCCCGTACGAGACATCGCGCGCGACGATCTCGGCGGGACGGTCGAGCCGGTCTTTCCAGCCGCCGCCGCCCGCGGTTCGGAAGACGAGCATGTCGCCCGGCTCGACGACGACACGGTCGCACTTGGACGACAGCCGTTCCACGGTCCCGTCGGCCCGGCGCAGGATCTTCTCCGAGCGCCCTCCGGGTTCGCCCCCGAGCACGCCCCAGGGCCGCGTCAGCCAGCGGTCGTCGTGGATCGAGACCTCGCCCGGCTCGAGGTAGATGTAGCGCTTCTCGACGCCGTTCCCGCCGCGGTGGAAGCCCGCCCCGCCGGAGTCGGTCACGGTCGCGTAGCCGTCGATGCGAAGCGGGTAGTAGACCTCGAGGTACTCCGTCGGGATGTTCTCGAACAGCGGCCACCACGAGTGGCCGTCCATGCCGTCGCCGATCGGCCGGCCGGGGATGCCCCCGTAGAGGATCTCCATCGAGTAGAAGAAGTCGCCCTTCTCGTCCCAGCCCGAATAGAGCATGTACGGGCTCGTCCCGTAGCCCGCGGCCGTGTTCAGCTCCGGCGCCTGCTTCACGAGCGCGCCGCCGAGGACGTCGAAAAGCCGCGCGAGTGCGTGCGTGCGGCACCCGAGCGCAGCCGGGAAACGCGGTCGCAGGAGCGACCCTTCCGGCATGACGACGTGCAGTAGGGGATAGAAGCCGTCGTTGAAGAGGATCTGGGGATCGTTGACCATGATCAGGTAGATCCCGATGAACATCTTGAACATGCCCTCGGAGAGGTAGAAGTTGATCGGCCCGAGAGCCTGCGGGTCCAGTACCCGACCAGTCGAAGAACGCCTGGTCGTCCTCGCGCCAGATCGTCAGCTTCATCTTGTACGGGCCGTTGCCGAGACCGTCGTCGTCGACATAATCCTCGAAGCTCTGCGGCACTTCCGGGATCGCAAGCAGGATCAGCTGTCGCATCGCCTCGTGGGTGCGGTCGAGCAAGGCCTGCAGCGCCGCGAGGTAGGTCTCCTTGCCGAAGCGCTCGCAGAGCTCGATCACGCGACGCTCTCCCGCACGGCAGCCGGCAACGATTGCGAACAGGTCAGCCCGGTTCATCTCGGGCAGGCGGACGTTGTTGAAGATCAGTTTGAGAACGTCGTCCTGCGGCACCCCCCGCTCGAGGATTTTCAGCGGCGGAATGATGATCCCCTCCTCGAAGATCGTCTTCGCGCCGGTCGGAAGCGATCCCGGCAAGGGGCCGCCCGCGTCCATCTGATGGCCGAACTGGCTCGACCAGCCGACCAGCTCGTCCTCGAAGAAGATCGGAACCAGCACGAGCCAATCGTTCGTGTGCGAGATCGAGGCCGAGCACTTGAACGGGTCGGAGGTGAGGATCACGTCACCCGGGTAGATGCCACCCTCCCACTCCGCCATCATCTCGTTGATATAGGCCCCGAACTGGCCCACGACCATGCGCCCACGCGGGTCGGTGATCATCGGGAACTCGTCGTGCTGCTCGCGGATGACGGGGCTCATCGCCGACCGGAAGAGGACGGCGTCCATCTCGAAGCGGGCGCTCTTGAGCGCGCCTTCGATGATGTCGAGTGTGACCGCGTCGACCTCGACGTCCGGAATCTCGGCGATGCGGAGCTCTTCGGTGGTTGCCATCTCTCCCTCGCTCACTCGTTGGGGGTGATCAGGATGTTGAAATTGGAGTCGACGGTTGCGCGGTAGCCAGGGAGCACCACTGTCGTCGAGTCGAACTCGGTCACGACCGCCGGGCCGTCGAGGGCCGCCCCCGGCTGCAGCATGGAGCGGTCGTAGATGTACGTCGCGACGCGCTCGCCGTCGAAGATCACGTCGTGCTCGTCGACCACGGCGCCGGAGCTATCCTCGGAGCCGAGCTCGCCGACCGGTAGCTCCGGCTTCGGCACGTCGCCGTAGCCGATCGCGCGCAGGTTCACGATCTCCGAGGCGGTGCCCGGCATCCGGAAGCCGTATAGCTGCTCATGCAGCTGGTTGAAACGCTCGCCCAGGTCGGCGAGGCCGCCGTTGCGGATCTGCTCCGGCTCGAGCGCCACCGGGATCTCGTATCCCTGGCGGTGGTAGCGCATGTCGGCGGTGTAGGCCACCCGCTGCGCCTCCTGCGGGATGCCCTCGCCCGCAAGCCAAGCGGTCGCGCGGCCGCCGAGGCCGTCGAGGATCTCCACCACCTCGCCACCGCTCGCGTCGTCGAGCAACCGGATGTGAGTCTGCGCGAACTCATCGCGGAAGTCGGCGACGAGGTCGCCGATCGCGCACAGCAGACCCGGCGCGGGGGGCACGATCACGGGGAACGAGCCCATCAGCTTGGCCAGCGCGTTTGCATGCAGCGGCCCCGCGCCGCCGTAGGCGACAAGGGCGAAGTCGCGCGGGTCGTGCCCGCGCTGGACGGAGACGAGGCGGAGAGCGCCCGCCATGTTCTCGTTGACGATCGCGAGGATCCCCTCGGCGGCCTGCTCGACCGACTCCAGGCCCATCGCGTCGGCGACCTTCTGCACGGCCGCTCGCGCCGCTTCGACGTCGAGCTCCATCTCGCCGCCCAGCAGGCGCGGCGGCAGATGGCCGAGCACGACGTTCGCGTCGGTGACGGTGGGCTCGGTGCCGCCCTTGCCGTACGCGGCGGGGCCCGGCTCGGCTCCGGCTGACTGCGGGCCGACGCGCAGAGCCTTCGTCAGCTCGGGCACGTGCGCGATCGAACCGCCACCGGCGCCGACGGTGTGCACGTTCACCGACGGCACTTTGATCCGGAACTGGCCGATCGCGGTTTCGCGACCGAGCGTCGGCTGACCGTCCTGGCATAGGGCGACGTCCGTCGAGGTTCCGCCCATGTCGAAGGTGAGGATGTCTTCGAAGCCCGCCTTGCGCGCGACGAAGAGCGCGCCGGCAACGCCGCCGGAGGGTCCTGAGAGCACGCCGTAGATCGGATTCCGCGCCGCTTCTCGCATCGTCATCAGCCCGGCATCGGAACGGAGGATGTTGACCTCCGCCTTCGCGCCGATGCCGTTGAGCTGCTCTTGCAGGCGCCTCACGTAGTCGGCGACCTTCGGACGCACGTACGAGTTCATGCACGCCGTGAGCGCACGCTCGTACTCGCGGAACTCGGGCAGCACCTCGGCCGAGAGCGTCACCGGAAAACCCGGGTAGAGGCGCTCGACCAGCTCACCGATCTCACGCTCGTGCGCGCCGTTCACGTACGAGTTGATGAGCGCGACCGTCAGCGACTCGACGCCGGACTCGACGAGGTCGCGCACGATCGACTCGACCTGCGCCGTGTCGACGGCCACGAGCGTGCTGCCGCGGGCGTCCATGCGCTCGACCGCCTCCCGCGTGTCCGCTAGCGAGGCGGGCGGATCGGGCTTGATCATGATGATCCAGCCGGCGAGGGGCCCCGGCGTCTGCGAGCGCGCGAGGTGCAGGATCTGCTGGAAGCCCTGCGTCGTGATCAGCCCGACGCGGGCACCCTTCGACTCGAGCACGGCGTTCGTCGCCACCGTCGTCCCGTGGAGGATGTTCCGGAGGTCGCCCGCGTCGATGCCGGCCTCGTCGCAGATCCGCTTGACGCCGACAAGCACGCCCTCCGACGGGTCGGCCGGAGTCGAGGGCGTCTTCACCCGGTACTGCGCGTCGCCGTCCGCGCTGCCGTCCTCGACGAGGAAGAGGTCGGTGAACGTGCCACCCACGTCGACTCCGAGCCTGAACGCCATCCTCCTGCTCCTTTCAGCCGGCGAGCGACGCGAACGCGCCCGCGCGATAGACGTGTCCCTCGAGCGGGCGTTCCAGCACGCCCTCGAGCCACTCGGCGACGCGGATCAGCGCCTCGAGGTCGATTCCGGTGTCGATGCCCTCACCGTGGAGGACGTATACGAGGTCTTCGGTGGCGATGTTCCCCGTCGCCCGCGGAGCAAAGGGACATCCGCCGATGCCTCCGATCGAAGCGTCGAGCAGCGTGGCCCCCGACTCGAGCGCGGCCAACGCGTTCGCGTAGCCGGTGTTGCGGGTGTTGTGGAGGTGCGCTCCTACTCCCGTCCTCGGGAGGTGCACCCGGCCGAGCACGTCCCGAATCTGCCGGGGGACTGCGACGCCGATCGTGTCGGCGAAGACGACTTCGTCGAAGGAGGGAGCGAGCCGCTCGGCGAGCTCCGCGACCCGGGCGGGGTCGACCGGGCCCTCGAACGGACAACCGAAGGCGACGCCGATCGTGACGGTGGAGCGAATGCCGTCGGCGGCGGCCCGTCCGGCAATCCGCTCGGCGGCGGCGACCGACTCTTCGACGCTGGCGTTCTGGTTTCTCCGGTTAAACGTCTCGGTGGCCGCGAAGGCGAAATGAACCTCGTCCAGCCCAGCGGCACTCAGCCGGTCGTAGCCGCGTTCGTTGAGCGCGAGACCGGCGTACACCACGCCGTCGCGGCGCTCCACGCGCTCGATGACCTCCTCGGCGTCGGCCATCTGCGGCACGAGCTTCGGGTTCACGAAACTGACCGCCTCGATACGACGGAGGCCTACATCCGCAAGCCGGTCCACGAGCTCCGCACGCACCTCGGGCGCGAGCGTCTTCGGCTGGTTCTGGAGGCCGTCGCGCGGCCCCACGTCGCAGATGATCACGGTCACAGAACGCCCTCCTCGGCGAGCTCGGCGAGCGCCTCGTCGGAGAGGCCCAGCAGCCCTCCGAAGACGTCCCGGTTGTGGCTTCCGTGCGCCCACGGTGCCGACCAGCGCACCGCGCCGGGAGTCTCGGAGAACTTCGGCACGATCCCCGGGCCGATGTACGCCCCGAACTCGGGATCGTCGTGCTCGACGAGCATGTCGCGGGCGCGGAAATGCTCGTCTTCGAAGATGTCTGCGATCGTGTAGATCGGCCCGCAGATGACACCGGCGTCGTTCAGGACGCGGTCGATCTCCTCTGCGTCGAGCGTCGCCGCCCACTCGGCGACGATTGCCTCGATCTCCTCCTGGTGCTCCCCCCGGGCGAGATGCGTGGAGAAGCGCTCGTCCTCGGCCAGCTCCGGCGCGCCTATGGCGGCGCAGAGCCGTCCGAAGACGTTGTCGGCGTTCGCCGCGATCACCGTCCACTTCCCATCGCGCGAGCGGAAGATGTTGGAGGGTGCGACGCCCTTGAGGCCCGTCCCGCTCGGCCCGCGCACGATCCCGAGCCGGTCGTACTCAGGCACGGTGCTCTCGAGGAGCGCGAAGCACGACTCGAGCAGCGAGACGTCGACGACCTGGCCCCGGCCGCCACCGAGCGCGTCTCGCCGGTAAAGGGCGGCGAGGATACCCTGCGCGGCGAACATCCCGGCCAGGGAGTCGCCGAGCGAGAGGTGCACGCGGGGAGGCGGCTCCCCGGGAAAGCCGTTCAGGTGCCGGATGCCGCCCATGGCCTCCGCAACCGAGGCGAACCCGGCTCGCGAGGCGTAGGGGCCGGTCTGCCCATAGCCGGACACCCGGCAGAGGACGAGCGCGGGGTTCGCATCCTGCAGCTGCTCCCAGCCTAGGTTCCATTTCTCGAGCGTGCCCGGCCGGAAGTTCTCGACCACCACGTCGCACTCCTTGGCGAGCTCGAGCAGGAGCTCCTGCCCCTTCCCGGTCCGGAGGTCCAGGGTCACGCACTTCTTGTTGCGGGACTGGACTCCCCACCAGAGCGAGCGGCCCTTGTACCGAGCCTTGCCCCACTCACGCAGCGGGTCGGGCTTGCCCGGTGGCTCGACCTTGATGATCTCTGCCCCCATATCCCCGAGGAGGCGGCCGGTGAACGGCCCCGCGAGGAGCATCCCGAGCTCCAGCACCCGGACGCCCGCAAGCGGGCCCGGCCCGTCCGCCTCGCGTGCCGCCCTCGGCGCCGGCATGCGGGAGGCCTCGGTCACGCCACTCCGGTCCCGTCGGCGGACCTCAGCTGTGTGAGCAGGAAGTCTCTTGCCTCGAGCACGTGCTCCTTCATGATCAGTTCCGCCCGCTCCGCGTCGCCAACCCGCATCGCACGTGCCAGCTGATGGTGGTAGTGCTGGGAGATGAGCTTCTCCTCGGGCGAGTACCAGTAGAAGGACTTGTAGACGAGCGGAATCTCGATCACGTTCCGGACGAGTCCGCGGAGACGGTCGCTATCGGCTGCATCCAGGATGACGTTGTGGAAAAAGAGGTTCTCCTTCACGAGCTCGAGGAGGTCGTCCGCGGCTCCGAGGCGGTCGAACTTGTCGCAGCTCTCCTCCAGACGGGCGACGTCCTCGGCGGAGATGCGGCTCGCCGCCCGCTGCGCTGCGTATCCCTCGAGGAGAGCCCGGAGCTGATACGTGTCGTCGAGGTCATCGACTGCATACGCGCGGACGGTGGCGCCGCACCTGGGGATCGACTCGACGAGCCCCTCGCTCTGAAGAATGAGCAGAGCCTCCCGAACCGGCGTACGGCTCATCCCGAGCTCGCGTGCAAGCTCCTCTTCCTTCAGCCGCCGGCCGGGCGCGAGACGTCCGTCGACGATCGCTGCGCGAATGACCTCGCAGGCGCCTTCGCTGGCGCTACGCGAGATCGGGGCGTGTCCCTCGACGAGGAAGTTGCCCACCGAGGCGAGCATACAATATGCAAAATGCGATCACCACTCCTCTCCGGGGAGCTGGTAACGCGCCGGATTCCGCAGGTCCTGGACTAGCGCCAAGCGAGGGCGGCTGCCCCGACCGGCAGGACGTAGGCCGGCTCCTCCCGCTCGGGGCCGAGTATCCGGATCTCCACGCCCGTCGAGACTGCCAGCCAGTCCCCATCCGGCGACCAGGCGAAGCCGTGCTGGGTCGTCGGCTCCATGACGACCTCGGCGCTCTCCAGGTCGACGAGGACCATCTGCTTGCCGGCACCCCGATACGCCACGGCGACCTCCCGGCCCGCCGGATCGAACTCGACGCGCTCGCCGAGGCGACCCGTTCCGGCAGGCAGGGTGAGCTCTGGCAGCAGGATCGCCTGCTGAAGCTTTTCGCCGCGCCAGAGCTGGAGCAGGCGTCGAGGCCGGCGGCCGCTCTCGAAGCGGACGGTGACGACCGCCAGGAGGCCGTCGGGGCTGATGTCGTACCCGACGAGGTCGATGGGTCCATCGCTGTCGGCCGGGTACGCCCGGGTGAGCTCCTCCTCGTCAAGTGCGACGTCGCCGTCTCGGAGAAGCGTCGCCGTGAAGTCGAGCGCCGGCCTCGTGAGCACCGAGCCGTCGGGAACGATCTTCGGCCTGCAGCCCTCGACGCGGCGACGGGCTCCTGACTCGACGGCGAGTATGACGGTGTCGCGCTCCGTCGTGCACCACGCGAGACGCCCGCCGCCTTTCGACCACGAGGGATCGCCCCGCACGACTCCCAGCTCTCGCACCAGCTCAGGATGCTCGCCCAGCCTGAGGAGGCTGACCCGGCTCCCCTGGAAGCCGAGGGCCGCCGCGAGCGAGACCGCGGCGAGGTCGCCCCGGGGCGGGACCCATAGCTCGCACCGTGCGGCCGGTCCCGCCGGGCCGACGGTCAGGGCCTCTAGGCTGAGGACGCGCGTCCTGCAGTCGGCCTGGCTTGCGAAGACGAGCGTGCCCGGCAGCTCGCCCGGCAGCGGAAGCGCGTCTCCACGGAGCCGGATGTCGCCGTCGGCCCGGGCGGAGGCGGATGAAGCATCGTGGCGAACCGTGTCCCAGGCAGCGGCGACGACGATGAGTGCGACGGCTCCCGGGACGAGCCAGGTGAGGGCTGCCCGGCGAGAGAGCCGGAGACCGCTCACGGGAGTGACGGAGTAGGCGTCGTCCGCTTGACAACCGCCCCCGGCAACGTCGCTGCGAGCGCGGCGCCGGCAAGCGCAAGACCCGCGGTGGTGACCCAGAAGACGCCCCAGCCGGCCCGGTCGGCGAGCGCGCCGAGCGGAGGGGTGCTCACCGCCGCAACCACGAAGACGACGGTCGCAGCGAGCGCGACCGACTGGCCGGCAAGCTCGTGCGGAACCCGCTCGCCGGCGGTCACGTACACGAGCGCGTTCCAGCCGAGGGCGCCGAAGGCGAGAAGGACCACCGTGGCGAACAGTACGGCCGCCCCGGCGTCGAGAGCGAGCGCGAACGCGACAGCACCGATAGCCGCGACGCCCCCGGCCTCGACGAGGGTGCGCACGCGCCGGCCGCCGCCTCCGCGGTCGGCGAGGCGTCCCCAGACGATGCGTGCGACCCCGGCGGCGACGTTTACGAGGACGAAAGCCGTTCCTGCAACCAGGGGCGAGAATCCCGCGGCCCGGGCGGCCGGGACCGTGTATGCCACGACTGCCTGGAGAACGACGATGTAGAGCGCCGCGACGAGAAGCAGCCGCCGCATCCCCGGCGTGCGCCAGAGCCGAGGAAGCGCGAAGGACGAACGCCGGTCCCGCTGCACGGCGACGCCCCCGGCGGCAGCGAAGACGAGGCCGGCGGTCAAAACGAGGAGCGCGCTCCCGATGAGTGCGAGGCGGATCCCGCCAAGAGCGACGAGCGCCGGCAGGAGGAGCGCCGCCACCGTTCCTCCGAGCGGCACCGCCATCTGCCGGACCCCGAACGCCCAGCCGCGCCGGTCGACCTCGTAGGCGCCGAAGAGCGCCCGCGTGCCGGCTATCGGAACGACCGAAGACCCTGCCCCCGAGAGGAAGAGGAGTGCCACGAGCGCCTCCGGTCCGGGGGCGAAGCCGGCCGCGGCTAGCCCTCCGGCCCCGATGGCGGTTCCGGCGAGCATCGAAGCCCGGGCGCCGTACCGGTCGACCAGGAAGCCCGCCGCAATGAGGAAGACTCCCGAGCCGAAAATGTTCGCCGCCAGCGCGGCGCCGAGCATCGGCAGGGAGAGCCCGTAGGCGTCGCGCAGGTCGGGGCCGATCGCCGGGAGGCCGAAGGCCACGACGGAGACGGATGCCTGCGCTGCGGAAGCAGCGGCGAGCACGGCTCTCGGAGAACCGATCACCGGCCGTACGGAGCGTAGACCGCCGAGTAGTCGAGCCCGCCGAGCCCCTGCTCCTGGGCGTCCCTGTAGCGCTCGCGACTCGCGCTTGCCACCGGCGCCTCGACGCCGTGCTCGGCGGCGAGCTCGAGCGCGATGTCGAGATCCTTGGCCATAAGGGCCAGGGAGAAGAGCGGCTCGTACGCATGCGAGGCAGGATGCTCGGTGGCGACGCCTCCGACCGGGAAACGTGTGCGGAGGACGCGCGAATCGCCGGTGGATGAGGTCAGCAGGTCGTAAAGGACAGCCGGGGCGATGCCTTCCCGGGAGGCAATGGCGCAGGCTTCGGCGATCGCGGCCATGGTCGCTCCGGCGATCAGGTTGTTGCAGAGCTTCGCCGCCTGGCCGGCTCCCGCCTCGCCTACGTGGACGACCAGCGATCCGAGCTCCTCCAGCAAGGGCCGCAGGAGCGCAAACGCCTCAGTGGTTCCGCCGGCCATGATCGTCAACGTGCCCGCCTCGGCGCCGCGCGGTCCGCCGCTTACCGGCGCGTCGAGGAAGCGGATCGCCGTGCGGCCGAGCTCGTTAGCGAGCCGGCGGGCGAGTGCCGGCGGGCCGGTGGACATGTCGACGACCGCGAATCCCGGCGGCGCGCCGGCACCAAGCCCGAGGGGGCCGAGGACCACTTCCTCCACAGCCGCCGGCGACGGAAGCGAGAGAATCCCGACCTCGGAGGCCTCGGCAGCCTCGGCAGGCGTGGCGGCGGCCGGAGCGTCCAGGAGCCTCGTGCGGCGCGGGTCGGAGTCGACCGGAACGACGATGTGGCCGGCGGCGACGAGGTTGGTGGCCATCGGCAGCCCCATCGTTCCGAGGCCGATGAACGCGATGCACGTCATGCAGTCAGGACGTGTCGGCGGCGAGCTCGCTGCCGAAGGCCGGAAGCCGCGCGAGCGGGCGTCCCGAGGAGGCCAGGGCGACCCAGACTACGATCTCGTCGTCGCGCGGGGCGTCGGGTATTCGCACCTCGAACGTCTGATGGTGCGAGCGAACCGTGTGGTCGTCCGTGTGCTTGAGCGCGAGATCGAGCACCGCGCCGGCTGGCCCGCACTTCTCCGCGGAGGGGAGAAGGGAGCTGCCGCCGACGGGCTCCCGCACGAGGTTCCCGAAGCGAAGGTTGTGGATGATGGCCGACCCATGTTCGACCTCGCCTCCGAGGCCGACGAGCGCGCCTTTCCCGTAGCCCTCGACGTCCGCAGCGCCGAGGGCCCCGAGCGCCCGCTCCGTCAGCAGACGGCCGAGCGGCTCGCAGTAGGCGTCCGCCACGCCCGCGAGATCGTCGACGAAGCGTCCTGCCAGCGGGTTCTGGACGACCGCGCCGGCGGCCGCCACCACCGTCGGCGGCTCGACCAGACGGCCCGACTCCGACCGCACCTCCTCGACGATCACGAAGAGCTTCCGGAGACCGTCCATCGCGGCTTAGGATAGGCCCTGGCCGGTGGGCAGCGGGACTATGTGGTGCTGCATCGTGAAGCCAGGTACGGCTAGTCCCCGAACGTATGGGGTTCGCGGCGGAACGGGTACGTCGCCCAGTAGAGCTTGACGACCTCGCCGGCGTCGTCACGAACGGCGCGGAGGAGCTCGCCACGTTCGCGGCCCGAGATGACGCGGTAGCGGTCCGGCCCGTCCGGCTCGAAGATAGAAGGCTCCTCCTCGGGGCGGTCGTGGGCCCGGCGCGCCTGCAGGCGCCCGTCCCGGAAGCTGAAGATGGATTCCTCTCCCTCCGACCACCAGCGCCCGAGAATCCCGGCCACCTCGGGTGGCGGCCGCCCGGCGGGACGCCAGGGCTCTGGCTCCGCCGGCAGCGCGTCGATCGCCGCGACGGCGAGGCGGACGGTGAGTGCTTGCATGTCGGCACTGGCGTTCGTCAAAGCAGCGGCGCAGATGCCGTCCTTCCTCGAGTACGTGAATCCGGAGAGGTGGCCCGGCATACCGCCCGAGTGACCCGCCAGGATCCGCTCGCCGTCCCGCGTAAGCCCGAGGCCTAGCCCCCAGGCTTCCTGCCAGCGGTCGTCCAGCATCACGTGGACCGAATGCATCTCCTCGACGGTCGCGGGCGCCAGCACGTCGGGAACAGGGTCCGCCAGGAAGGCGCCCCAGCGGCACAGGTCGGCTGTAGTGCTCCAGAGCTGGCCGGCCGACGCGGCCCCCAGTAGGTCGATATCGTCGCGCTCGGGCTTGAGCGTGTCCGAGTACGGCTCCACGAAGTACCCCTGAGCCCTGGCGCCGCTCGGCGCCCACGTCGTCCGGGAGAGGCCGAGCGGGTCGAGGATCCGCACCTGGACGTACTCGACGTACGGCTGTCCGCTCCGGCGGGCGACAACCTCGCCGAGAAGCGCGAAGGCGAGGTTCGAGTAGTGGAAATGCGTCCCCGGCTGCAGCACCTGTTCGGCCTCGACGAGCCCACTCAGCAGGTCGTTGACGGTCGGAGCCTGCATGGTCTCCCAGAGGTCCCCGACAGGCTCCCGCTGGAGCCCGGAGTGGTGGGAGAGCATCCGCCTGATCGTCGGGCCCGGATGCGCGGCTTCGGGAACGTGGTCTCCGAGCCTGTCGTCCAGCCCGAGCTCACCCGCGTCCCGGAGCTGCATGATCGCAACGGCCGTGAAGGTCTTCGTGATCGACCCGACGCGGTATTGCGTGTCGGGAGTCGCCGCGACGTCGGCGTCCTCGTCCGCGACCCCCACGGCCTCATTCCAGAGGAGCCCGCCGTTCCTGGCAACGGCGGCACTGACGCTCGGGAGCCGCTGCTCCGTCTGGACCCGGAGTACGCGATGCCGAAGGTCGTGGACGAGGGACTCCGGCGCGGCCGGCGCGGACATCAGAACGGAGTCGGCGCGTCCGTCGCGAGCTCAACCGGGCGGCGCTCCCCGGTAAGAGCCCGGCCGGCACCCTCGATCGCGAGCTCGACGTCCTCGGTGGAGACGTCCAGGTGGGTGACGGCGCGGAGCACGTCCTTTCCGACAGCGAAGGAGAGGAGAACCCCCTCCCCTCTTAGGCGCCCCAGCACCTCCTCGCCGGTGAGTCCCAGCGGCTTTGCGTCCAGGAGGACGAAGTTCGTCTCGACCTGGGCGAGGTCGACCGGGAGGCCGGCCTCCGCGAGCCCGACGGCGAGCTTGCGGGCGTTCGCGTGATCCTGTGCGAGGCGCTCCACGTGGTGATCGAGTGCGTAGAGGCCCGTCGCGGCGACGACGCCCGCCTGGCGCATGGCGCCGCCGAACAGGTGCTTCAGGCGTCGTGCCTTCGGCGCAAGGTCGGCCGAGGTCGCGAGGAGCGCACCGAGGGGGCAGCCGAGGCCCTTCGACAGGCACAGAGTCACCGAGTCGAACTCCTTGCCGATCTCGGCCGCTGGAACCCCGCTCGCCACGACCGCGTTCAGGAGTCGGGCGCCGTCCAAATGTCGCCGGAGCCCGTGAGCTCTGGCTTCGGCGCACACCTCTCGAAGCTGCGCGAGCGGCCAGACACGCCCCCCACCCCCGTTATGGGTGTTCTCGACGCAGAGGATCCGGCTCGGTGGCGAGTGCAGGTCGTCCGGGTGGCTGATCAGCTCCCGAACGTCGGCGGCCGCGAAGCGCCCGTCGGTCGTCGTGATCGCACGCATCGAAAGCCCGGAGTGGACGGCCGGCCCTCCAAGCTCGTATCGGAAGACGTGCGCGCTCGCCTCGGCGATCACCTCGTCTCCCGGCTCGGAGTGGAGCCGAAGGGCGATCTGGTTGGCCATCGTCGCGGTCGGGAGATAGATCGCCGCCTCCTGGCCTAGGAGCTGGGCGCCCCGCTCCTCGAGCGCGATCACGGTCGGGTCCTCGCGCTTTTGCTCGTCACCGACGACGGCCTCGGCCATGGCCTTTCGCATGGCGGGAGTCGGCTGCGTCAGGGTGTCGGACCGGAGGTCGACCATCGGGTCAGCCTAGATGGTTGATCGGTAATTAGCGTGCCCGCGGGGACGGGCCAGAGTGTGCATCGTCCGTAAGCAAGGCTAGAAGCCTTGACAAGAGCAGGGTGCAGCCTGACGCGGTGTCTGGGCCGCCATCCGAGGGTGGGGGTAATTGTCGGCAACTATCTACGCCGACGCTCGGCTGCATCTACCCTGGCGACCGTGGCCTTTCCTCCCCTCGAGCCCCTCCTGCGCCGCCTGCCAGAGGGTTGGCGCTCCCCGGTCGAATGGCTCGCGACCATCGTCCTCGCGGTCGGGGCCGTCCTCGTGGTCAAAGTGGAGGTCGCGAACCCCTACCGGATCCCCTCGCCTTCGATGGAGCCGACGCTCCACTGCGCGCGCCCGGCGCTCGGCTGCATGGGCGCACACTCGGACCGCGTGGTCGCGAACCGTTTCATCTACCGCTTCCGGGATCCGCGCCGCGGGGAGATCGTGGTCTTCGAGACGCCGGCACGGGCCGAACAGCTCTGTGGCCAGGGCGGCGTCTTCGTGAAGCGCCTGATCGGGCTGCCCGGCGACCTCGTCTCGACGCGCGACGGCGTCGTCTCCGTGAACGGAAAGAGACTAGCCGAGCCGTATGTTCAGGGCTCACAGGAGGATCGAACGACGCGCCAATGGCGGGTTCCGAACGGGAGCTACTTCATGATGGGCGACAACCGCGATCTCTCCTGCGACTCGCGCACGTGGGGGGCGGTGTCGCGCGACGCGCTCATCGGCCCGATCGTCGTCACGTACTGGCCGCCGCGCCGGATCGGAACACCCTAGTAGGAGCAAGCGGCTAGCCCGGGATCAGTCGATGACCGGGCTTCGGCCTCGAGAAGAATGACATCTCGCCATCGGCCGCCCAGTCGTCCGATCACGGAGAGGCGTCGGATGACGATGTCCGGCCCCACGGCCGCTACCTTGTCAAGACCGTGGATCTCCTCCTCCTCGAAGAGACTCTCGCCGAGCGCGAGCAACCACGGTACCGCACCGGCCAAGTGTGGGCGTGGGCCGCGCGGGGGGCCGCGGGCTACGAGGAGATGACGAACCTTCCGGCGGGTCTCCGGGCGGAGCTCGCCGAGGCCGTGCCCTTCTCGACGCTTGCGCTCGAGTCCGAGGCGAGGAGCAGCGACGGCACGGTGAAGGCGCTTTTCCGGACCCGCGAGGGACACGCGGTCGAGGCCGTGCTTATGCGCTACCGCGACGGCCGCCGCTCGCTCTGTCTCTCGAGCCAGTCAGGCTGCCCCCTCACCTGCACGTTCTGCGCGACCGGCCAGATGCACTTCGGCCGAAACCTCACGGCCTCGGAGATAGTCGACCAGGCGCTCCACTTCCGCCGGTTCGAGCGAGTCGACCATGCGGTCTTCATGGGCATGGGCGAGCCGATGCTGAACGTCGATCACGTGCTCGCCGCCGCGCGACTGCTCCCGGACCTCGGCATCACCTACCGCAGGACGACGATCTCGACGGTCGGCTGGATCCCGGGGCTCCGGCGCTTTGTCGAAGAGGTGGAGGAGCCGATTCGCCTGGCGCTCTCGCTGCACGCCCCCGACGACGAGCTCCGAAGCCGCATCATGCCGGTCAACGACCGCTACCCGCTCTCCGAGATCCTCGCGCTCTGCAACGAGCACCACCGACGGGCGAACCGGAAGGTATTCGTCGAGTACGTCATGCTTGCGGGCGTCAACGACAGCGTCGTGCAGGCGGCCGCGCTTGCCGGCCTCCTCGATCCGAAGATCTACAAGGTGAATCTGATTCCCTACAACCCGACCGGGATCTACGAGGGATCGAGCCGTGACACAATCGCGGCGTTCAAGCACGTTCTCGACCGCGCGCGCCTTCCTGCAACGGTCCGGCTCACGCGCGGGCGCGACATCGCTGCAGCCTGCGGACAGCTGGCCGCTGCTTCATCGCTGGAAAGAGGAACACCACCATGAGCTTCGTCTCACGCGGCTTCCGCGGCCGGCCGCGGGACGAGGGGCAGGGCGACCGGATTCCCCCCGGTCAGTACGTCGTTGACGACTTCCCAGTCCTCTCGGCCGGCCCGACCCCCCGGACGCCGCTCGACGAATGGACGTTCTCGATCCAGGGCGGCGCCGAGCCCGTCAACTGGACCTGGGAAGAGTTTCAGGATCTTCCGAGCGAGACGACCACGAAGGACATCCACTGCGTCACGAAGTGGTCGAAACTCGACACGACTTGGGAGGGAGTCTCGGTCGACACGCTGCTCGCCCAGGTCGAGCACGACGCCTCGTACGTCGTGGCGTTCTGCGACGGCGGTTACACGACGAACTTGCCGCTCGAGGACGTAACCGACGGCAAGGCGTGGGTCGCCTACACGTTCGACGGGGAGCCGCTCGAGCCCGAGCACGGAGGACCAGCGCGACTCCTTGTCCCACACCTCTACTTCTGGAAGAGCGCCAAATGGGTGCGTGGCCTCGCGCTTCGCGACGAGGACGAACCCGGCTTCTGGGAGTCGAACGGCTACCACCTTCGCGGCGATCCGTGGCAGGAACAGCGGTACTGGGGCGACTGACGTGGCAGGTCGCCGAGGTCGCGGACTCGGTTCGAGAGACCTCGCGCGTGGTCACGATCGTCCTCGACGCACCCGCCTGGCCGGGACACCGGGCCGGCCAGCACCTCGACGTGCGTCTGACGGCCGAGGACGGCTACCAGGCGCAGCGAAGCTACTCGATCGCCTCGGCGCCGGGGGAGCCTCTCGCGATCACGGTCGAGCGCCTCGACGACGGCGAGGTGTCGCCTTACCTCGCCGACGAGCTTCGGGCCGGCGACGGACTCGAGATCCGCGGTCCGATCGGCGGGTACTTCGTCTGGGAGGCCTCGACGGACTGCCCCCTCCTTCTGGTCGCGGGCGGCTCGGGCGTCGTCCCGCTGATGGCGATGCTCCGCCACCGCGCCGAGTCCGGGAGCGACGTGGAGGCGCGGCTTCTCTACTCGTCGCGTGCCTGGGAGGACGTGATCTACGAGGATGAGCTCGAGCGCCTGGCCGAGGATAAGGGCGTCAAGGTCGTCCACACGCTGACTCGCTCGCAGCCGCCTGGGTGGACCGGGTACGCGCGCCGTCTCGACGTCGAGATGCTGCGGGAGGTTGCCTGGCCGCCCAAGGAGGGAGCCCGGGCGTTTGTGTGCGGGCCGACGGCGTTCGTCGAGACGGCGGCCGATGCGCTCGTCGAGGTCGGGTACGCGCCCGCGACTATCAGGACGGAGCGCTTCGGAGCGACGGGCATCTAGATGGAGCATCTGGACGGAAACGCGATCGGCGGCGAGCTCCTCGAGATCTTCGGCATCGAGATGACCGTCTCGACGGTGGTCTGCAGGGTGTGCGGGGCGGCCGGTCCTATCGCCGAAGCAGTCGTCTACCTGCGGGCGCCTGGAACGGTCGTCCGCTGCCGCTCGTGCTCGAGCGTCCTTCTTCGCATCGTGCGCGCGCCCGGTCGCATGTGGATCGACCTCGGGGGCGTTCGGACGCTCGAGATCCGCGAATAGGCGCGCGCCGAGGTTGCGCACGGCTGCTCCTGGGTAGAGCGAGGCATGGCCTGGGACACCACTCTCGACGCTTCGGCCGCCGGACGCAGCGCCAAGCAAGCCGCTCGAAGCCCATGGGTGGAATGGCTGGCCCGCTTCGGGATGGTCGCCCAGGGCCTCCTCTACGGCATGGTGGCCTTGCTCGCGATCGGGGTCGCGCTGGATCAGGGGGGCAAGACAACCGACCAGCACGGTGCTCTCCGGACGCTGGCGAGTGAGGGCTGGGGGAAGTGGGTGCTCGTGCTGCTTGCGATCGGGCTCGGCGGCTACGCTCTCTGGCGCTTCGTCGTCGCGGCGCTCGGTGAGAAGGTCGAGCATGGCAAGGACGTCGGAGTCGGCAAGCGACTTATCTACGCGGCGCGCGGGGTGGTCTACGCAAGCCTCTGCTGGACAGCCATCTCGATCGTCGTCGATGCCGGCGGCTCGGGCAGCGGCAACAAGCAAGAGAAGGCGGCCGCAGTGGTGCTCGACTGGCCAGCCGGCGTCGCTCTCGTGACGGCGGTCGGCCTCGGAGTCCTGGGCTACGGCGTCTGGAACGTCTACAAGGGCCTGTCGGGCCGGTTCCTGAAGGACATGAAGACGGAGGAGATGGACGAGGCCGGCCGCCGCTGGATCCGGCGGACCGGACTCGCGGGCCACGTGGCCAGGGGAATCGTCTTCGGCCTCGTTGGGATCTTCCTCGTCAAGGCGGCGCTCGAATACGACCCGGACGAGGCGATCGGGATCGACGGCGCCCTGCAGAAGCTTGCATCGCAGGCGTACGGCGATGCCCTGCTCGGGCTCGTTGCAGCGGGGCTCCTCGCCTACGGCGTCTTCTGCCTCGCACGTGCTCGCTACCGCGAGGTCTGACCGACCGGCTCTGGAGCTCTACGATTTGCCCCACTTCAAGGCGGCAAAGTTTCTGCCTACCATGCCGGTGTGATCCACCGGATTCTCGCCACGATCCTCGTTGGCAGTGCCTTCTGCGCCGCCGTGCCCGCCGCAGGCGTCCCGCTGCCGCAGATCCCGCACGGCGTCACGGTCGGAGACGTCACGGTCGGAGGGCTGACTTTCGAGCCCGCCCGCGCCAAGGTCGAAGCACGCTTCGACGAGCCGATCCGAGTTTTCCACAACGACAAGATCTGGCACGCGTCACCGGCCACGCTCGGCGCGAACGCGACAATCCAGGACGCGATCGTGCGCGCCGTCCACGCGACGCCCGGACAGAAGATCCAGCTTCGGGTCGAGGTCGACCGCGCTGCCGTCCGCCGCTTCGCCGCCCGGCTCGACCGGAAGTACCACCGGCCGGCGGTCGATGCGAAGCTCGTCGGTCTCGCCAAGCTGGCTCCGTCCTTCACCGAAGCGAAGGCAGGTCAGCAGGTGGCCAAGAAGACTCTCGTCCGCCACATCGTGCAGGCCCTGCGATCTACGTGGAGAGGCGCGCAGATCGCCCTGCCGCTCGAGCCGATCCAGCCAAAGCTGACCAGCGCGAACTACGGGCCGATCATCGTCATCCGCCGGGGCTCCAACCGGCTTTCGCTCTACGACGGGCACTCGCTCGTGCGCACCTTCGGCGTCGCGACCGGACAGTCGAAGTACCCGACGCCGCTCGGCACCTTCGAGATCGTCAGCATGCAGCGGAATCCGTGGTGGCTGCCGCCGGAAAGCGAGTGGGCCAAGGACGCGAAGCCGATCCCACCCGGGCCCGGCAACCCGCTCGGCACGCGCTGGATGGGCCTGACCGCGCCCGGGGTCGGGATCCACGGGACTCCGGATGCTGCCTCGATCGGCTACTCGGCCTCGCACGGGTGCATCCGGATGAGGATTCCGGACGCAGAGTCGCTCTTTACGAGCGTGGATACCGGCACCCCCGTCTTCATCGTCGGCGCCTGACCCTCCGCCTCTGACCCTCCGCCTCACGCAGACCGAGGCGCGTCGCCTGGCCGTCACCCGTCAGCACCTTGCAGGCGCCCGGCCGACGTCCGACGAGGCAGGCGTCCTCGACCTCGTCCGCGATATCGGGTGCCTGCAGCTAGACCCGGTGAATGTCGTCGCACGAACGCATCAACTCGTCCTCCGAAGCCGTGTCGGGAACTACGATCCGGCCGTCCTCGACTCCCTGCTCTGGGGCCGGCGGGAGCTCTTCGAGTTCTGGGCGCACGCCGCCTCGATCGTCCCCACTTTGGACTATCCGATTCACGAGGCGACCCTGATGCGCCCCTACGCGAAAGGGAACCGCGTGTGGCATCAGAGGATGCGGGACTGGGTGGTGGCAAACGACACTCTCCGCCGCCAGATATTCGCGGAGTTGAGGAAGCATGGCCCGCTCCGGGCTCGCGACTTCTCGGGCCGGGCAGCCGTTCCCTGGAGCTCGACCGGGTGGACGGAGGGAATGGAGGTCACGCGCATGCTCGACTACCTCTGGATGCGCGGCTCCATCGCCGTCGTCGGGCGGGAGGGCCAGTCGCGCGTCTGGGATCTCTTCGAGCGCTGGCTCCCGGCGCAGCGGGCCGCGCGGCCCCGCCTCTCGGTTCGCGAGGCCGTTTCCCTGGCCGTCGAGCGATCGCTCCGTGGCCTGGGCGTGGGCACCTCGCACGACATCGCCGCTCACTTCATCCGAGGCCGGTATCCCGGCCTCGAGACCGCCCTTCGCACACTGGCGCGCGACGGCCGGGTGGTCGAAGCGGAGATCACCGGGGACGAAGGAGAGCCCTTGCCCGGCAAGTGGTATGTGCACGCAGACGACGTCCCGCTCGTCGAAGCTCTCAGGGCCGGCGCCTGGGAGCCTCGCACGACTCTTCTCTCCCCCTTCGACAACCTGATCGCCGACCGAGCCCGGACCGAGCAGCTCTTCGGGTTTCGCTTCCGCATCGAGATCTACGTCCCCAAGGAGCGTCGGGAGTTCGGCTACTACGTGCTCCCGATCCTCCACGGCGACACGCTGGCCGGTCGCCTCGACCCGGCCTACGACCGCAAGGAGCAACGGCTGGTTGTGAACGCTGTCCATGCCGAGCCTGGCCAAGGCTTCGGAGACGGGCCGGGCGGTGTCCACCGCACTCGAGGAACTCGGGACGTTTCTCGGTGCCCGGTCGATCGACGTCGTCGGCCCGGTCCCGCGGGTGTGGCGGAGGGTGCTCGCCTAGGCGGGTACGCGCGGGCGCTCGTCCATCCTGCGGATCCAGGCGCCGATCTGCGGGTGGGAAACGCCGAGGGGCAGATTCTCGATCAGAACGCGATGGAACGGCTCTTCGTCCTCGGGGTTATGGAGAAGTGCGTACTTCAGGAACGGGAACGCGGCGCAATCCGCGGCCGAAAACTCGCCGAGGAGGTACTCACGGCCGGTCAGCATGCCCTCGAAGACCTCCAGCGACGCGGCCATCTCGGATCCGAGCTCCGCAATCCGCGTCCGGTCGGGATTGAGCCCGGCGAGGGCGTCCGCAATCGCGTTCGGCGGCGCTTTCCAGACCCGGTTGAACCAGTCCACGAAGACGACGCACTCGGCGCGGCGGGCCGGGTCTCTCGGGTACAGGTGCGGATCGGGATAGCGCTCCTCCAGGTACTCGAGGATGTGCGTCGAGTCCGAGACCACACGGCCTTCGTCCTCGAGCACCGGCACGAGGCTCTGGCCGCTCACAGCGACGACCGGGCTCCGGTCAGCCGGCTCGACGTCGACCGGCTCGGCCTCGAGACCCTTGTGGGCGAGGGCCAGCGTGACGCGCTCAACATTCGTGGAGAACGGGATCCGGTAAAGGCGCATCACGATTGCTGGGCTTCAGGCTTGCCAGCAACGCGCCCGAAGTGCTCCAGCAGCAGCTCGAGCACCTTCGGCTCGCGCTCCCGCGTGAAGTGCTCCCCGCCCGGCTCGACGACCACCTCCGCTCCGATTCGCTCCTCCCACGCCCGGCCGTTGGCTTCCCAGTCAGAGGTGTACGGGTCGTCCGTCGAGAGCAGGGCGACGACCTTGCCGGCTGCGGCGCGTGCGGCGGCGTCGTCGAAAGCCGTCGCCCAGAGCTCGCTGGTCTCGTCCCGCTCGTCCTCGTCGAGCCAGAACCACGGTGCAACCAGCAGGCAGCCTTCGACCGGAGGGCCGCCCTGGGCGAGCGCCCTGACGATCGTCTGGCACCCGACGCTGTGACCGACGAGCACCGTTGCCGCCCGATCCAGTGGGTCGTCACCCAGCCATTCCAGGAAGGCGGGCACCCACGTTTCCGGCCGCGGCGTGCCCGGATCGGGCAGCTCCGGAATCCCGATCGCGTCGAAAGGAGCCGGATCGAGCGCGCGAAGCTCGTCCCGGAGCCACGGATACCAGTCCGCACCGGGCGCGCCGTCCCAACGGTGGATGATCCCGAGCCGGCGCACTAGGCACCCTTCTGGGCCTCGAGCGCCTCGCCCGCGGCGGGCTGGCCCGACAGGTCGGGGTGCTCTTCGAACCCGTACTTGACGATCGCGCGCTTCGCTGCCTTGACCTCATCGAGCCGGCGAACGGGCCGGCTATGGGGCGCGTCCTTCACCAAGCCGGGGTCCTCGGCGGCCTCCCCGGCGATCGACCGCATGGCTTCGACGAAATCGTCCAGCGTCTCCTTCGCCTCCGTCTCCGTCGGCTCGATCATGAGTGCCTCGGGCACGATCAGCGGAAAGTAGATCGTCGGCGGGTGGAACCCGTAGTCCATGAGCCGCTTGGCTACGTCGAGGGCGCTGATGCCGTGCTCCCGCTTCAAGCCGCGTGCCGAGAGCACGAACTCGTGCATGCAGAGCCTGTCGAAGGGAAGCTCGTAGACGTCCCTGAGGCCTGCCAGCATGTAGTTCGCGTTTAGGACGGCGGCCTCGGACATGGCGCGGAGCCCCGGCCCGTACGCGCGGATGAACGCGTAGGAGCGCACGAAGACACCGAACGGCCCACAGAAGCCGCGCACCTTGCCGATCGACTTCGGCCGGTCGTAGTCGAGCCTGAACGTATCGCCCTCCCGAACGATCGTCGGGGCGGGCAGGAAGGGCTCGAGGATCTCCCGCACGGCCACCGGCCCACCGCCGGGTCCACCCCCGCCGTGTGGCTGCGAGAAGGTCTTGTGGAGGTTGTAGTGGATGATGTCGAAGCCCATGTCGCCTGGCCGCGAGATGCCGCAGACCGCGTTCAGGTTCGCGCCGTCGTAGTACAGGAGCGCTCCAGCATCGTGGAAGATCTCCGCCACCTCCTCGATGTGCTCGTCGAAGAGCCCGAGTGTCGAGGGATTCGTCAGCATGAGTCCGGCGGTGCTTTCATCGACCTTCGCACGGAGGTCATCGAGGTCGAGGTTCCCACGCTCGTCGGTCTCGACCTTCTTGAGTTGGTAGCCGGACATCGTCACGCTCGCAGGGTTCGTCCCGTGGGCCGTGTCCGCGGTGATCACGGTCGTCCGCTGCTGCCCCTCGCCTCGGTCGGCGAAGTAGGCGCGCATGAGCATGAGCCCGGTGAGCTCTCCCTGAGAACCGGCTGCAGGCTGGAGCGAGACCGCGTCGAGCCCCGCCACCTCGGCGAGGATCTCCTGCAGCCGCCACATCAGCTCGAGCGCGCCCTGCGATCCCTCCTCCTCCTGGTGTGGGTGCAAATCGCGAAAGCCCGGGAGCATGACGACGCGCTCGTTGACCCGCGGGTTGTGCTTCATCGTGCACGAGCCGAGGGGGTAGAAGCCCGTGTCGACGCCGAAGGTCCGATCGGCGAGCGCCGTGAAGTGCCTGACGACCTCGGGCTCGGCGAGCTCGGGCAGGCGCGGAGGTCGCTCGCGCCGGAGCCCTTCCGGGACCTCGACCTTCGGCACATCGGAGCGCGGCAGGCTCGAGGCGCGGCGCCCGGATTGCGACTTCTCGAAGATCAGCTTCACGCTGCCGCGACCTCCTGCAGGACGGCGGCCAGACGGTCGATGTCGGCGGAGCTCCGCTTCTCTGTCACGCAGACGAGCAGGGCATCGTCCAGGCCTTGGTAGTCGCGGCCAAGCGCATATCCCGGATGGATGCCGCGCTCGCGGGCGGCGCGAATCACGTCCTGGCCGCTCCGGCCGACGCGGATGGCAAACTCTTTGAACGTTGCCTGATCTGGAAACACCGGTTGGAGCCCGAGCTGCTCCTTCGCATAGGCCCCGAGGCCCATGCAGGTCTCGCCCACCTCCCTCAGCCCTTGAGGGCCGAGCCAGCTCAGATAGATCAGGCCGGCCAGGGCGAGGAGCGTCTGGTTGGTGGTCATGTTGTGGGTCGCCTTCTCGCGGCGGATGTGTTGCTCGCGCGTTTGCAGCGTCAGGACGAATCCGCGCTTGCCGTCCAGGTCGGTCGTCTCGCCGATGATCCGGCCAGGCATCCGGCGGATGAACTCCTTCCTGGCTGCGAAGAACCCGTAGTGCGGGCCGCCGTAGGAGAGGTAGTTCCCGGCACCCTGGCCCTCGCCGATCGCGATCGCGCAACCGTACGCTCCGGGCGCCTCCAGAACACCGAGGGAAAGTGGATCGACGTGGGCAACCGCGAGCGCCTCGGCGTCGTTTGCCGCCGCGGCCAGCTCGGGAGCCGGCTCGAGGCAGCCGAAGAAGTTGGGCTGCTGGAAGATGACGCACGCGGCATCCTCCGCAGCGCGCCGGAGCTCGTCCGGGTCCGTGACGCCGTCGCGATGCGGCACCTCGACGACCTCGAGCCCGAACCCCGGTGCGTAGGTCTTCACGACCTGCCGGGTCTGCGGATTCAACGTCTCGGCGAGGACGACCTTGGTCCGCCCGGTGACGTGCTTGGCGACGTAGCAGGCGTCGGCGGCAACGGTTGTCCCGTCGTAGCCGGATGCGTTCGAGACGTCCATGCCTGTCAGCTCGCAGACCACCGTCTGGTACTCGAAGATGGCCTGCAGGACGCCCTGACTCATCTCCGGCTGGTACGGCGTGTATGCCGTCAGGAACTCGCCGCGCGCGAGCATCGCGTCCACCACCGCAGGAACGTAGTGGTCGTACATCCCCGCCCCGAGGAACGAGAGCTCCTCCGAGACGGAGACGTTCTTCGCCGCCAGCTCGGCGAGGTGCTCGACGAGCTCCTGCTCCGAAAGTGCCGGCTCCAGGGCGAGGGCACGGTCGAGGCGGAGGCTCTTCGGGATGTCTCGGAAGAGCTCGTCCACGGACGAGACGCCGATCGCTTCGAGCATCGCCTCGCGGTCGGCGTCCGTGAGGGAGAGGTAGCTCACTCGGAGAGCAGTTCCTTGTAGGCAGCGACGTCGAGAAGCCCATCGACCTCCGAGAGATCCGAGAGCCGGACCTTGATGAGCCAGCCCTCTCCGTACGGGTCTTCGTTGATCTTCTCGGGCTCGTCTACGACTGCCTGGTTTACCTCGGTCACCTCGCCGGAAAGCGGCGAGACGAGGTCGGATACGGCCTTCACCGACTCGACCTCTCCGTAGCTCTCGTCCTTGGCGACGGAGCTTCCCTGGTCCGGGGGCTCGAAGTGCACGATCTCGCCGAGCGCGTCCTGGGCGTACCAGGTGATCCCGATGGTCGCCATGTCGCCGTCTACCTTCGCCCAGTCGTGCTCGGGGTGGTACTTGAGCCCTTCGGGATAGCTCTCCGCCGCTGCCACCCTTACGCCCCCTCTCGCTTGTAGATCGGCTTCTTCACGATATGCCCCTTTCTCGGTCGGCCGCGGAGGTCGACGCTGATCGTCGTTCCGGGCTCGGTGGATTCGGTCGGCACGTAGGCAAGGCCGATCCCGATGCCGAGCATTGGCGAGAGGGAGCCGGACGTGACCTCACCCGGTGGCTCGATGACCTTCATCCCTTGCCGGGGGATGCCCTTGTCGTCCAGCACGAAGGCGACCAGGCGCTCGGCCGTGCCCTCTTCCTTCTGACGCCTGAGCACGTCGACGCCGGTGAACTCCTTTTCGAGCTCGCACGCCCAGCCGAGTCCCGCCTCGATCGGCGTTCGCTCCGGTGAGATGTCGTTGCCGTGGAGCGGGTAACAGGCTTCGAGGCGGAGCGTGTCGCGGGCGCCGAGACCGCACGGGACGACCCCGCATGCAAGGATCGCGTCCCAGAGCCGAACGGCATCATCGGGGTCACAGCCCAGCTCGCAGCCGCGTTCCCCCGTGTAGCCGGTCCCCGCGACCAGGCACCGGACGCCGAGCACGTCGTCCTCCCGAAAGGTGAACGGCTCCAGCTGGAGACCGAGCCGCTCGAGCGCCTCGGGCCCCTGGACGGCCAGCAGGGCATAGCGATCGGAGACGTCGGTTGTGTCGGGGAGCGCCGCGTGGTCCGCCTCGACATTCGACGCGTTCACGACGAGCAGGTAGTCCTCGTCGCCCCGCTTATATGCGATGAGATCGTCCGTGATCCCGCCCCGGTCATTGGTCAGGAGCGTGTACTGGGCCCGTCCGTCGCCGATCCGGTCGAGATCGTTGGAAAGCCGTGCTTGGAGGTAGTCGTGGGCTCGGGCGCCGGACAGCTCGAGCTCGCCCATGTGCGAGACGTCGAAGACGCCCGCGGACGTCCGCACCGCGCGATGCTCCTCCTGGATGCCCGTGTACTGCACCGGCATCTCCCAGCCTGCGAAGTCGACGAGGCGCGCGCCGAGCGCCGCATGGCGCTCGTAGAGGGGCGTTCGGCGTGCCGTCTGCACCGGGGCGGATCCTAGATGGTTGCTTGGCACCTGGTGCGCGGCGGGCGGAGCGCGCCTCAGATCGGCTGGAAGCGGGCGGTGAAGTGCCTGAGGACCGGCGCCTCCGCGACGATCTCGAGCCCCCGTATCGACCCGGCGTTCGCGACCACTGTCGCGGCGGCATCCGCAGCCTGCTCGAGCTGACGCGACGTGTAGACGCGCCGCGGCACGGCGAGGCGAACGAGCTCGAGCGGCGGCCGGCGGTTCTTGCCGGTCAGGGGATCCCGCCCGGCCATCACGGAGCCGATCTCGACCCCTCGGACTCCACCCTCGAGGTAGAGAGCGCATGAGAGGGCCTGCGCCGGGAACTGTTCGACTGGAATGGCCGGGAGCATCGGAGTTGCGTCGAGGTAGACCGCGTGCCCGCCGAACGGCTGGAGCACGCTCGCGCCAGCCTCGAGGAGCACGTGGCCGAGATATGCCACCTGGCCGATCCGGTGGCGGAGGTACTCCTCGTCGAGGACCTCCCGGAGGCCGACCGCGATCACCTCGAGGTCACGACCGGCCAGGCCACCGTACGTCGGGAATCCCTCGAACACGATCCCCCGCGCCTGGAGGCGGTGGAAGAACTCCTCGTCGTCGCGGATCGCAACGAACCCACCGATGTTCGCGATCGCGTCCTTCTTTGCGCTCATGAGCACGGCGTCCGCCTCCGCCAGGCTCCGCAGTACGATCTCAGGCAGCGAAACATCTGCGAAACCGGGCTCGCGCTCCCGGATGAACCACGCGTTCTCGGCGAAACGGGCGATGTCCAGGACGAGCTTCTTGCCATGCTTTCGGGCGAGCGCCGCAGTGGCCGCGATGTTCTCCATCGACACAGGCTGGCCACCGCCCGCGTTGTTCGTGAGCGTCAGCATGACGATCGAGACGCGCTCCCCGTCCTCACTCTCGAGCAAGCGGGCGAGGGCATCGACGTCGAGGTTTCCCTTGAACGGGTAATCCCCACCGGAATCGAGAGCGGCCGGAATGGGAAGATCCAGCGCGACACCCTCACGCAACTCGATGTGGGCGCGCGTCGTATCGAAGTGCGCGTTCGACGGCACGATCTCACCCGGGTCGATGACGGCGCCGAAGAAGACGCTCTCGGCTCCACGACCCTGATGGGTCGGTACGACGTAGGGAAATCCGAGCACCTCCCGGACGGCGTCGCGGAAACGCGCAAAGCTGCGCGAGCCGGCATAGGACTCATCGCCTCGCATGAGCGCCGACCACTGATCCTGGCTCATGGCACCCGTGCCGGAGTCGGTCAGGAGATCGAGCTCGACGTCAATAGCAGCAAGCTGGAACGGGTTCCATCCGGCCGCCTTGAGCGCGCCCTGGCGCTCCGGCCGCGTCGTTCTACGGACCGGCTCGACCATCTTGATCCGGAAGGGCTCGCGCGGCGGACGCATCCCGGCGTTCTATCCGTCCTGCGCCCGCCGTGCGGGACGACGACTGCTAACGGAGGAAAGGCGGGACGTCGAGCGTGTCGGCGGGCACCTGGAAGCCCTCACTCGGCTCCCGCTCCCGGCCACCGTTCGGCTCGGCAGTCTTCGGCTCCCGCTCACGGCGCTCGCGCCGGAGCTTCGCGTCAAAGCCGGTTGCAATCACGGTCACGCGGATCTTGCCGGCTAGGTTCTCGTCGATAACGGCGCCGAAGATCACGTTCGCGTTCTGGTCGGCGGCGCCGGTCACGACCTCCGCCGCCTCGTTCACCTCGAACAGCCCCACGTCCGAGCCTCCGGTGATGTTCAGCAGGATTCCGGTCGCGCCCTCGACCGACGCCTCGAGGAGCGGGGACGAGACGGCTGTACGGGCTGCCTCGGCGGCCCGGTTCTCGCCCTCGGCCTCTCCGATGCCCATGAGAGCGGAGCCGGCATCGCTCATGACCGTCCGAACGTCCGCAAAATCGAGGTTGACGAGGCCTGGGATTGTGATCAGGTCGGTGATCCCCTGGACGCCCTGACGCAGCACGTCGTCTGCGATCCGGAAGGCCTCCATGACCGGCGTTTGCTTTCCCACCACCTGCAGGAGGCGATCGTTCGGGATGATGATCAACGTGTCGACCTTGTCCCTGAGCTCGGCGATTCCCTGCTGCGCTTGCTCGGCGCGCTTCCGCCCTTCGAAGTCGAACGGGCGCGTGACCACGCCCACGGTCAAGGCGCCTAGCTCGCGCGCGGTCTCCGCGATGATCGGCGCGCCGCCCGTACCGGTGCCCCCACCTTCGCCGGCGGTGACGAAGACCATGTCGGCACCTTTCAGCGCCTCTTTGATCTCGTCCCGGCTCTCGAGGGCAGCCGCCTGTCCGACCTCCGGGTTCGCGCCCGCGCCCAACCCGCGCGTCGCCTGAGCACCGATGTGGAGCTTCACATCGGCATCGCAGCCGAGCAGAGCCTGCGCGTCCGTGTTGACCGCGATGAAGTCGACGCCCGTGACTCCCGCGTCGACCATCCGGGTGACGGCGTTCGAGCCACCGCCGCCGACGCCGACGACCTTGATCACCGCTATATAGCTGCCCGAGGTGTCTCTCATCCGAAAGGAAGATAGCTGAAGCTCGACTTGAGCGTACGGCTGACCTTACGCAGCTTATCCTCTTGTGTCAAACGCTCGTTTGCAGGGCTTTTGTGGGTAAAGTCTAACCCTCAACCATCGACTTGAGAGTTGACACCAGCGACGGGTCGCTCGGGCAGGCTGACATCCAGGTAGTCGAACTCCGCCAGTTCTGAGTCCGAGAGACGTCGCAGCACCGCGGCAGCGGAGGCAAGCTTCGCGTCCAGATCATCCGCTGAGCCCAGGCGAATCTCCATCCCGATCGACAACGCAAGGACGACACCGTCTCCTGTCGTTCGCGCTGTCCGCACCTGCAGAGGGAACCGCGCAGGCAATGAGGCAATGACCCTAAGCGCCTTCGACGCCGTCGGAATCGCGAGCGTCGCCCCGGGCTCGAACACCGCGCCGGCGGCGAGCCAGATCCGCGGCAACCGCCTGTTCGTGCTGGACCCGATGTTCCGGATGATCCGACCGCTCCCCGAGAGGACCCAAGCTGCTCGTCCAGAACGGAGAACGGCCACCGGGCGTTCCGGGACCACCACGACTCGGAGTCCGTGTGGGAACGCCCTGTCGACACGCGCGGCCCGTACTGAAGGGAGAGCCGAGAGCTGACGCTCGACCGTGTCTGTATCGACAGTGACGAGACTCTCTCCGTCGAGAGGCCGAAGCGCAGCGCGGACATCGGCTTCCACAGCACCTCTGGCACCGCTCACAGCAACCGAGTGCAGGGCGAAAAGCGATGTCGAGCGCGCCGCCAGATACCCGAGGGAGAGGACTCCGACGACCACCCCGACGCCCACGAGCGTGCGCCCGAGTGAGAAATGAAGTCGTGGCAGTGCAAGCGCAGGCCGAATCGGCTGCGACCGAGCGGCGGCGAGTGCGAGCCGGCGAGCCACCATCGCCACTTCGCCGCGCGCTCCCCCGCTCCTACCCGGGCTCTCCGGCCCCCTCGATGGCGGGGATCTCCAGGGGTCCGACGAGCTGCACCTCCGGCTCGAGACTGACCCCGTACTCGGCGAACGCCCGGCGCCGGGCCTCCACGATCAAGGCGATCGCGTCGACGGATCGCGCACGCCCGTCATTCTCGATGAAGTTCGCGTGCTTGGGCGAGATTCGAGCCCCGCCGATCGAGTAGCCGCGCAGGCCGCAGGCCTCGAGCATCCGCCCGGCAGAGAGCTCGTGATCCGGATTCTTGAACACACTCCCGAACGTCCGCTTGTTCGTGGGTTGTGCGGCTTTCCGCTTTTCCTGCATGCCCGCGACGATGTCTTTGATTTCCGGCTCCGGTCTCGACTCGAGACGGAACTCCACGCCCGCGACGACCTGGCCGTGCCGGAGGTCGGAGCGCCGGTACGTGAGGCCGAGCTCCTGCGGGGTCTGCCACCGGGCCCCGAGCGCGTCCGCGACGAGCGCACGGCTGAGCACGGCCGCAATGTCGCTCCCATACGCGCCGGCGTTCATCCAGACACCGCCACCCACGCTCCCCGGAATCGCGCACAGAAACTCGAGCCCGCCCAGGTTGGCCGCCCGCGCGCGGTGAAGGCAGACCGCATTCGCGGCGCCTCCGCCCGCCATGAGAACCCCTTCTCCGGTCTTCGCGACCGTCAGCGCGCCCGCGAGCTTGAGTGCGACACCGGCGAAGCCCTCATCGGCGGCGAGGAGATTCGAACCGAGGCCGACAGCTACGACCGGAAGCTCCTTGTCGCGCGCCCACGCGAGGACCTCGACGAGTTCCTCCGTCGTCTCCGGCTCGGCGAGCCACCGTGCGGGGCCCCCGGTTCCGATCGTCGTGTACCGGGAGAGGCGCACGCCCTCCTTCATCGCCCCAGCCGTTCCAGAATCACAGGCCCGATCGCCTCGATGTCTCCCGCTCCGAGAGTGAGCACGAGGTCGCCGGCCCGCGGCCTGTCGGCCGCGAGAATTGCGGCGTCGTCCAGCCTCGGTGCCCACCCGACCGGCATCCCAGGCCGAACTTCGGTGAGGCGGTCGACGATGGCTTTGCCGGTTACCCCGGGCCAGGGCTCCTCGCGCGCCGCATAGATCTCGGTCACGATGGCGGTGTCGGCGCGGGAAAGTGCGGTCGCGAACTCGTGCGCCAGATACGCCGTCCGCGAGTACAGATGTGGCTGGAAAACCGCGATGACTCTGCCCGTCCCTGCGAGCGCCCGCGCGGTCGCGAGGGTGGCAGCGACCTCCGTAGGATGGTGAGCGTAGTCGTCGTAGAGCCGCACCCCACGCGACTCCCCACGAAGCTCGAACCGGCGGCCCGCCCCGGTGTAGTCCCGGAGAGCGCGGACAGCGTCCACCTCCGCGATCCCCGCGAGCCGCAGGGCTGCAAGCGCACACGCCGCGTTCCGGCGATTGTGCTCCCCCGGGACAGCGAGGCGAACGTCAGCCGGCTCGAGGTCGGGCCCCCACACGACCGAAGATTCGACACGTTCGGCGATCCAACGGCGAAAGCACTCCTCGAGCTCGGCCAGGGAGGAGAAGGTCGTGTGGTGGTCGAGCTCGACGTTCGTGACGACGGCGATCTCGGGCTCGAGCGCGAAGGCCGTCCGATCGGACTCGTCCCCCTCGACCACGAGCCATCCCTCACCCGTGCCTGCGTTCCCTCCCAGCTGAGGTACCTCGGCTCCGATCAGGTAGGCGGGCTCTTGCCCGAGCTCTTGGAGGCAGAAGGCGATCATGGCTGCGGTCGTCGTCTTCCCGTGTGCACCGGTGACGACGATGGAGCGCCGCAGCGAAACCAGCTCGGTCAGAAGGTCGGAACGGCTCTTTCCCTCGACCCGCCCTGCGAATGCGGTCGAGACGATCGTCTCGAATCCGGATGGACCGGCGACCGGATCCGGTCCGATCGTGACAGGGATGCCCTCGGCGCGAACACGGGTTAGGTAGGGCGTCTCGACCCGGTCCCAACCCGCCACGTCGGCACCCCATGCCCGCGCCAGAATCCCGTAGGCGCTGAGCCCGGCTCCGCCGATACCGACGAGCCAGAGACGCCGTCCGTCAAGCGGTAGCAAGCGCGATCAACTCCTCGGCGACGACGGCCGCTGCGTCCGGTTGTGCCAGCGAGCGCATTGCCGTTGCCATCCGCTCGAGACGCTCATCGTCCGCGAGCAGCTCCTCCGCCTGCCGCTTCAGGTCGAGCTCGGCTTCGGGGACGACGACTGCAGCTCCTCCTCGCTCGAAATAGCGGGCGTTCGCGGTCTGGTGGTCCGCCGCCGCTTCCGGATAGGGCACGAGCAGGGCGGGCTTTCCGGCGGCGGCGACTTCCCACACGGAGCCTCCCGCACGCGCGACGACGAGATCGACAGCCGAGACCGCGGCGCCGAAGTCCTCCGTGAACGGGAGGAGAACGTAGTCCTTGCGCGTCGGTCTGTCGAGGGTCTCGAAGTCCCGCTCGCCGGCGATGTGCAGAACGGGTGGCCCCACGTCTGCCCACGCCTCGAGCGCCGCTTGGTTCAGCCGGCGCGCGCCCAGGCTCCCTCCGAAGACCAGCACCGCCCGTCCGTCCTCGGGGAGCCCAAACGCTCTGCGAGCTTCGTCCCGATCGGCCGGCTTCGACCGGGCAGGGATGGGCCGACCCACAACTCGGTACTTCGATCCCTCGACCCCCTCGATCGGAAAGGAAAGGAAGACCTTCCGCGCAACAGGGGCAGCGAGACGGTTCGCCAAGCCCAGGTGCGCATCGGCCTCGGTGAGTGCCGCGGGGATGCGGAGGAGACCGGCCGCAAGCACCATTGGGCCTGCGACATACCCGCCGCCCCCGAGAACGACATCCGGTTTTCGCCGTCGGAGAATCCGCGCGCAGGCGACCGGCGCCTGGGCCGCGAGTCCGAAGGCTCGAATCAGGCGAAGACTGGGCCTCCGCGGGAAGCCTTCAACATGGAACTCGTCGAGCTCGAAGCCGGCCTCCGGGACCAGCCGGCGCTCAATTCGCTGTGCGCCTGCGAACGTCACGCTGACGCCGCGCGCGACCAGCGCTTCCGCGACGGCGATCGCTGGGAGGACGTGCCCGGCTGTGCCTCCGGCGGCGATCAGGCACTTGAGCGACTGCTTCGGCTGCATGGTTCTGCGCGATGTTAAGGAGGATCCCGATGGCCGCGAGCGCGACGATGAGGCTGGACCCCCCGTAGCTCACGAACGGCAGGGGTATACCGGTCAACGGCGCGATGCCCATGACGGCACACAGGTTGACTGCCGCTTGTCCGCAGAGGAGGGCAGTCAGTCCCGTAGCGAGTCTCTTTCCGAACGGGTCGCGGCACCTCAGGGCGACGTTGAATCCGGCGTATCCGAGGAGGACGAACGCGCCCATGACGCCCATGGCTCCCACGAGCCCCAGCTCCTCCCCGATGATCGCGAAGATCATGTCCGTCGAGGCCTCGGGCAAGTAGTAGATCTTCTGCACGCTCTCTCCGAGGCCGACGCCGAAGAGACCGCCGGAGCCGAGCGCGATCATCGCCTGCACGGTCTGGAAACCGGCGTTCTGCGGGTCGCTCCACGGGTCGATGAAGCTGAAGAGACGGGCGCGTCGGTACGGCTCGAACCAGATCGCGAGCATGAGAACGGACAGTCCGAGCCCGCCGGATGCTGCGAGCACGCGCAGAGGTGTGCCGGACACGACGAGCATGGCGGCGACCATGATCGCGATCGCAATCGCTGTGCCGAGGTCCGGCTCGACGACGATGAGCCCGCACGCGAGGCAGACGACGAGTCCAACGGGCTTGGCCAGTTCCCCGAGCGAGCGAGGGGCGGGCTTGCGGGCAAGTCGTGCGCCGAGCCAGAGGGCGAGTCCTAGCTTGGCGAGCTCGGAGGGCTGGAACGAGAACGCACCGAGCGGAATCCAACGCTTGGCACCGTTCACGCTCGTTCCGACGACCAGCACCGCCACGAGGAGGAAGAAGGCCAATGTGAGCATCGGCCCACCGACGTGACGGAGCTTCCGGAAGTCGGTGCGCGACAGGAGGACGAGCGCGACGAGGCCGACGACTGCGTAGATTGCCTGGCGCTTCAGGTAGTACGCCGGATCGTCCGACGCGATGAGGCCGCGGGCGGAGCTGGCGCTGTAAACCATCACCAGCCCGAATGCAACGAGACCGAGCGTGACGAGAACGAGGAGGTGGAACTCGAGCTGAGACCGCGCCGGCCGCCTCACGGTCGCTCGGCCTTCCGGTGGGAGAGAAGTGCGTCACTCGTACGAGATCCGGAGCAAACCACGTGCCACGTGTGCGCATTCCCGCGGTACGCTCGCGCGTGAGCAGGGGGGCGGGTCGGGACCCGACATACACGCGCGTCTAGAAGATCTCCCCGCCGGCTGATCAAAGCGCCTCCACGATTGCTCGGAAGCGAGCCCCACGCTCCTCGAAGTTCTCGAACTGGTCGTAGCTCGCTGACGCAGGCGAGAGCAGGACGACGTCACCCGGCTCGGCATCCGAGAGAGCCTGCTCGACGGCCCGCTCGAGGTCGCCGGCGTGCGTGAAGGCCACGCCCGCACGAACCAATGCCTCTGCGATGTCGTCGGCCGACTCGCCGATCAAATAGGCGCGAGCCACCCCACGCTCCCTCGCCGCACGGGCGAGCCCATCAAACGATGACCCTTTGATACTTCCGCCGAGGATGAGCCGGAGGCCCGGCGGATAGGCAGTGAGCGCCTGCTCGGCCGCTTCGGGATTGGTTGCCTTCGAATCGTTGACGAAGCGAATGCCGCCCACCTCCCCGACGAGCTCAAGTCGATGCGGCACGCCCTGGAAGCTTCGAAGCCCATCCGCGATCGCGACATCGTCGATCCCGGCCTGCCGCGCAGCGGCCGTAGCCGCAGCTGCGTTTTCGCGGTTGTGTGTCCCCGGGAGACGCGGTTCGGCGGGAAGCTCGTCGACGGCGGCGAACTCGACCCGGCGAGCCGCGCCCGGGATCGGGGAAAGCCTCTGGGCACGAGCGCCACGTCGTCGGCAGTCTGGTTCTCGAAGATCCGAAGCTTCACCGTCTTGTAGTCCTCGAAGGTTCCGTGGCGGTCCAGGTGGTCCGGCGTCAGGTTCAGCAGCACTGCCACCTGCGGACGAAAACTCTCGATGTCCTCGAGTTGGAAGCTCGACAGCTCGCAGACCACCCATGCGTCCGCCGGCACGACGCCGTCGAGTGCGGTCAGGGGACGTCCGACATTCCCGGCCACGGAAACGGGCTTGCCGGCCGCGCGGAAAATCGCGCCGAGAAGCTCGCTTGTGGTCGTCTTCCCGTTCGTGCCGGTGACGCCGAGGATGGAGTTCGGGATGAGTCTCGACCCGAGCTCGATCTCACTCCAGACGGTCGTGTTACGGCGCCGCGCAGCCACCACGAGCGGAGCATCGCGGGGCACTCCAGGGCTTTTCACCATCAGGTCCATGCCGTCGAGGAGCGCGGGATCTTCCGCACCCACGACGACTTCTACGCCGGCCTCGCGAAGCCTCCCCAGAGCGCCGGTTTCGGTGCGATCGACGGCGACAACATCCACACCGTGCCGTGCAAGGGCAAGCGAGGCTGCCTCACCTGAGCGGGCAAGCCCCAGGACGAGCGCGCGGCGCGGCATCATGGTGTCAGTGCGAATTGCCGCTCTGTACGACGTCCACGGGAACCTCCCTGCTCTCGAGGCGGTGCTCGCTGAGGCCGCTGCGAGCTCCGTCGATCGCATCGTGGTAGGTGGAGATGTCGTGGCAGGCCCGATGCCACGCGAGGTTCTCTCGCTGATCCGCAATCTCGGCGACGACACCGTCTGGGTGCGCGGTAACGGTGATCGCGAGCCCGGCCTCTGGGTCGCCGACCGATTGAATACGAAGGAGCGCCGGTTCCTCCGCGATCTCCCCACAAGTGTGACCCTCGACGTCGACGGGCTCGGGCAAACCGTCTTCTGCCACGGATCGCCGCGAAGCGACGAGGAGATCCTGACCTCGGTGTCTCCCGAGTTGCGGGTCGCCGCCGCGCTTGCCGGTGTTTCTGAACGAGTCGTCGTCTGTGGCCACACGCATACCCAGTTCGACCGAGAGGTCGCCGGCGTTCGGCTCGTGAATGCCGGAAGTATCGGAATGCCCTACGAGGACCGCGGGGGCGCGTACTGGGCGCTCCTCGGCCCGAACGTCGATCTGCGGCGAACCGACTACGACGTCGAGGTGGCGATCCGGCGGATGCGCGAGGCCGGCTATCCGGACGAGAATCATCTCGAGAACCTCGTCAATGTTCCGAGCGGCGAAGAGGCGGCCGCGTTCTTCGAGTCGCAGGCTCAGGACGCGAACTTCGAGAACGACTGGTAGTAGAGGACGAAGGCGCACGCGCAGAAGATTGCGGCTGCGATCCAGAAGCGCACCATGATTCGCGACTCCGACCACGCCTTCATCTCGAAATGATGGTGGAGCGGCGCCATGAGCAGAACGCGACGGCCGAGCCACTTGAACGTGAACACCTGGAGCATGACCGACAGCGCCTCGATCAAGAAAATCCCGCCGATCAGCGTCAGGAGCACCTCGGTCTTCGTCATGATCGCAAACGCCGCAAGGGCGCCTCCGAGTCCCATTGACCCCGTGTCCCCCATGAACACCTGAGCGGGGAAGGCGTTGTACCAGAGGAAACCGATCGAGGCTCCGATCAGACTCGCGCCGAGTATGGCCAGGTCGAGGTCCGCCTTGTCGCCGGTGCCGGTCCGCAGCGAAACGATGTACGCGACGATGGTCATCGCCGTGTAGGTGAGGAGGGCGATCGTCGCCGTCCCCGCCGCAAGACCGTCAAGGCCGTCGGTGAGGTTCACCCCGTTCGCCGCCCCGGCGATGATGATGAAAAGAAGCCCGTACCACGCCCACGACAGAGGCAGGTCGACGTCGAGAAGGGGCAGATACACGGTCGTCTTGAAGTCGCGGTTGTAGACGACAAGTGCGACCACGAGCGTGATCGCACCGAGCCCAAGGAGCTTCCAGCGCCCTGCCAGGCCGAGCGAACGGCGATGCGTCAGCTTCGTCCAGTCATCGACGAAGCCGATCGCCGCGCAGCCCAAAGTCACGAAGAAGGCCGTGAGCGCGGGCAGCGTGTGCTCCGAGAAGAGGAGGAACGGGATCGACATCGAGAGCATGATCAGCAGGCCGCCCATGGTCGGGGTGCCCTGCTTCGTGACATGGCCCTTGGGACCCTCTTCGCGAATGTGCTGGCCGAGCTCGTTTCGCCGCAGAAAGTCGATGAACTTCGGGCCCGCCACGATGGAGATGATCATTGCGATGATCCCGGAGAGGAGGACTTCCGTCACGGTTCAGGCGGGAATGCCCGCGAGTCCCTCGGCAACGACTTCGAGCCCGACCGACCGAGATCCCTTGACGAGGACCCAGTCGCCCGGCTCCAGGAGCGCGGAGGCCTCAGCGAGCGCCGTCTGAGCATCCGCCGCCCAACGCATCGTCGGAACGTGAGCCCCCTCCAGATACCCCGCAGCGAGCGAGCCGACCGCCACGAGAACGGACACCCCGGCGTGCGTAGCGGCTTCGCCCACCTGCCGGTGGTAGTCCGCGCCTGCCGGGCCGAGCTCCGCCATCTCCCCGAGGATCGCCACCTTGCGACTGGAGCCCGCACGTTCGCCGAGGTGGTCGAGCGCGGCCGCCATTGACACCGGGTTCGCGTTGTAGGCGTCGTTCACGAGCACTCCGCCACCGGGAAGCGGAAACTCTTCACCGCGCCAACGCGAGAGCTTGATCGCGGCTCCGCCCTTGCGAGCCTCGGCGACCGGGAAACCGAGCGCCACGTAGGCAGCGAGCGCTGCAAGGAAGTTCGTGGCGTTGTGCCGGGCGCCGATGGGCAGCTCGAGGGTGAGCCGCTCCCCGAGGACCTCGACCTCAACCTCAGAACCGATCGGGCCAGGGCGAAAGGCCTCCAGGCTCACGTCCCCTCCTGCGCCGAACCGAAACACTCGAAGATCGCCCCGTCCAACGAAGGGCTCGAGCAGCGGCTCGCCGCTCGGCACGACTGCTGCACCACCCCTAGGAAGAGCTTCGATCAGCTCTGCCTTGGCGCGGGCCACGTTCTCGACCGTTCCGAGCAGCTCGAGGTGGACAGGCCCGATGCTCGTGACCACTCCGACGTCGGGTCGGGCGACCGCGCAAAGCTCGGCGATCTGCCCGAGCCCGCGCATCCCCATCTCCAGGACGACGACCTGTGTGTCGGCTTCGATCCGGCACAACGTCAGCGGCAGGCCGATCTCGTTGTTCTGGCTTTCTTCCGCCACCACGGTGGGAGTGTGCGGGCCACAGAGCGCCCCGAGAATGTCTTTCGTCGTCGTCTTCCCGACCGAGCCGGTGACTGCGACCACGCGAGCGGAAGAGCGCTCGCGAACTGTGCCACCCAGCGCCGCTAGCGCAGCGAAGGCGTCCTCGGGGACGAGCGCTGCGGCCGCCCCTCGCTCGAGGGCCTCGGGCACGTAGTCCACACCGGACCCGACCGCAACGAACAGATCGCCTGCTTCGACACGTCTCGAATCGATCTGAACGCCGGTCACGAGATCGGCACCCGGAACGACTTCGAGTCGGCCTCGTGCGAGCGAGCTGATCTCGTTGAGGGCGAGTGGAATCATGCTGACGCTCCGGCGCGAAGCCGGCGTAGCGCGTCCCGTGCGACTACTCGATCGTCGAACGGGATCGTCCGATCGTGAAATTCCTGCCCGGGCTCGTGCCCCTTGCCCGCGATCACCACCACGTCGCCACCCTGCGCCGCCTCGAGCACGCGTGCGATAGCGAGCGCCCGGTCCGGCTCGACCTCCGTTCCCGGGCCGGCCCCCTCGAGAATCTCCTCGATGATCGCCTCCGGCTTCTCGCTTCGTGGGTTGTCTGACGTGATGACGACATTGTCGGCGAGGCGCGTGGCGACCTCACCCATGAGAGGACGCTTGCCGCGATCGCGGTCGCCGCCGCATCCGAAGACACAGTGCAGACGGCCTACGGTGATCGCCCGCGCCTCCGTGAGAACGTTTTCCAGCGCTTCGGGCGTATGCGCATAGTCGACCAGCACGGCAAAAGGCTGCCCCTCGTCCACCGCCTCGAACCGACCCGGAACCCCAGCGACATGCTCGATGCCTCGACGGATCGCGGCGTCTTCGACACCGAGGAGCCGGGCCGCGGCGACCGCGCCCAGGACATTCTCGACGTTGAAGCGCCCGCGCAACCTGCTCGAGATCGGGATGCCTGCAGCTGTGAATGACGAGCCGCCAGGGCCGATCTCGAGCGACTCTGGCCTGACGTCTGCGTCGTCCACGATCCCGAACGTGAGGAGTGGCATCCCGAGTTCACGAACCTCCTCGGCCAGGCGTCGCCCATGCACGTCACCGACGTTCAGCGCGGCTGGCGGGCGCCGTCCGTCCGGGTCAGGCTCGACGAAGAGCCTACGCTTGGCCTCGAAGTACCTCTCCATTGTCTCGTGAAAGTCGAGGTGATCCTGAGACAGGTTCGTAAAAAGTAGTACGGCAAAGCGAACGCCGAGCAGGCGCCGCAACTCGGAGGCGTGCGAGGAAGCCTCCATCGCGACACTGCGATCGCCCGCGTCGAGCATCTCACGGAACGTCCGCTGAAGATCGATCGCCTCCGGCGTCGTCCGGGTGACGGCGCGTCGCTCCCCGCCCACCCGGCTCTCCACGGTGCCGAGCAACCCCGGACGCATACCGGCTGCGGCAAGGATTGAGAAGAGCAAGAACGCGGTCGTTGTCTTGCCGTTCGTTCCCGTCACACCCGCGACGAGAAGCTCGCGTGTCGGACGGCCGAAGAACGCGTCGGCAGCCAGCGCCATCGCCTCCCGGGCATCAGTGACGACTAGCTGTGGAACGGGTAACTCGAGCTGGCGCTCGACGATCAGTGCGGCCGCTCCTCGGTCGACAGCGTCCGCCGCAAAGTCGTGACCATCCACTCGCTGGCCGGGTACGCAGGCGAAGAGAGCCCCGGCCGTCACGCGGCGCGCGTCGTACGCGAGATCGGTGATGTCGGCGGGGCCGGGGTTAACCGTGCGCGTCGGGCCCACGGCCTGGCTCAGGCTCTCCAGCTCGATGGCGGCGGATTCTACCAGCGTGGCCTACCCCTCCCGTGGACTTTGTGACACGGAAAACCCGCGCATTTCCTCGTGCTTTTTCTCATTTCGCGACACACCCGCGCGCTCCTCGCTCATACGATCGACTCGGGGAGGAGGCCGCCGGGTCCAGACGTTCCTTGAGTGCCTAGGGGGTCGGCTGCTCCGCGGTCTGCGGGGCGTCCGGCGGGACGCCGCCGGACACGAGTCGGGCCTCCTTGAAGCCTTACTCGATGGGCTTTTAGGGCCGATTCCGGTCAGAGGGGCGGCGTCGTGAAGGCGCCGAAGAAGGTCGAGCGGGCGCTTTCCAACTGCGTGTACCGCGGGGTATCTAGGCATCTCGCTTTCCAACTAGACCACCCCCCTTCCTAAAGAAGAAGAAAAAAAGAGAGGGGTGAGGGTCATCGTCCCGCCCTGCGTCGCTGGCCGTTACTGCCTCGCCACATGAAGCCTCCATCCTTGACTCCACTACGTAGCTGCGTCGTAATATTGGCCTCTTGAAGGCTCTCCTCTTCGCATTCGCCGTGACTGCGGTCTTCGGACTCGCCGCCTGCGGCGGCGGGAGCGACGAGGCCACCTCGACGGGGCCGCTCGCGCTCGACCAGCGGGTGGTGACCGAGGAGGACGCCCCGGACTCCAAGCCCGATCCGGTTGAGAAGCGGCAGACGGCGGCCGACGAGGATGAGTTCGCCGAGAAGATGGGCGATGCGTTCATCAATCCGACCGAGCAGGAGACCGAGGATCTCCAAACCGTCGGGTTCGTGCAGGCGATCCGCGACACCCGCTACTTCGGCGACGTGCATTCGAAGGACGACGCCCACACGTTTAGCCTCGTCGTCCAGTTCGACTCACCCGACAGCGCCAAGAAGATGGCTGACTTCTTCCACACCGACAGCCTCCGGCCGTGTCCGGAGTCGTGCGCGTTCTCGGTGAGCGAGTTCGACGTCGACGGAATCCCAGGCGCCACCGGCGTGCGACGCTATGCCTCGGAAGAGGCCGTGCAGGCGGCGGGGGCGTCCGACGACCACCCCCAAGACTCGTACGCCATCTTCTTCGCGGACGGCGACTTCGCCTACGACATCGATCTCAGCGGCCCACCGGGCACGACCTCGGAGGACAAGGCCGTGGAGATCGCGCAAGAACTCTACGACCGCGTCCACGGCCGGCCGACAACGAGCTAGCGCCGAGGAAGCCCTCAGCGAGCGCGAGCGGTAAGGACATCGACATACCGCCGCTCATCGCCTCTTCCGGAGGCTCCGAAGCGAGATGCTCCCAGCCTGGACGCCCTCCGGGAAAGGTCCTCCCGAAGCCCGGCCCGGCGCCGCCGCCAAGCATGCTTGCGATGGGCGGAGGAGCAGTAGACCCGCCCCGCCGTTAGCTCCTTGCCGCAGTGGGCGCAGACGCTCACGAGCTAGTTCAGCGCCGGGTTGCCGCGAAGCTCGCGGGTGGTGGACGCGGAGATCGCGGTGCCCTACCCGAAGCCCGTTGCGATTGGGCTCCCGTCCGACTTTACGTCGGGCGGAACTTCCAGGTACTGCAGTGCGAAGCGCGCGATCTGGGAGAAGACCGGAGCTGCGACGGAGCCGCCCCAGATTGCGCCCTTTGGCTCGTCGATCGCGACGAGGATCACGAGCCGTGGGTTCGATGCCGGCAGGAACCCGACGAACGAGGCCACATACTTCGAAGTCGAGTAGCCACCCAACACGGGGTCGGGTTTTGCCGCGGTTCCGGTCTTGCCTGCAATCGAGTAACCCGGTATCTGGGCCTCCTGCCCGGTGCCCTGGTCATTGCCAACCACTTGGCGCAGCATCGACGTCAGCGCCTCTGCAGTGTTCGCGGACAAGACCCGGCGGCGCATGGCCTTCCACGCGCTTCCGCCCTCGACCCGGTCGACGAGATGTGGTCGCACCTCGACACCGCCGTTGGCGATCGTGGCGTAGGCGGCTGCCATCTGCATGGGGGTGACCGCGATCCCCTGGCCGATCGGGACGTTTCCGATCGTCGAACCGGACCAGCGCTCGGGCGGAAGGACGATTCCGCGGCTTTCACCGGGGAAGTCGATGCCCGTGCGGTGGCCGAATCCAAACCGGTCGATCCAGCTCGCAAGCCGTTCTTTCCCCAGGCCGAGGGCGAGCGTGATCACGCCGACGTTTGACGATTGGAACAGGATCTGGGAGACGGTCATCGTCTCGGTCCCGCGAGGTTCCGCGTCGTGGATGACGCGGTCGGCGACCCGGATCTCCGGCCGGAGGGTGTACTGGGTCAACGGCGTGACCATGCCGCTTTCCAGGGCTCCGGCAAGGGTCACGACCTTGAACGTCGATCCCGGCTCGTAGGTGTCCGTGACGGCGCGATTCCGCTCTCGACCCTCCTTGAGCTCCCCGAACCTGTTCGCGTCAAACCCGGGCTCGACCGCCATCGCGAGCATGGCTCCCGTGTGGGGATCCATGACGATCGCCGTCGCCGCTTTGGCCGCCCACTGCGTTCGCGCGTTCCCAAGGATGCGCTCCACCTGGCTCTGGAGCGTGTGATCGAGCGTCAGATAGACGTCCCGGCCCTCTTTGACGGGTTTCGTCTCGACCACCTTGAGAACTCGCCCGAAGGGATCACGCACGACCGACTCGCTTCCGGATGAACCGGCAAGCAGGCGATCGAGCCGAAACTCGATCCCTGCAAGCCCCTTGTTGTCCGTACCCGCAAACCCGACCGCCTCCGAAGCAACTGACTTCTGGGGATACGTGCGTCGCTCCTCGGGGATGAACCCGAGCCCGACCAAGTGCTTGGCTTCGAGCGCTTCTGCAAGCTTCGGATCCGCCTTGCGCGCAAGGTAGACGAACCCTCGACTCCGATCGGCCACGAGTGGATAGAGCTCCGCAGGATCGATCTCTAGCGCAGCGCCCACCTGTTCAGCCAGGCTTCGCGGGTCTCGAACCTGCTTCGGGTTCGCATAGACGGTGATCGCCCGCGCTCCGATTGCAAGCTCGCTGCCCGTGCGATCGTAGATCGTGCCGCGACGCGCCGGCACCGTGAGCGTCTCGCGATGCTGACTCGTCGCGAGCGCGTTCAGACCCCGAGCTTCCACGGCCTGCAACCATGCTGCCCTCGCGAATGTGGCGGCGAAGATGCAGGCGAACACCCCGACGAGTAGGCGAATCCTCCGGTTGACGAGGCGCGCGGTCACCGGCCGCGGCGGCTCACCTGGACGTACGTAGTCTGATTCGCGTCGACGAGCCCGAGACGCCCTCGGGCGGCGGCCTCGACCCGCCCCGAGGCTGCTGCACTCGAGAGCTCAGTAGCGATTTCCGCCGTCTGCGACTGGATCCGTTCTTTCTGGGTGTCCAGACGCTCAACTTCCATGTTGAGCCCGAGCACCGCGACGTTCAGCGCGACGATGCCGGCGAGCAGCACCGCCACGATCACGATCCAGAGCACTCCTCCGGCGACTCGAGGCCGGGCCGCCGGACGCGGACGGGAGCGTAGCCGCGCCGCCGGCTGCGCCGTGCGCCTGGGTGCTCGTTTGATCCGCGGTTCGGCTCGTGCGGCTGCCGAGGACACGCTACGCCTCCGTCCTCATCGCGACGCGGAGCCGGGCCGACGCGGAACGGACGTTGACCGCCACCTCGGCTGGTGATGGGCGGACGGCCTTCTTCGTCACGAGACGCACGCGCGGCTCCTTTCCGCATACACACACTGGAAAGTCGGGCGGGCACGTGCAGCCGTGCGCCTCGGCAGCGAAGAACCGCTTTACGATGCGATCTTCGAGCGAGTGGAAGCTGATCACAGCAACCCGTCCACCCGGCCGGAGCATGCTCAGGATGGAAGGTAAAGCACGCTCCAGAGAGCCGAGCTCGTCGTTGACCTCGATACGAAGAGCTTGGAAGACACGCTTGGCCGGGTGCCCGTCGCCGAACCGTCTGGGAGCGGGTATCGCCTCACGGACGGTCTCGACCAACTCCGACGTCCGCTCGTAGGGCTGCTCCCGGCGCCGGCGGCCGATCGCGGAGGCGATCTGGCGGGAGAAGCGCTCTTCGCCGTAGCGACGGAACACGTCTGCGAGCTCTCGCTCGCCGGCCTCGTTTACGACTTCTTTCGCGGAGCGCTCCCCGGAGGGATCCATTCGCATGTCGAGCGGCGCGTCAACGGCGTATGAGAAGCCGCGCTCCGGCCGGTCGATCTGCATGCTCGAGACTCCGAGGTCGAGGAGCACTGCGTCGGCCTGGACGTCGTTCTGGGCAAGCTGTGCCATGACGACGTCGAAATCCCCGCGCAGAAACCGGGTTTGGACACCGTGGCAGCGTCGCTGGAGGCGCTCGAAGTACGGGCGGACGGTCGGGTCACGGTCGATTGCGATGAACCGACCCTTCCCTTCGAGGTCGGCACACAGCGCGGTCGCATGTCCACCCGCACCGAACGTCGCGTCGACGACGGTTTCCCCGGGACTCACGTCGAGGAGCTCGCGCACCTCGTCGGCGAGGACGGGGACGTGATCAGTCTTGCTTTGCTGCGAGGCGTTCTGCAACAAGCTCAGCACTCCCTTCGACCTCTTCGAGTTGTTTGCGCCAAGCAGCGCGGTCCCAGATCTCGAGGTGATCGCGAACGCCGGCGACCACGACCTCGCGGTCGAGCCTGGCGTGCTCGACGAGCGGCTGCGGCACCATCACGCGGCCCTGCTTGTCGAGCTCTGCCTCGGATGCTCCCGCGAAGACAAAGCGACTCATCTGACGCGCCTCTCGGCTAAACGGATCGAGGCCGGCGAGTCGCAGCTCGACAAACAACTCCCAGCCGTCGCGCGTGTACACGACGAGACAACCGTCCATCCCGCGCCCCAAGACGACCCCCGCAGAAAAGGACTGACGGAACTTGGCGGGAAGAATGAGACGGTTCTTGTCATCGAGAGCGTGCTCGTATTCACCAAGGAGCATTCGGCGGCCTCTCTGTTATCCACCACTTTCCCCCACTCTAAACCACAGAACCCCACTCCGCAACCCGGAGACCCCAAAACCTCCCCCGAATTCCGCTGGGCTCCGGATTCAGACTTGGTTCGGGGCGCCATGTGCACCTCGCCGCGTCAGCGCTCGCGCCGCTGACTCGGCCGCGAGGGCCAGAGCGTCAGAAACCGCTCGGCCTTCCGCGAGCCCCACTGTGAGACCGGCCGCGAGGCAATCGCCCGCGCCGTAAGAGTCGACCAGCGCTCCGGGCAGGGGCGCGGCCGCCCACCGGCCGTCGCCGGGCTCGTAGCTCCCTCCAGAGGCGCCGTCTGTCCTGACCACGAGGCGGGGCGTCCGCGGAAGCTCGCCGGAGTACTTCTCTGAAGGATCGTTCGCACTCGAGACCACCCCGTCCAGCTCGACCTCCGGGGCAGCCAGCAAGGTCGGAAGCTCGCGTGCGGTCGCCACGAGGACCCGAGCTCGCCGAGCCGCGCGAAGGACCTGCGGGTCACCGGCCGTGAAGTAGATGCCGTCAAAAGATGCAAGCTCCTCCCAGGGCAGGGGCTCCTCGAACCGGGGCCGAAGCTTGTCGCCTACCAGGGTGATCGTGCGTTCGCCACCGTCGTCGGCGAACGTGACCGCGCGGCGCTGCGGTTCGGGGCGAAACACCGCTTCGACCCGGACACCGAGACCCTCGAGCTCGGCCTTGGCGCGGTGGCCCCAATCGTCGTCTCCGAGGACGGTGAAGAGAGTGGCGGTGCCGGCCAGGCGCGCGATCTCCGCGGCCGCGACACTCCCTCCGCCCCCGGCTTCCTCCCATCCGCTCGACGCCTGCAGGATCTCTCCCCGCGCGGGCACGCGCGCGACGCGCAGGAACTGCACCCACTCGACGTGACCGACAACGCCGATCCGCATCTCGCCAGTCTCACACCTCACCCGTCCCGAGCGTTTCAACAGATGATGCAGGCTGTGACGATTCCGCCCTTCGAGCGGTTCTACGACGACCACCACGAGGAGGTCTTCGGTTACCTCGTGCGCCTGCTTGGTCGGCAGCCGGCCGAGGACGCCTTCCAGGAGACGTTTCTCCGGGCGCTCCGGGCCTATGCCCGGCTCGAGCACGGCCGACACCTTCGTGCCTGGGTCTTCACGATCGCGACGCGAATTGCGATCGACGAGCGGCGGCGGGAGCGGCCGCGCGGCGACCTGCCCGAGCTCACCACGACCGACAGGCGCCCGGCGTATGCGGAGCTTGCTGACCTCGCCGGAAGCTTGCCGCCCGCGGAGCGGGCTGCGGTCGTCCTCCGGTACGGCTACGACTTGCCATATGCAGACATCGCGGGCGCGCTCGGATCGAGCGAAGAGGCAGCCCGCCAGGCGGCCTCGAGCGGCGTCCGGCGCCTGCGACGGAAGGAGGAAACACGATGACAATTCCAACCGAGGTCGACCGGCGATTCCGAGAAGCGGCCGCCGCAGAGGGACTCGTCGACGCGGCCTATGATCTGGTCGACTCGCCGATCGGTCCTCTCCTCGTCGGCGCTACCTCGCGAGGGCTCTGCCGGATCAGCTTCGACGCCGATCATGATCCGGACGCCGAGCTCGAACGGCTCGCTGATCGATTCGGGGCGAGAGTGCTTCGGGTGCCGCGTCAACTCGATGCGGTACGGCGCCAGCTCGACGACTACTTCGAAGGCCGGAGGCGAGTCTTCGAGCTCGAGGTAGACCTGACGGGCGTGCCGGCTTTTCAGCAGGAAGTATTGCGCGAGTTGGCTCTAGTCCCCTACGCGGAGACGGCCACGTACGGCGGGCTTGCGCAGCGGATCGGGCGGCCGAGGGCGGCTCGCGCTGTCGGGGGTGCATTGAACCGCAACCCGGTGCCTATCGTTCTCCCCTGCCACCGCGTCGTGGGTGCATCCGGAAGCCTGGTCGGATATGGAGGCGGGCTCGACCGGAAGCGAGCCCTTCTTGACCTGGAAGACGCAGGAGTCTCCTAGCTCTACGCGCGCTCAGGTGCCCGTAGCCTCCTCCCGTTTTCGATCCTAGCCCTGAAAAACGCGCGGGAGCTTCACGAATGAAACGAAAGGCCGCTGGGGGTGTGGGGAGAGTCCTTCCGGCGAAACGATCGATCTGGGCGGCCGACAAGCCGCCCCCAACCTGGGCCGCTGCGAGGATGGTGTCGTGTGGAGGCTGCTCCTCGTCTGCGCCCTGTCAATCCCCGTCGCAGGCTGCGGCGCGCAGAGTGAGCACAAGACCGCAACGGTCGTCCTCCACGGCGACCGGATCGTCACGGTGGCCGTTGAGGTGGCGGACAGTTCCGCCGAACGGGAGCGAGGACTGATGGGCCGGACGAGCCTCGCACCGGACGCCGGCATGATCTTTCTCTTTGATCGCCCGACGACGACTGCGTTCGTCATGCGAGGCACGACGATCTCGCTTTCGATCGCCTTCTACGATCGCCGGGGGACGATCAGTCAGATCCTCGACATGGATCCTTGCCGGGCCGAGCCCTGCCGGCTCTATTTCCCTCGAACCACCTACGTTGGAGCGCTCGAGGTGCCGCAGGGTACGTTTCGCCGGTTCGGCGTCCAGGAGGGGGACACTATCGAGGTCTCCAGCGAAGGCTAGAGCGCACTGGACAGTAAAGGTTCTAGCCTTGACGGTTCATCAGCGGCCTAGACCGATTTTTCGACTGGGAGGGACGAATGTCCGACAACGCTCAGAGCGCCCATATCGACGACATTCCGCCGCTCGAGGAGGCAGCGGGCGACGAACCGGAGTGGAAGCCGGTCCGGATCCACTTCGGCATCGAGAGCTTTGGGGTGAACGCGTGGGTCGCTCGAGTCGACGGAGAGCCGATCATCGAACGCCATAGTGAAACGGAGGAGAGCGGCACGCAGCATGAGGAGCTCTACCTCGTCACACGCGGCCACGCGACGTTCCAGGTCGGCGACGAGACGATCGAAGCCCCGGCCGGAACGTTCGTGTACGTCCGCGACCCGGACGTCGTCAGAGAGGCGATCGGTCGCTCGAAGGGAACCACGGTGCTTGCTCTAGGCGCCGCTCGCGGCGAAGCGTTCACTCCCTCCGAGTGGGAGCTCAAGCACGTTCGGTGACGACCGTAGAACTACCACTCGTCGGGGCCGGCGGAGAGCCGGTCGACCTCTGGAGGACCCTCCAGTCGCATGGCCTCGTCGAGTTGCCGCCGATGCAGATCGACGCGGAGGCACGCAGTCTCGACGTCACGCTTCGCATCGAGGGCCTCGGCCCGCGCAGGGTCCGTGTGACCCAGGGGCGCAACGACGTTGCAAGGGTCGAGATGATCGGAGCCAGAAAGCTTTCCGCCGCCGCGAGCTCCCGCCTCCTGTGGGCGGTAAGCCACATCCTGCGCCTCGACGAAGATCTCTCACCCTTCTACGCGCAGGCGCGCTCTGACCCGGATCTCGCCTGGGCCATGGGCGGCGCGGGCCGCATGATTCGAAGCCAGACCGTCTTCGAGGAGGTCGTGAAAACGGTGTGCACGACGAACTGCGCCTGGTCTGCGACTGAGCGCATGGTCGGTGCCCTCGTCGAGCATCTCGGCGACGCGGCGCCCGGGGCGCCGGCAACCGGACCGTTCGGCCGTGCGTTTCCAACACCCGAGGCGATGGCCGAGGCTGACGAGTCCTTCTATCGAAACACCGTCCGAGCCGGGTACCGGGCTGCTTACTTCCGAACGCTCGCGTCGTCGGTCGCAGACGGCTCGGTCGATCTAGAGGAGCTCGGGCATGCAACCCGGGAAGAGCTTTCCGACGACGAGGTCGAAGCCCGGCTCCTCGCGCTCCCCGGCGTGGGCCCGTACGCGGCTGCCCACATCATGATGATGCTCGGGCGCTACTCGAGGTTGATCCTCGACTCCTGGACTCGGCCGAAGTACGCAGCCGTAACCGGCGGGCGGTCGAAGAAAGACACGACGATCATCCGGCGCTTCCGCCGCTACGGCCCGTACGCGGGTTTGGCATTCTGGCTCGTGCTGACGCGCGACTGGGTGGAAGAGGACGAGGTCGCTCCGCCGCTCCCAGCGTAGACCTCCTCCCCACAATCACCCTCACAACATCCGAGCTTGAAGCAACATGCCGGGCACTGCCACGTCTGATGGCGCCACTCCATTGCGGCCCAACTACAGCGCGGGCACCGCTCCGGGACTGCCGTGGCCACGTGCCCCAGGCTAGAGGGCGGACAGGTCAACGTTCGTCTGACACGCACTGAGCCGCCGGTCGCACCCCTCGGCGAGGCCGGCGGCTCAAGGTGCTTTTCAGCTTAGGCCGGTGCCTGTGGATCTTCGTCTGCAGCCAGCTCCAGGGATCCCCTGAGCGCCTTCTCGAGGTGCTCCTGCTGAAGCGGAAGCGCCCAGTCGATGACCTCTTGCAGCTGCGCGTGGCGCGCCTTCTCATTCAGTTTGCCGACCACGGACCAATGGCCGATCTCTCCGGCCTCCGCCATCGTCAGGAACTCGAAGCCGTCGAGGGCGTCCGCATCCTCGCCGAGGTACGTCCGCATCATCTCGGTCACTTCCTGCTTCGTCTCTCGGGCCTTCTCGAGGATCGCGGTCTTCTTGCCGTCGAACGAGTCGGCGACCTCGGTGCACCGCTCCTCGATCCTGGTCGCGTCCTCATTGACCTTCTTGAGCTCGACCTCGAGCTGCTTGCCGTCGTCATCCAGGAGCTTCATGACCTTCTCGGTCGCCCCCTGGGCCGCCATCGCGAGTCCTAGAACCTCGCCGAGCTTGCTCTCCAGCGTCGTCAGTTCTGCCATGTGTCTCCCCTTTGTCGTCTCGGTGTCCCGCTGACTCTTCCCAAGCGGACATCCGATAAACGTGGGCGCGCTTCAGGCCCCGGGAGCCACGAGTCGGTAGCCGACGCCCCACACGTTCAACACGTATGCGAGCTCGTCGCCGCGGTTCAACTTGCGCCTGAGACGGCTCGCGTGAGAGTCCAAAGTCCTTGTGCGCCCGAGTGATCGGAAGCCCCAGACGTCTCGGAGGAGCTCCTCCTTACCAAACACACGCTCCGGCTCCTCGGCCAGCGCGACGAGAAGGTCGTACTCCTTTGCCGAGAGCGACGCGGCCTCGCCCTCGACCCGCACGGTGCGCGACGCCAGATCGATCGTCAGGCCCCTGACCTCGAGCAGCGCCCGCCGCGGTCCGGCTGCACGCCTGAGCACTGCACGGATGCGGGCCAGGAGCTCCTCATAGACGAACGGCATCGGGACGTAGTCGTCGCAGCCACGTGCGAAGCCGCGGACCCGGTCGACAGGCTCGCTGCGCGAGCTCACCATGATGACCGGAACGTCGCGGTTCCAGACGCGACCGGGCTCACCCTCGCGGAGCCGACTGCAGAGCTCGAAGCCCGAACCGTCCGGGAGGACCGCATCGAGAAGCACCAGGTCCGGCCGAGCCTCCTCGACCAGCTCGAGTGCCTGGCGGGCCCTCTCGGTGGAGAGCACCTCGTACCCGTCGTCGGTGAGCTGCTGCTCGAGGAACGCTCTGACCGGAGCCTCCCGTTCGACCACCAGCACCGCCTCCCCTGCCATGAAGCGACCGTACAGCGGGCCGGCAGCCCTCGACCAGATGTCCTTTCGCGCGACTCTGTCACAAGCCTTCCAGAGCCTTCTTGACATACGCCGGATCGGACACGGCCGCCGCACCTATTCTTCTGCCGTGCGCTTTGCGTTTAGCTGGCTCTCGAACGTCGTCGCAATCTGGGTGGCAACGCTCGTCCTCGACGGAATCACGTACGGAGACCGGTTCTGGGTCCTGCTGCTCGCTGGGCTTGTCTTCGGAATCGTCAACCTCATCGTCCGGCCGATCGTGGTGCTGCTCGCGCTCCCAGCGGTGATCCTCACCCTCGGGATCGCGCTGCTCTTCGTGAATGCGCTCATGCTTTACCTCACGGATCTGATCGTCCCGGACTTCGAGGTCCGGGGCTTCTGGACCACCGTGGGGGGTGCGCTCATCGTCTGGCTCGTGAATCTCGTGATTCACGGCCTGCTGCGTCCCGCCGAAGAGCAGCCGCTGGTGCGGGAATCGCGCTGGTAAGCCTCAGAGTCCCCGGGCGAGGCGCTCGACGCGACCGCGGGCCTCAGAATAGTCGATGCGGCCCCGCGCCCACGCGCGGCGGATGCTTCGGTAGCGCCACCGCCGGAGAAAATTCGCGATCATTGGCCCACATACGCCACCGGAGAATGCATCCCTCCCGGACACGTTCTCACCCTTGATGGAGCTCGACGGCATCCACCACGTCACCGCGATCACGGGAGACGCGCCCCGAAACCTGGATTTTTACTCCCGGGTCCTTGGGCTCCGGCTCGTGAAGAAAACGGTGAACCAGGACGACCCGACCGTCTACCACCTGTTCTACGCCGACGACCGTGGAAGCCCTGGAAGCGACCTGACGTTCTTCGAGTACCCGGGAGCCACCCAGGGCCGGGCCGGCGCGGGAATGGTGCACCGCGTCGTCTGGCGGGTCGGCTCCGAGGAGGCCCTGGACTTCTGGGCGGAGCGTTTACAAGGCGAGGGCGTCGATTCGGAGCGCGAGCCAGGGAGGCTCCGTTTCGCCGATCCTGAGGAAATGGGGCTCGAACTGGCGCTCGTCGAGACGGCTGACGAGCCACTCCTCGCGACACATGCCGAGATCCCGGTCGAGCATGCGCTCCAGGGGTTCGACGGGGTGCGGGCGTACTCCGGGACCCCGCGCGGAGCGCAGCCCTCCTGGGCGAGCCCCTCGGCTTCCGCGACACCGGCGGCGGAACCTGGGAGGCGCGCGGAGTGAGTAGAGCCTCCTTCTACGCCTACGACAACCCGCCCGACGAGCCCGGAATCGGCGGGGCCGGAACCGTTCACCATGTCGCCTGGGCCTCGGAGCTCGAGGATCACGAGGCGTGGCAGAAGCGCGTCGCCGAGGCCGGCGCGAGACCAACCCCGATCATCGACCGCTTCTACTTCCGCTCGATCTACTTCCGGGAGCCGAGCGGCGTCCTTTTCGAGATTGCCACGAAGGGACCGGGGTTCTCGGCCGACGAGGACCCACAGCATTTGGGCGAGAGGCTTTCACTTCCGCCGAACTACGAATCGCTTCGCTCGCAGCTCGAGCAGGTCTTGACGCCGCTCTAGACCCCTAAATACGGCCCGAGCGGACGACTCCCCACACGAGCCAGAGCGCGAGCATGGTCGAGAGAGTGAACCCGATCACGGAGATCACGTTCACGCCGAGGATGCTCGGTCCCTCGTTCGCGAGGGCACCGATCAGGCTCGAGCCGATGATCCCCGCGCCCGCGATGACCGCAAGCACGACGCGGTCGAGACCAGGTCGAGCCGATGGATGAGGTCGTCGAGCCCTTCGTGCCGGAAGCCAACCTCGATCTGGCCGTCCCTGACCTGCTCGAAGGTGTCATGGATCTGATACGGCGGCCGTGGACACCGCGTGTAGTTCTGGACCTCCTGCTGCGTGCGCAGCGCCATGCGGCGAGGGGTGAGACGCTCGAGGACGAGCTCACGTGCATACGGCTTCGCCACCTCGAAGACGTTGAAGTCGGGATAGAGCTCGAGACCCACCGAGCCGAGAGTCGCGATCGCGGCGATCGAGGAGGACGAAGCGGGTAGGGAGCTGGAGGCGCATCCGGTAGATGAGCGCGAACGCCTCCCGGATCAGCTCAGCGGAGTCGATCTCATCCGGACCGCGCCGTAGTACCGGTAGTAGATGTCCCTGGGAGCTCGGCCGGCGGCTGCCGCTTCGCGGTCCTTCGGATACCGGACGCC
>CAVTTI010000028.1:0-33048 GCA_963737615.1 uncultured Actinomycetes bacterium | reverse complement strand
CGACCCCGGAGACGTCTGTCTATCTCCCGAGCCGGGCTATCCGCCCTACACGTCCGGCCCGGTGTTCGCGGGCGCGAAGGTGCATTACTTGCCGCTCCGGCCCGAGCGAGACTTCATACCTGATCTGGCGGGCATCCCCGCCGAGGTTTGCAAGGCCGCGAACCTCCTCTTCTTGAATTACCCCAACAACCCCACCGGGGCGACGGTCGGTGCGGGGTGCTTCGAGGAAGCGGTGGAGTTCGCCGGAAGGCACGACCTCATCGTCATCCATGACGCGTCGTACACCGAGCTGGCGTTCGACGGCCATCGACCCCCGAGCTTTCTCGAGACTCCGGGTGCCCGAGAGGTCGGGGCCGAGGTCTTCTCCCTCTCCAAGGGTTGGAACCTGACGGGCTGGCGCATCGGCTGGATCGCCGGCAACCGCGAGGTAGTCGAGCGATACCGGCAACTCAAGACGAACCTCGACTCCGGGATGTTCGAGGCGATTCAGCTGGCGGGTGTGGCCGCGCTTCGGGAGGCACGCTCTTTTCCCCAGGAGATGTCGGAGATCTACCGGCGTCGCCGCGATCTCATGGTGGGCGCGCTCACGGCCATCGGCCTCCCGGCAAAGCCACCGCAAGCGACCCCCTACATCTGGGTTGGCGTCCCGGAGGGCCAGTCGTCGGTCGGTTTTACGGAGCTCATCCTGGACGAAGCGGGCGTCGTCGTCTCGCCCGGCCCGTCGTTCGGGCCGAGCGGGGAAGGCTTTGTGCGGATCTCCCTGACCGTTCCCGACGAGCGGCTCGAGGAGGCTGCGAGCAGGATCGCGTCTTCGCTCGATAGCAGCGCCCGGGCATAATCTCAACGTGAGTCCACACCAGCCCGACCCCGCACCGGGGGCGGAGCCCGAGCGAGGCTTCCTCGTCGCGGTCCTGCCGCAGGGAGCCGACGCCGAGGAAGAGCTGGGCGAGCTTCGCGAGCTACTCCGGACCGCGGGCGTTCTACCGGTTGGTGAGCTCGTGCAGCGCCGCCCGTCACCGGATGCGCGGACCTACGTCGGGAAGGGAAAACTCGTCGAGCTGAAAGCCGCGGTCGCCGAGGCTGAGGCCGAGTCCGTCGTCGTCGACGACGACCTGGATCCTGGTCAGCAGCGGCGGCTCGAGGACGAGTTCAAGCTGCGGGTCGTCGACCGCACCCAGCTCATCCTGGACATCTTCGCGCAGCACGCCGTCACGGCCGAGGGAAAGCTGCAGGTCGAGCTCGCACAACTGGACTACAACCTGCCGCGCATGCGAGGCTTGTGGCAGCACCTGGAGCGCCTCGGCGGGGGAATCGGCACCCGGGGGCCTGGCGAATCGCAGCTCGAGACCGACCGGCGGCTGGCCCGCCGGCGAATCGGGGTTCTCCGCGAGCGCTTACGACGGCTGGGGCGAGGTCGGGAGACGCAGCGAAAGCACCGCCGGTCGGGCGAGACGCCGGTGGTCTCTCTCGCCGGATACACGAACGCCGGCAAGTCGACGCTCCTGAACGCGCTCACCGGAGCGGATGTATCCGTCAACGATCGCCTCTTCGAGACGCTCGACCCAACGACGCGCGGCTTCGAGCACGAAGGTCGACGGTATCTCATCACGGACACGGTCGGATTCATCCGAAGGCTCCCGCATCAACTGGTGCAGGGCTTCGCAGCGACACTGGAGGAAACCCTCTTCTCCGACCTCATCCTGCACGTTGCGGACGCGTCCAGGACGGACGAAAGCTTGGAGGAACTTGTCGAGGCCGTCGATTCTGTGCTGCGCGAGATCGGGGCAGCGGGGCTTCCGGTCGAGTTCGTGCTGAACAAGATCGATCGCGTCGACCCGCTCCGGCGCCGTCGGCTTGCGAACCGCTTCCCCGGTTCGACCCAGGTCTCGGCCGCCACGGGCGAAGGTCTTGCCGAGCTCCGTGCGCGCATTGCGCAGCGGTTCTCGGGCCGCTTCGAGCGCGTGCGAATGCTCATTCCCCACGGAGAGGGAAACGTGCTGGCCGAGCTCTACGAACTCGGGGCGCCGATCGAGGAGCGCGTCGATCGCCCAGATGGCGTGCTGGTGGTGGCACGGCTTCCGCGCGGTGACGCGGCTCGGTTTGCGCCCTATCTGGTCGTGGAGAGCCCGGCGCGGGCAACGCAAGCGTGACCGAGCTACCGGTTCGGAGGCTGCGCCCCGAGGCGAGACTTCCGGACCGCGCCTACGAGGGCGATGCTGGGCTGGATCTCGCTGCGTGCGAGCGATTCGAGCTCGCCCCCGGGGAGCGGAAGCTCGTCTCCACGGGGCTCTCTGTCGCCATTCCATCTGGGCATGCGGGCTTCGTTCAGCCTCGGTCGGGACTCGCAGCACGGCACGGGATCACGATCGTGAATGCACCCGGGCTCATCGACTCCGGGTATCGCGGCGAGCTCAAAGTCTGCCTCCTGAACACGGATCGGGAGCACACGTTCACGGCTGAAGCGGGGGAGCGTGTGGCACAGCTTGTCGTACTGCCGGTCGCCGCCGTTCGACCGACGGAGGTCGAGGAGCTCCCCGAGACCGAGCGTGGCGAGCGAGGCTTCGGCTCGTCGGAAGGCAGTTGATGGAGCCGCGGATCCGGGTATGCGCAATCCTCCGGCGCGAAGAGAAGATCCTCCTCTGTCGCCATCAAAAGGACGGGCGCGATAACTGGCTTCTGCCGGGCGGGGGAGTCCAGGTAGGCGAGAGCCTTGCGGACGCGCTGCAGCGAGAGCTGAGGGAGGAATGTGGCATCGACGAGATCCTTCCTCTCGAGGGCCCGGTGGCCCTCGTGGACTCGATCGCGCCGCGCACGGCGCGCTCGAAGCACGTCGTGAACATCATCTTCGCCGGCTTCCTCGGAGACCGCTCGCTCGAGGCTGTGACCTCGCGTGACGCAGCCGTCCGCGGACATCGCCTCTTCGAGCGGCACGAGCTGGATGGTCTGAGCGTGCACCCCCCGATCCAACGGTTCCTGGCGCGCTGGCAACCCGGAGACCCCGTTGTGTACCTCGGCTCACTCTGGGCTCCCTGATGGCGCAGATTGCGCATCACCTGCGCGGCCTTCGCGGCTAGCATCTAAAGAGGGAGGAGGCTGGGTCCACCTGTGAAGTGCTGGGTCCACCTGCGAAGGCCGGGCCCGCGCTGCCGCTACTGCCAGCGCCCGCCGCGCTCGTGGGCACGATCGGCCGCGACTCGCTGTGCTCGCCCCTCCAGCTCGTCCGGCAGAGGATCGAGATTCGGAGGCTCGCCGGTCTTCCGCGCGACCGCTTGCGCCAGGAGCCAGTCGGCGAGCCAGGGGTTTCGCGGGAGCAGCGGCCCGTGCAGGTACGTCCCGAGCGCCCGCCCGCAACGGCAGCCTTCGTACCCGCTCTCGCCGTCGTTTCCGAAGCCTGCAACGACGCGCCCTAGAGGCGCCGCTCCGTCGCCGAGGATCGTCCGCCCGGCGTGGTTTTCGAACCCGGCCAGTGTCCTCCGTTCCCCGGGCTCGAGCTCGCAGTCGAGCAGGACGTCGCCGATCATCCGTCGCTCTCCGGCAATGGTCCACAGGTCGAAGACACCGGCTCCCGGAAGCTCCTCCCCCGAACGGTCGAGATACGAGCGCCCCAGAAGCTGGTAGCCCCCGCAGACAGCAAGAAGTGCCGCTCCCCCAGCCAGCGCCTCTTCGATGCACTCGGCATGCCCGGCCAGGTCGGGCGCGATCAGAGCTTGCTCGCGGTCCTGCCCGCCCCCGATGTAGAGCAGGTCGTAGGCCGCCGGATCCATCGCTTGCCCAGGACCGATGCCGCAGACCTCCAGGTCGATCCCGCGCCATCCGGCCCGACGTGCCAGGACTGCCATGTTTCCGCGGTCGGCGTAGATGTTCAGGTGGTCCGGATAGAGATGTCCGACGACGATCTTCACGCCGCTGCCTCCCAGTAGGGGCGCACGAGGCCCCGATCTCCGATGATCTTCCGGAAAGCGAGCATGGCGGTGTACGTCGGCAGGACCGCCAGCTCTCGAGCCGGCCCCGTCAGCTCGAGCCCACGATCGAGTGCCTGCGTAAGGTCAGGCAGCAGCTCGATGCGCTCGGCCTCAAGCCCGCCGTACTTGAACCGGAGCGCAATCTCTTCGGCACGCGAGCCCGTGGCAACAAGGGTCTCGAGCCCGGCGACGAGCGGCTCGAAGTCCACGTCCCAGATCCACGAGACGTCGCGGCCGTCCGCGATCTCGTCGTTGAGAGCGATCACCACATGTCGGGGCGGGCCGCCGGCGACGAGGGTTCGCACCGCCTCATTCGCGCCCGCAGGATTCTTGATGAGCAACATGAGCGCGGCGCGGTCGCCCATCTGAATGCGCTCGAAGCGCCCGAACGCGGCCCGAAAATGTGCGAGACCTGCCTCGATGTCGTCTAGGCCCGCGCCCAGCGCAAGCGAGAGCGCGCTTGCGGCAAGTGCGTTGTAGACGTTGTAGAGCCCTGGGAGGCGTACGCTCACGACGCGGTTGCCCGCGGGTGTGACGAGCGTGAATGACACGCTCTCGAGTCCATCCAGCCGAACGTCTCGCGCCGCCACGTCCAGAGGTGGCCGTGCGTTACCGCAGTCCGGGCAGCGAAACTCGCCGAGGTGGCCCACGTACGCCGCCGCGTAGATATAGGGAGCACCACAGACGATGCAGTACTTGGAATCTGCGGCGTGGGGGAGACGCTCCCGGGCGACGCTAGGGTCGTCGAGGCCGAAGTGAAGGACGTGTGGCCGTGCCGAGGTCAGACTGGCTAGGAGCGGATCGTCGGCGTTCACGACCACGACGGCCGACTCGGGCAGCACCTCGACGGCGCCTCGCCAGCGCTCCGCGATGATCTCGAGCTCCCCGTAGCGATCGAGTTGGTCGCGAAAGAGGTTTGCGAGGCAGACAGCGCGCGGCCTGATCTGACGGGCGATCTCGGGGAACGCGCCCTCGTCGACCTCGAAGAGCCCTAGGGCGGCACCCCTCGTCTCCAGGAGCGTCGAGGCGACGCCAGACTCGAGATTGGCTCCGGCGCGGTTGTGGGCTAGGCGGAAGCGCCGTCCGAGGATCTCCGCGGCCATGGAGGCGGTCGTGGTCTTTCCGTTGGTCGCCGAGATGAGCGCGGCACCTTCGGCGAGCCGAGCGGCGAGCGTCGAGATCGCGTCCGGGTCGATTCGCGCGAGAATTTTCCCCGGCAGGGTGGTTCCGCCCCCGCGTGCAGCCAGTCGGGAGAGCCGGCCCGCCGTTCGGGCGAGCGCGATCTCGAGTGCCAGGCGCACGAAGCCAGTCTAGAGACTCCCTCCGAAGGGGGAGCTGCGCTGGTTCTCACGCAAAAGGGGGACGAAGGAAGCGCGGGACCGCCCTAGCTTGCGGTCTGCGAACACCTTCCACTGCGGCCGTCCAAGCGACGGAGAAGGGAACCACCTCTTGCGGCACAATCCCGATTCGGAGAAAAACCAGATTCGCTCGAGCGCCCTCTGGGGCAAAGGCTCGGGCGGCGATTCGCGCTCGAGCGCGCTCTGGGGCAAGGGCGGCCGCGGCTTCGCGACCCTTCTCATCGCTCTCGTCGCCCTGACCGCCGTTCCGGTTGCCGCGACTGCCGAGAAAAGGCCCGCCAGCTCGCCCGGGCAGGGAAGTCAAGGCCAGGGAGGCAAGGGCCCGGACGCTCAGAGGGTGGCAGTAGCGTTCGTCGACCCCGCGCTGCGCGCTGACGCCAGGGCTCATCCGGGTAGGAAGTTCCACGTCGTCGTCCAGGGCTCGAGCACGCAGCGTTCACTCGAGAACGCCGTCAAGGGCAAGGGAACGCTTCGAAAGCGGCTCGGGATCATCACGGGCGCCGCGGTGACCCTGACGGGTGGCCACCTGCTGGCACTCGCCAAGAGCCCGTACGTGGAGTCGATCACGCGCGACTCCCGCATGGTCGGAACCGCGACATACTCGCGAGATCCGAATCTCTGGGCACAGACAACCGGTGTCGACCAGCTCTGGAGCGGATCCGGTGCCAAAAACACGCCGACGATCGCGATCATCGATTCCGGCATCGACCGAGCGAAGCTCGACTTCTCCGGGAGGGTACTCAAGCAGGTCAATCTTTCGAGCCTCGATCCCCTCGCTCTAGGAGACCAGTTCGGGCATGGAACAATGGTCGCTGGACTCGCTGCGGGCGCAGGCACCATTTGGCCGAACCAGTACGCCGGAGCGGCCCCCGAATCTGACATCGTGTCGATCAGGACTGCGAACGCAAACAACGAATCCCTAGTCTCCGACGTCGTCGCGGCGGCCCAGTGGGTGCTCGCAAACAAGGACGCCTACGGCATCCGCGTCGTCAACCTCTCGCTGTTGTCTGGATCTCCTTCGAGCTTCGTGAACGACCCTCTCGACCAGGCGCTCGAGCAGCTCTGGTTCAACGGTGTGGTCGTCGTCGCGGCTTCCGGCAATGTCGGCGGGCCGGTGCGGATGGATTACGCACCTGCGAACGATCCCTTCATCATCGTCGTCGGGGCGACGGAGACCAAGAACACGAGCGCGACCGGTGACGACACGGTCGCAGCTTTCTCGGGGTATGGGCGGAGTTACGACGGCTTCGCGCGGCCCGACATCGTCGCACCCGGCCGGTACATGATCGCGCCCGCCCCGATCGGGTCCGTGCTCACCCAGACCTACGCGGCCAATCTCGTCTCCCCTGGCTACCTTCGACTGTCGGGCACGTCGTTCGCCGCGCCCGTCGTTGCCGGCGCGGCGGCGCAGATCCTCGCACGCCACCCAGGCTGGACACCCGACCAGGTCAAGGGCGCCCTCATGCAGACGGCGAATCCGGTCGCGGCCGGCACGCCGCAGGGTGCTGCCGGCACGGGTGAGCTCGACGCATACTCAGCTTCCAGGGTGGGCACCCCGATCAACCCGAACGCGGCCGTGAACGCCTACGTCGGGAGCGACCCGAGCGGCAAGAAGAGCTTCAACGCCGAAGCGTGGGCGAAGGCGGTCATAGCGGATCCGACCGCCTGGGGCTCGTCTGCCGCCGGACAGGCCTGGGGCTCGGCTTGGGGCTCGGCCTGGGGCTCGTACGCTTGGGGCTCGGCCTGGGGCTCGGTGCTCTGGGGCGGCGACCAGTCGCTCGCCACGGCCACCGGCACAGCTTGGGGCTCTGCCTGGGGCTCCGCCTGGGGCTCTGCCTGGGGCTCTGCCTGGGGCACGGCGTGGGGTACCTACGCCTGGGGCTCCGCCTGGGGCTCTGCCTGGGGTTCTGCCTGGGGCACGGCGTCCGGCTCCGCCTGGGGCACGCTCTTCCCCCAGGCCTGACGCCGACACGTCCTTAGGCGAATCCTCGATCGAGGAAATGCGCTCCGCTCTCCCCAGGAAGGGGACGTGGGGATCCGCGATCCGCCGCGTAGCTTCTGACAGCGGCAGGCCGGATCCCCCGGTCAGGGGGACATTTTCTGTCCTCCCCCGAAGGGGGGAAACGGAAAGCGGTACCCCCATCGGGGGACGTGGGGCTCGCGCGCGGGACGTACGTTCCCCGTAACTGCGTAACTGCGGCCCGCGCACGAAATGCGCGGCGAAGGAGAGCGTTGGGACGAGCAGGCGACGGCGATGGTGAGAGACCGAGTCGAGGACTCTCACACTCGCCTGCACATCGGTCGATGACGACGTAGATGGAAGAAGTCACTCAGCTTCCGACGCACTCCGTCGCCCCTGAGGGCCAGCGGGATGACTTCCCGCCGCGCGCCAAGGCCTTCATGGCCCTGGTGGCCGTTCTGGCGGTCGCTGTTGCCGTGCCGCCTGTGCTTGATCTCGATACGCAGACAAGAGGGTGGGGAACCTTCCTCGTGGTCGTCCTCGCAGCGAGCCTCGCGCAGCTCTTCGTTGTCACGACGACGAGAAACCAGATCTACCACACGACGGCGATCTTCTACGTTGCCGGCGCGCTCCTCCTGCCGCCCGAGTTCGTGGCCCTGCTCGCGCTCGTGTCACACATTCCAGACTGGCTCAGAACTCGCTACCCCTGGTACATCCAGACGTTCAACATCCTGAACTTCACAGTCGCGCTGATGGCCACCTGGGGCGCCGTTCACTTCTTCTCGGGCCACTCGCCGATCGGAGACCCACGGCTCTCCCTGGCTCTCACCGGAGCGGTCGCGGCCCTGGTCTTCGTGCTTGTCAACCAGATCGGTTTTGCGATCATGCTGCACCTCGCACGCGGTCACCGCCCGCTCTCCATCTTTACCTTCGAATCGCTGACAACCGACTCGGTCCTCGCCTGCCTCGGGGTGGCGGTCGCAGCCTTCTGGCACGTCAATCCATGGCTGATTGCCTTCGCGGTCGCTCCTCTCCTCCTTGTCCACCGCTCGCTCAGCGTGCCGGCGCTCCAGGAGGAAGCCCGCGTCGACCCGAAGACCGGTCTCTTCAACGCGCGGTACTTCGCCTCGGAGCTCAGGGAAGAGCTCACCCGGGCGGAGCGCTTCCAGCGCCCGATGACCGTCATCATGGCCGATCTTGATCTCCTCCGGGACATCAACAACGCCTATGGGCATCTCGCGGGCGATGCAGTCCTGAAAGGGGTTGCGGACATCTTCCGCATGCAGCTTCGTGAGTACGACGTGCCCGCGCGCTTCGGCGGCGAGGAGTTCGCGATCCTCCTGCCCGAAACCGGCCCGGAGCAGGCACTGGAGACCGCCGAACGCATCAGGCGGGCGGTGGCCGCAGCCCGCTTCGAGGTCGAGACCTCGAACGAGCCGATCAGAGCGACCGTGTCGCTCGGCATCGCGAGCTTCCCGAAGGACGGCTCCGACGTCAACGAGCTCATCCACCAGGCTGACCTCGCGGTCTATCGTGCCAAGCTGCAGGGACGAAACCGCGCCCTCGGGGCGAGCTCCGAGCCTCTTCTCATCCCCGCGGAGCGAAGCGCCAGACTCGCCTCGGTCCCTGAGGATCCCGAGTTCTCGGCACCGGCACCACGCGCCATGCCGATCGTGCCGGAGCAGGAGCGCCGCCAGGAGGAGGCTCGCCGCCACATCACGGCCGGTCCCCGCTTCCTGGCTCTCTCCCTACCGCTCGCGGCTGTCGTCGCGCTCGTCAGCGTCACGGGCATCGCCCTCGGGCTGATGGCCCTGGTCGCGGACGGCTTCGGCGAGATCCCGGGTCTGATCGCGGTCCTGGTCGCCGTCGCGATCGGGCAGGCCCTCGCACTCGAGCTGGAGGGCGGATCCATCTCGGTGAGCGCGGTGGGTGCGCTGGCAGGCGTTGCGCTCTTCGGACCGCGCGCTGCCTTGCCTCTCGCCGTGACGATGGCCGTCGTGGCCTGGAGCGCGAGCCGGCCGGCCGTTCACTACGTCCTTTTCAACATCGGCGCGCTCTGCCTCGCGTCTCTAGCCGCAGCCGGTGTGTTCGCGATTGGTGACGGCTGGTCGAACGGGAAGCTGGCCGCGCTCTTCACCGCCTTCGCAGGCTTGGTCGCCGGCGGCACGTACTTCATTGTCAATACGGGCCTGACCAGCGGGGCTATGGCGATCGAGGGCCACGAACGGTGGCGAGCCGTCTGGAACGAGCGCTTCTCCTGGCTTCTACCGCACTATGTGGCTTTCGGAGCTGTCGCAGGCGCCATCGCCCTGGCCTACGAGGCGATCGGGCTGTACAGCCTCGCGGTCTTCGTCTTGCCGCTGCTCCTGATGCGGAAGACGATGGCTGCGTACCTGACTCACACGCAAAGGAGCACCTTCAAGCTCCGTGAGGCAGCGGAGACGATCAGGAGCCAGAACGCTTCGCTCGAGCAGGCGAACCGCCTCCTGCGCGAGCGTTCGACTGCAGCCATGGAGAGTCTCTCTGCCACCGTTGACGCCCGCGATGCGTATACCGCCGGCCACTCGCGCCGTGTCCAGCAGCTTGCCCTCTCGATCGGAAGAGAGCTCCGGCTCTCGCAGCCCGAGCTCGACCTTCTCGGCCACGCCGCGCTTTTCCACGACATCGGGAAGCTGGCCGTGCCCGACGCCATTCTCCTGAAGCCGGCAAGCCTGACCACCGGTGAGTGGGCGCTCATGCAGCGCCACGCCGACGAAGGTGCGCGCATCATCGACCGGCTCGGCTTCTTGAACGATGCCGTGCCGGCCATCCGCCACCATCACGAGCGGTGGGACGGCACCGGGTACCCGGACGGTCTCGTTGGAGAGGAGATTCCTCTCGGCGCCCGCATCATCCACGTCGCGGACGCGCTCGACTCCATGCTCACCACCCGCATCTACCGCGCGGCCCGACCCGCACACGAAGCAATCCAGGAGCTGCGGGAGGGCATTGATGCTCAGTTCTGCCCCCGCTGCGTCTCGGCGCTCGAGCGCCTGCTGGAAAAGGGCGCGCTGCCAGAGCACACCATGCGGCTCGGGCAACTCCTCGCAACCGCTTGAGGGCGGGCGCTCTGAGACGATAGGAGGGTGCCCGGCACCCTCTCGAGCGCTGTTCTACATCTCCGCACGGCCGGGCGGCTCGCGCGCCGCGGTGGACTCTCGCTCCGGGACCGGTTGGGCCCGCTCGACGGGCGGCTGGTCTTCGTGGTCGGCTCGCCGCGTTCCGGAACGACGTTCCTCGGCCGCTCGATCGGCTCGCTTCACGGCTTCGTGGATCTTGGTGAGGTCGCTCCGCACAAGGCATCCGTTCCCGAGCTGGTGGTGCTCCCAGCCGAGGTTGCGGCAGGGAGAATCCGCCGGACGCTGGCCGTTGCATGCCGGCTGGGCCTAATAGGCGGCTTGCGCCCGGTCGAGCAGACGCCCGAGACGGTATTCATTGCCGAAGCCGCTGCGCTCGCCTTTCCCTCGGCGCGCTTTGTTCACATCGTGCGGGACGGGCGAGACGTGGTGTGCTCGCTTCTCGATCGCGGCTGGCTGAGCCAGGGGCGGGGGGGAGGGGACGACGCAAGGCTTCCGTACGGAGCCGAGCCGCGCTTCTGGGTCGAGCCGGACCGCGTCGAGGAGTTCCGGACGACGTCCGACGCGCGGCGCGCGGCATGGGCGTGGCGCGCGTATGTCCAGGCTGCACGCTCCTTCGGCGAGCGAGCGCACGAAATCCGGTACGAGCGCATGGTGGCCGATCCGGACGCGGTCGCCGCCGAGCTGGCGGCCTTCCTGGATGCACCGGCCCCCGAGCTCGCGTGGGCTCTTCGAGGCGCGCACGCCGAGTCGGTCGGCCGCTTTCGACGCGACCTGACGCCGGAGCAGCACGCCGATGTCGAGTCGGAGGCCGGGAACCTGCTCGCCGAGCTCGCCTACTTGCAGCGCGCGTAATCTGCTCTATCCTTCCCGGGAGGTCGTACCGTATGACCGGGAACTCAGGACCAGACCCATTCCGGGAGATCGATCCCGCCGCGTTGGCGGGCTTTCGTGCAGGCCTCCGCCGGCGGTACTCGGACGACGAGATCCTCGCGGCGCTCACGGAATGCGCGGAGCGGCTGGGCCGGTCGCCGACGATGCGGGATCTCGCGGACGATCCCGAGGCGGGCGTTCACCCTCAGACCGCCGTCGGGCGTTTCGGGAGCTGGAACGCCGCCAAGCGGCTCGCAGGCCTTTCGGCCAGGCGATTCGCGACACGGGAAGAGCTTCTCGAGCAGCTGCGCGCGCTCGGAAACGAGCTCGGCCGGGCGCCCACGGGGCAGGACCTCGCGACGCGCCGCGGGAGCGCGCCATCGAAGTCGCTCCTCTGGCAGACGTTCGGCTCGCTCACGAACGCCCTGCGCGAGGCCGGGTTCGACATCCCGAGTACCGAGGATCGGGCGGAGCGTGCGCTCGCACAGGGCGAGCTGCTCGCACGCCGCCTCGGGCGGCTCCCGCGCTTCGCCGACTGGGCCGAGGCTCGCCGCGAGGATGCCCAGATGCTGACCGAGTGGCAGGTGTACCGCCTGTTCGAGCGCGGGCGCGGCGCCTGGTCGAGCTTCCAATACCTCCTTCGAGAGCGCCTCGTTGCCTCGGGCGCCCGCGTAGGCGCCGACGGAAAGGTTTATTAGCGAGGAGCTAGACGTGCGTTGCGGCTGCGGCGAGCACCGCGAGGCGACGAAGGCACGAGACGCGCTCGTCGGGAGCGCGGATGGAGGGGAGGGGATAGGCCTCCCGGAAGCTCCTGTCTGGCTCAAAGGCCTCTGTCTTGACTGCGCGTCCTCCGACGACGGTCAGGAGCGAGCCCTCGGGCACCTCGCGCTTGCGGAGTTTCAGCCCGGCGTACCTCTCGGCGAGCTCGAGCGCGTCTTTCGTCGAAGCGAACAGGATCTCGCTCGGTCCTTCCCCGATCCAGAGCGGCCGTCCGACTCCTCGAGCGAGAAAAAGGACGTCCGGAACCCGCTCGTCGACCCAGGCCGCCGCCATCGCCCCGTACAGCTCCTCGAGGGGAAGTGCGCGGTTCCTCTCGGCCTCCATGAGGGCGAAGATGACCTCCGAGTCGACGGTCATGTCCGGCTCGGCACGCACAAAGCCGCGCTGGGCGAAGAGCTCCTCGTCGTTCTCGATGATGCCATTGTGGATCCCGACAACCGCGCCATGGCGAATGGGATGGTTGTTGGCCGCGAGTGAGGGGTGACCCTTCGTGTAGTCGCGTACGTGGACGAGCACCTGACTGGCGTCGGCCGGAACGCTCACGGAGCCGAGGAGCTCGCTGGCGCCGGAGCGTTGCTTGGAGACCTGGAGGCCGAGAGCGGGGCCGCGGTACGCGTACCCGACTGCGTCCGCGCCACGTTCGGCGATTGCCGCCAGGAGAGCCTGCGCGGTGAGAGTGCGATCGACGCTGCTCTCGCGATTCAGGCTATATCCGGCAATCCCGCACACGGGTAGTGCTTCGATGCTCCTTCGATGAGTCAGGGACGGCGTTCAGGCGCCTGGTACGCCCGACCGTCCGCTCTCAACTATACCGCGCCTTTCGGCTGCCAGGCCCTCCGACTTGAGGACCAAAAGGGCATTCAGCGGTCGACGAGCGCCGCCGATATCGACCTCGTGGAACAACGGATTCCAGAAGCTTCGCTCAACCACTCGGACGAGAACCCGCGCCTCGAGCTTGCGCCCGATCTCCCCGATCCTGCGCTGCTCGACGTGCCCGACGCCGAGGAGGAAGAGGACGACGACGAGCCGATTGCTGCTCGCGAAGTCGTCCAGACCCAGGATCCGCTCAAGCTCTACGTTCGCCAGATCGGCGACGGCCCCCTCTTGACGGCCGCAGAGGAACGCGAGCTCGCCCGCTTGAAGGACGAGGGAGACGAAGCGGCCAAGCGCCGTCTCATCGAGTGCAACCTCCGCCTCGTCATGTCGATCACACGCAACTACGTCAACAGCGGCGTGCCGCTGCTCGACCTCATCCAGGAAGGGAATCTCGGCCTGATCCGCGCAGTCGAGAAGTTCGACTACAAGATGGGCTACAAGCTTTCGACGTACGCGACCTGGTGGATACGCCAGGCAGTGACGCGCGCGATCGCCGACCAGGGTCGCACCATCCGATTGCCCGTCCATGTGGTCGAGCAGGTTCGCCGCGTCACGCGCGCCCGGCGAATCCTCACCCAGAAGCTGAACCGTGACCCTTCCGCCGACGAGCTTGCCGTCGAGAGCGGCTTCGAGCTGAAGCGGGTCCGGGAGCTCCTCGCGCTCGTCGAGGATCCGGTCAGCCTGGAGACGCCCGTCGGCGACGGCGAGTCGATGTACGGCGACATGATCGAGGATGTGAACTGCGAGCAGCCCGACGAGGCACTCGCCAAGCTTCTCCGCGGGACAGAGCTGGGCCTCGCCCTCGAGACGCTGAACGACAGGATGCGACACGTGCTCGAGCTTCGGTTCGGGCTTTCCGGCCAGAAGCCCCGCACGCTCGAAGAGGTCGGCGGTGAGCTGGGAGTCACTCGCGAGCGGGTGCGACAGCTCGAGTCACGCGCTCTTCGGGAGCTCCAGACCGCGGCCCCGGGCCTCCGGCTCTACCTCCGCGTCGAGTAGCCCGCTAGTCCGGCAGGAAGCCATCCTGATAAGGGCCATCGCGGGGCCGTTCATACGCCAGGTATGCCTCTTCTGGCGAGGAGGTCTCCTTCTCGACGCCGGCGCCGTGTTGCCGCGCCAGGTCCGAGACCGGATAGAGGACCCCTCGCTCGCCGCCACGTGTCCCGACTGCAAGGATCACGCAGGGTCCGGAGCCGGCGCCGACGAACACGTGCTCCGTCCAGGGCGGACAGTGAACGAAGTCCCACTTCCTGAGCGGGCGCTCCTCGCCTTCGATGAGGACGAGACACTCACCCTCGAGAACGAGAAAGTCCTCCTGTGCCTCTTCGCCGTGGTACATGCAGGCCGGCTGCCCAGGGTTCAGCATGCTGACGTTGATGCCGAACTCGGCGAAGCGGACATCGCCCTCGAATGTGCAGGCTACGCCAAGCTCGTCGGTGTGCAGCCAGCTCGATTCGCGCGCATTCAGGACGTACCAGCCCTCCCCTTCGGGCACGAGGCCGTTGTCGGTCTTGGCGATCTTCGCTTCAGGAACCATGAGCCGCCTTTCTCTCGAGCCATAAATCAAGCATCTAGGGTGATTGGATGTTCGTCGACGTCCATTCTCACGTCGTGCCTTCTGGGGACGACGGAGCTGGATCCGTCGAGGAGGGGCTGTCTCTCTGCCGCCAGGCCGCGACCCGCGGCACAAGCGTGCTCTACGCGACGCCTCACGTCTGGCCGCATCTCAGGCTCGAGGCCGGTCGCGAGCACGGGATTCGCGATGCACACCTGCGGATGGCGCACGAAGCAGCGACGTTCGGCCTGCGCCTCGAGCTCGGGTTCGAGGTGACGCCGACAGTCGAGCTGCTCGAAGAGGACATGCAGCGCTACCGGCTCGGGGATCTGCCGGTGGTGCTCGTCGACATGCCGTTCTCCGGCGGCCTCGGACTGGCAGAGCGCTTTGCCGACCACATCGAGGCGAGCGGGCTCGTGCCGCTTCTCGGTCATCCCGAGCGCGCGGATGCCGTCGTCGAGGGCCCCGAGCTCGCAGACGGTCTCCACGCGCGCGGCTGGCTGCTTCAGGTGAACGCGTCGAGCCTCCTCGGCAGGCATGGTTCGGCGCCGCACGAGGCAGGCTGGAAGCTCGTGGAGGAGAGGTTGTGTCACGCGGTCGCCTCGGACGGGCACCGCCAGACGAGGCCGCCGTTCCTGGACGAAGCGTACGAGGCCGTGAAGACGCGGATCGGAAGCGAGGCGGATCGTCTCTTCGACGGCAGCGCTCTAGCGGCTCGCGACGGCGTCGATCTCGCGGAGCGACGCTAGTCGCGACAGGGACTCGACCTCGATCTGGCGAACGCGTTCCCGCGTGAGCCCGAGCCGCTTTCCGATGTGCTCCAGCGTGTGTGGCTCCTCGCCGCCGAGCCCGTAGCGCAGTTCGAGAACCCGCCGGTCCCGGTCTGGCAGTGACTCGAGTGCTCGGTCGAGTGCCTCTTTCTGGAGATGGCGCTCGGTCAACTCGTCCGGAAGAGGCTCGTCGCCGGGAACGAGATCGCCAAAGACTGCGTCCTCCTGTTCGCCGATCGGCTGGTCGAGGCTCGTGGACGCTCTCGCGGCAGCCTTGACCTCGAGCGCCTGCTGGAGGGGGAGACCCGCTTCCTCAGCGATCTCCGCGAGGTTCGGCTCACGCGCCAGCTGCGTCCAGAGGTAGCGCTCAGCGCGCTGCATCTTCTGCATCCGCTCGACGACGTGCACCGGAACCCGAATCGTTCGGGCCTTGTCGGCGATCGCCCTAGCGACCGCCTGGCGAATCCACCAGGTCGCATAGGTGGAGAACTTGAGCCCTCGCTGCCATTCGAACTTCTCGACGGCGCGGATGAGGCCGAACATGCCTTCCTGGATCAGGTCGAGGAAAGGCAGCCCCTGGTTTCTGTAGTTCTTCGCGATCGATACGACGAGGCGCAGATTGCACTCGATCATCCGCCGCTTCGCCGCCATGTCGCCGCGCTCGATGCGCTTCGAGAGCTCCACCTCGTCCGCGGCGGTTAGGAGCGGGTGGCGGCCGATCTCGCGCAGGAAGAGCTGCAGCGCATCGGTGGTGGTCTCGATCGCGTCGTTCAGGTTCCGTGGCGGCGCCGTCGGCTCTCGTGCAGGCTCTTTGACCGGTTCGACGATCTCGATGTTCCGCTCCTCGAACTCGCGGTGGAGCGCCTCGACCTCGGGCGGCTCGAGCTCGAGCACATCGATGGTCTCGGCCAGCTCGACTCCGTCGACCTTGCCTGCGGCCTCGGCCCGCTCGAGAAGGAGCTGGACCTCGTGACTCTGCGTGGTGGGAGTTTCGCTCGACATCCAGCGGTTCTAGGCTACCAACCGGAATCAGGCGTACCCGGGAGCGGGCCACCGTAAAACCGTCCGGTCGACCTTACCGACTCGGGCGGCCGGAGCAAAGCCGGTCAATTGAGGTTCGCCTGCTTTCCCCCCTCGCACGATACCCGGTGGAGGAGTGCCTTCTCTCGTGGTGGCGCTAGTCGTCTCGGCGACGTCACCGGGGATGCGACGTGTAGAGCAACCGATAAGTCATTACCGGCTCGACAAGCCTTCGAGCGGGCCCCTTCGCGGTTTTGGGCTCCTTGCGCCGGGTAGGGCAAGCTCATGGGGCAAGTGAAGAGCCCTCTCGAGTGCGTTGAGTGTCATAAAAGGCTGAGTTACGAGGACGCGGCCGGCTGGCAGGCTTACATCGCCGGGGACCCGGACATCGAAGACGACGAAGAAATCGTGATTTACTGCCCCGCCTGCGCCCGGCGAGAGTTCGGCCCGTTCAGCGCTGGGTCTGGGAGCCTCGAGGACGGCTGAAGCTCACAAAGTCCGGCCGCATGACTCGCCGCACGTCCAGACGGCGGCCGCACGAACTGGCGTAGGGTCCGCGATCCCGTATCTCTTCGGGGTTCTCTGATGGCCGCAGGTCCCGGCGATTTCCGGAGGTTCTGATGACTGAAGCCGTCCCGCCCGCCGGTTCGATCGCTGAGGACAAGGTAGCGAGCGCTGTTGTTCGGATTTCGCTCGCCGTCGAACAGATGAGTGAACTACTAGAAGCCGCTAACGGGATGCATCAACAACTCGTCGAATTACTCGCGGTTCTGACCGAGACCCTGGTGGATCTCGAGCGCTCACTCAAGGAAGCGCAAGAGCAGACGCCGAAGCAGCCGGGCTGACGGCAAACGGCCAACGTCTCGACAGAACGGCTCAACCAGGCGGTTAGGCCGTAGACGACCAGCACCATTCCGACGCTCTGGAGCCGCGGTCCTACGAGCGAGGCCCGTCATATTCAGGTTTTAGAGCAAGTCAGCCCGCGCGTCAGGATGCGACGCGTTCCAGGTTTTCAGAAAGGCGACCAGTTCTGCCTTCGGGTCTTCGGAGCGCGTTCGGTGAATCTCGACGACGTCCCGACTGGCTTGCACAGTGAGATAACCGGCCCGCGTAGATGCGGCGAGGAGCTCCGGGAGATGAACTGATGAGGTGATACGGACGCGAAGGGGCGGCATCAGATATTGGTCTTTCCCGGAAACCGGCCAATCCGAATCATGGGTCCGCAAGAGCCCGGGCCGCAGTCTTAGCCCGATGGCCCTCGAGCGCTTGGAGCGCTTAGGTCTTGACCGCGGGACGTTTTTGACGACAGTGAGAGGTAGGCGCTTCGTCGGGGCGCGACTGCGGCACGTGATCATCGAAGTAAATCATCCGTCACTCGTTGAGGATCTGCTTGAGTTCCTGCGCTCCTCGAGTTGCAAAGCCATGCCGTGCGGCAGCCAGACGGTCGACGTGCGTGCCGGATGGCCGTTGCGCGAGGGGGGAAAGCGGCATCTCGATTTCTATCTGGCCGCCTGGGAGGCGAGGAACCCCGGCGCACGCGCCATGCGCGTGATCGAAGAAGCGATGGAGGGAACCGCCGACGATGGCGGCTCGGTTTAGGCTGCCGACAGGGTCGCGCTTCACCGCGGGGCCCTGCCAACCGGTCGGCGTCCGGTTCCCGAAGATTCAAGCGGGTTGCCGCACGAAATAGCCCCAATGGTTGCAAGGTCGTCCTTGCTCGACCACAATCAGATTGCGCCACGTGGCGCAGGGGCACAGCTCACTCATTGCGGCGATATGCACGTTCAACTCAGCGAGCCTACGCTCGCCGACGACCTGCTCAGGTTTCTGCGGAAACTGCAGTGCGTGGCGGTGGCTGATGCTGCTGGGACGATCTCGGTTTCCATCCCCGACCTGGTTCCCGAGGACGCTCGTCTCGAACTAAGTCTCTACCTGGGGGTGTGGCGGGTGATGCATCCCGACGTAGAGGTCCGTCTTCTGCCCTGAACCTGAGGCGAAGTCGGCGGCCGACGCTCCGCACGCAGTCCGGGGAGGAGGAACGTCACCCCCTTCATACCAGCAGGCTTGCAAAAAACAGGGCCAACCACGTTCGTAATGTCGCGTTCGCAAGAACGTAAACCAGCTATTGAACCCCAGTGGCTACCGCTCCGAGCACGAGGCAAACCGGATGCTGTTAGCCTGGCGAGAGGCGAGGAGCTGGGCTCCCCTCCACCCAGTGGAAGGCGCCTCTTTCCCCCGGCGCCCCCAGCTCCCGCACCTCTCAGCGACGATGTCGACGGCCGCAAACGGTGCGCTTGCGGAGCCACCTCGGTTGTCGCTCGCCTGGAAGGCTTCGAGCGCCTCCTCCCCGCAGGCGATCAGGATTCGGAGCATTGCGATTTCCCTTTCCTCAGTACTGATGCGGCCTATGTACCGCCTTCCGAAGTTCGATGGCGCCGGCGAGTCATCAGATTCCTTGTCCGCATTCGGGCGACGGACATCCTCACGAACTCGGTGACGGGCAAGACGGTCGTCAATCGCGGCGTGTTCGAGAACATCGGCGCCCGCGTCGAGGGCACCGACGAGTTCATGCAGGCGATCGTGGGCTTCCGGTTCATGGCAACCTCACCGACCGAAGGCCTCGTCTTGCAGGACGTCGGCAGGTTCGTGCACACCGAGGACGGAGAGATCGTGTTCATCGCCGGTCAGCACCACGTCCCTGATGGCCCGGAGGGCGAAGCGGCGATCTGCGCGGCGCTCGCATAGCGTCGCGAGTCCGCAAAGCTGCAACCTCAGTTCAGCGCCCAGACCGAGAAGGTCGTGGAGTTCTTCCTCGAGCGTGAGGCAGCCGAGGCGATGATCGGCGAGCTTCGGGAGGACGAGCCGGAGCTGGCGGAGGAGCCGGGTCGAGGTGGTCGAGCTCTAGGTTGGAGTTCCGAAGCCCCGGTCGACATAAGCGAAGCGCCGGGGCTCGTGGTTCCCCGGCGCTCGTTTGGCTTTCAGTTTGCAACGGGCGCAAGCCCGTCTTAGCTATCTCGCTCTAGCACGCCCCGCGCACGTTCGGCAGGAGGCATCCAGAGGAGAAGGTGCCACCGATAGCGATGCTGACGTTGTTTGTGTTATCGGTCAGCATCACGTTCGTGTACGAGACCGACGCGAGTTCGAGACTCTGCCCGGGTGGGCAGGAGATGTCACTCGCTGGCGGCTCGACCGTGAGCGAAGCGGTCACCTGGCCGTTCTTGCCCGAGCTGAACGTGCCGGTGGCGCTCACCGGGCCAGCGACCGTCGTCTTGTTCTGGGCGCTCGGGTTGGCACCGCCGCGGTTGACGCAGACATACGTGGCCGTGGCATCCGCGCTCAGCGTGTAGCTGATGAGCTGGTTAGTACCGAGGCCGGCCTCCTTGAACGAGACGGTCAGCGTGCCGTCGTTGTTCAGGTTCCCGCTCGCCCGAATGAAGTGCTCGTTCTGGGCGAGCGCCCCGGCCGCCATGGCGAGCATGACGACAAGCGCCGCTGTTGCTATTACGATGGCTCGTAGGGACCTGCTCATGCGTAACTCCTTTCGATAGAGGGGCATACGAGAGAGCAGCCCAGCTCCGCTCGACACTGACCACGAATCGGGTCGGGCGGGGCATGGCTGGCTTTCAACGCCGCGTGAGTTCAGCCAGTCCAAGTCGCAAAACTCACCTCTCTCTGTTTGCATCAGATCGGCTCGTGAGGCTCGTGTCAAGTGTGACAAAAGGTCCTACTAGTTCACGAATGTGGCGGCTTGCCAGCTTTGATGCAGGTCGAGCAGCCATCGGAAGCGTGGTCGCCCTAAGTTGCGAATGCCGTGATGATGCTGAGAAAACGCAAAACGGGGAGTCCCGTTTCCCCGGTCCTGCCGTAGTTAGTCGGGTTCGCGCCGGGTTCCCGTCTAACGTTGTGTGTTGGGGTGACGAGAGACCGCCCTTGACAGTCGCTCACCGACCCTAGCGCGGCTCCACACTGAAACGTGTGCCTCTACGACCGCGCCCAGACCGAGAAGGTCGTCGAGTTGTTCCCCGAGCGCGGGGCAGCTGAGGCGAAGGTCGACGAGGCTTAGGAGGCGAGCCGGAGTTCGAGTGCTCGGCGTCCATCTCTTTGATCGCCTGGACGTTCTGCGCATACAGTGCCAGTGCGGACCAGTCAACCGCGCGCCCTCGCTCTCCCGCAGGGCTCGGGCGCGGGTTCGTCAGAGCGAAGACACACGCGAAGTGGACAGGACTGTGGGGTCCATCGTTGAACAGGAGGCTCGAAAAATGACAAACCCGGTTTGGGCGCGCGTGAGCGGAGCGATGGGCATCCCGTTCGTTATCGGGTTCATCCTTCTTGGGGCGCTGAGCGGCAACTCACCGGACTACAGGAGCTCCAACAGCGATATCACAGCCTGGTACGCGAGCCACAGTCACCGTGTCCGGGACATAGCCGGCATCTTCGTCCTCGCGGTGAGTGCGACCTTCTTTCTCTGGTTCCTCGGTCGTCTACGTGAGCTCTTGCGTTCAGTCGAGGGCAAAGGGGGACGTGTGTCGAGCATCGCTTTGGCGTCAGGTGCGGCGTTGATCATCCTGTTGGCCGTGGCCGGATCCGACTTCAGCTCCATAGCCTTTGTTGTGTCGGAAGCGGGCGACGGGTTCGCGCTCGACCCCAATACCTTTCGACTGCTAAGCGGTTTCGGCTATCTCACGTATGTTGTTGCCTTCATGCTCGGCGCACCGCTTGCCTTCGCAGTCGGAGTGACCGCCTGGCGGACGCGGATTCTGCCCCGCTGGCTCGCCGCGAGTAGTTTCCTCGCTGGAATCGGCGCTCTCGCGAGCTTCACCTTCCTCACGAGCTTGATCTACATCGCCTGGGTCTTGCTCCTCAGTGGCTACCTCACGTTCCGACCTCCCCCGGTGCCTGCATCGGTTCCAGCCGCGCGTCCGTCGTAGGCTTGCCTTTTCGGGGCAGTCAGGCACGTGGGCGGTCAGCCTCGAGTTGTTCTGGTGTTGTCGTGGATCGTGGAGCCACCGAGCCCAACCCAATCGCGCGAACCCTAGTGTTCATGCGGGTTCCAATCGGGGAGAGAAGCGGCTATGCGGGGTGCGGAGGATGCCTGCGGCCAAGGTGATGTCCGCCCGTCGAAGGTTTGCTCGTTCAAGGACCTCCAGCGAGATCTCTGCTTGCAATCACTGGTGAGGGCCGCGAGCCGGACGAGTACCTGCTGTACCCGCAGTACCACCGGCACCCGGCCGATGCAATACCCAAACGCACGATAACCGGTGTTATGTCAAGTTGAAGTAGAGCCCTAGGGCAATCCCACGTCCACCCCGCCGAAGCCCGTGTGGTTATGCACAAGGCCTGTGGACAGATGTGGCATGAGGACGTAGCCTGCTTACGGGCCATGCTGCAGCCGATCGACCCAAGCGAGCGGTTCCGGCTGCGGCGGGAGAACGCTCGACGGCGCCACCGCCGTCGCCGGCTGACAGCGTTTGCGGTCGTCGCTCTTGCCGCCGCGGTCGTCACTCTCGGCGCCCGTTTCCTCCCCTCCGACAACTCGGGGGCGGGAGGCCAGGCTGCTGGCACCGGTACGGCCACCGCCTCGGAACCGGAGGAAAAGCCCCTGAGACCTCTGCCTGACGAGATTCGGGGCGTTCACGTGACCATGGCGCTCGCGAATGTCGACGGCAAACTCGAGGAGTACGCGAGCATGGCCGACCAGGGCCTGAACACCCTCGAGCTCGACGTCAAGGATGAGAACGGTGAGGTCGCGTTCCGTTCGCCCCAGGCGAAGCTGGCGACGACGGTCGGGGCCGCCGAGAACTATTACAAGCCCAGCGAGGCGGTCAAGCTTGCCCGGGACCACGGCCTCTACCTGATCGGCCGCGTCGTCGTCTTCGAGGATCCCGTGCTCTCGATGAAGCGGCCAGCCTTGGCGATCCGGCGCACGGACGGCGGCATCTGGACGACTTCCGCCGGACTCGGTTGGACGAATCCATACGACGAGCGGGTGTGGAAGTACAACGTGGACATCGCTGCGGCCGCGGCGCGGGCGGGCTTCGACGAGATCATGTTCGACTACGTTCGATTCCCGAGCGACGGTGACTTGTCCGCGATGGTGTTCAAAAACCAATTGAAGGAGCCGAAGGCAGAGACGATGGTTCGCTTCGTGAAGTACGCCCGTTCCCGGTTGCACCCCCTCGGCGTGCGTGTTTCTGCCGCGGTGTTCGGACTTGCGGCGACCCGAGACCTCGGCATTGGGCAGCGGCCCCGGAAGCTCGGCCGGTATCTCGATGCGATCTACCCGATGGTCTATCCCTCCCACTACAGCCCGGGCGAGTACAACATCGCCGATCCGGACGGGGATCCGGGCCGGACGGTCGCGTTCTCGCTCCGGGACTTCCGCGAGAAGCTCCGCGGCCGGCCGGCGAAGGTCGTTCCCTGGCTCCAGGATTTCTCCCTCCAGCACACGTACACGCTGGCCCAGGTCCAGGCTCAGATCGACGCAGCTCGCCGAGCAGGGTCGGCCGGCTACCTGCTCTGGAACGCGTCGGGTGTCTATACCGACGGTGGCCTGACAGCGCCGTAGCTCTACCCTTCCACAGGTCTATGCACAGGTGCCGCGCCGGCCTGTGGAAACTGTGGATAAATGATCTTTCCGCAAATTGCATACATTACGATGGACATGTCCCTTGACTGTCTGAGGCACCTGTCCTAGAGTCCCAATCGCGCCGAGCACGGAGCGCAAGTAGGTCGAAGGATCGCCGGGCGACCGTACGCGCAAGCGGAAAGTCGGTTGATGATCCGGACGAAAGCGCAACCGGCTCGGCGAATTTTTTTGGTCCGACGCGGTAGAGTTCCGGCCGCCGATGCCCCTTCGTCCTCCCTCGTTCAGCCAAGGCTTCGTCTCGTTCCTCTGGGCATTCGGATTCGGCCTCTACATCTGGCTCGGCCTGCTGGCCGTTGGCTTAGGGAACGGCACCGCATTTCTCTTCGCCCTGGTCGCCGGAGGTCTGATCTTCTTCTACGTGCGGCTCTTCGGCGGCCACGAGTTTCGCGCCTAACGGCGCGGGTCGGGCCTAGAGCGGAAGCGCGAGCCGCGGGGCACGCTGGAGGAGCGCTCCCACGAGTCGATGGGCGAGCTCGCAGCCAAGCTCGGCCTCGAGACGCAGGCGCGGGCTTTCCGTCTCACCTGTGATCAGACGGCCGAGCGAGTCGCAGTGTTCAGCCAGCCGGGAGAGGCCGGCGGCGGTACCGCTGCGGTGTGCGGCGTCCATGCACGAGTAATCGACGCTCCGCGGGCGTCTGGAGATCCCTGGCGAGAGTGACCGGACGAGAAGAGGCGCCGTCCGGCGCCTCTTCTCTGCCTGCTGGAATGGACTGGGCTTATTGAGTCTCGCGTCGAACCACCGTATCGTCGCTCGTCCTGGTCGTCACGACCGAGTCGTCGCGCGCACCCGTGGTGACAGTCTCGCGGTCATCGACCGTTGTCGTCGGGCGGTCTGTCGGGACGGCGATCGTGGCGCCACCTTCGCGCCGGTAGTCGTGCACGTCCTCGTCCGCGAGGGTCCGCGTTCGCTCGACGTGCCGCTCACGCGGACCCGTCGTGTCGAAGATGAACGCGGTCACGACGCCGAAGGCGAGCGCGATCGCGGCCGCGAAGGGTCCCTGGTCGCGAACGAACCCGAGGATGCCGATTGTGTCGCTCCAGCTCTCGAACCGACTCTGCTGCCAGCCGTCGGTGGGCTGCGTGGCCAGGAGGATCCAGCCGGTCGCGACCAGCGTCGGAAGCCATGCGAGCAGGAAGACGGTTGCAGAGACCCGCGGTGCCCCCCACTTCGTCCAGCCGCCGAGCAGCTGAGAGAGACCGAGCGCCAAGCCTGCGCCGGCCAGAAGCCCCATGACTGCCCAGAATTCGCTCGTCTGAGCGAGATCGAAGTTCGATGCGATCCAGATGAGGAGTCCAGCCACCGCTACGCCGGCGAGCGTGAAGAGCGCCCGAACGACGCTGCGTGCATACCGATTGCGATCCGCCGGCTGGTCGACGACCTCGTCATCCCTGACGACGCGATCCTCGTCCACGTGCCGGTCCCTGTTCAGCAAACCCATTCGTGTCACCCCGCTCGATTTGATTGGTGAGCATGGTGTTCCCCCCCGGTCTCCGTCTATAACGCCTTCCAGAAGGGCTCGGTGGAAGTCGACGGCAAAATACCGCCCTGGCAACTCCTTCTAAGCGGCCAGGTCGCGACGCCGCACGTCGAACGCGCCCGAATCGAGCTCTTGCCGGAAGGCGGTGACGCAATCCTCGCGATCTCGCTCGAAGACGTGCTCGACCACCTGGACGTGGCGGTCGTTGTAGAACGGGAGATCCACGTGCGGGCGGCTGACAAGGTTGACGGTTGTGCACTCGCAGACCGGGCAGCGGACTGCAAGCCCGAGCTCTTCGGCAGCGGGCGAGAGGACGAGAAAGGCAGACGGGAAGACGGGTTGTGGGCGGTTCTCCGGGTAGCAGAAGAAGCTCCACGGCCAGTCCCCCGACCCGATCCGCCGTGCGGCCAGGTCAAGGAGGTCGCCTGTTGCGGATTCGACCCGAGCCGTCATCAAATTGAAGAATTCCGCCCCGGAAGCGCCGAGCGGCGCCCAGTCCAGGTCGTCATGGGTCACGAGCCCTTCGTGCTCACCCCCGCAGCTGCACGCGAAGACGACCCGGTAGACGGCCGGATGTGAAGCGCCGGGGAGACGCTCCAAGGAGCGAAATGCAGACAGGCGCACCTGAACGCGTCCCACAGCGGGGCAGGAAAACGTGTAGTGCCCGGTCAGACCGTCATACATGGCTCGTGAATTCTGTATCGGCAGGCCGGACGGCGAGCCAAAGCGGTTCCAGCGCCAGGCGCCTATTCGTACTGGATCAGGGAGAAGACGTCGTAGCCCTCGAGCCGGTCCCGCCCGTTCAGGAACGCAAGCTCGATCACGAACGCGAGGCCGACGACCTTCCCTCCAAGCTGCTCGACGAGGTTGACCTTCGCTTTCGCCGTTCCGCCGGTTGCCAGCAGGTCGTCGTGGATCAGGACGCGGGCTCCCTGCGTGATTGCGTCGGCGTGCAACTCGAGCGCGTCGAACCCGTACTCCAGCTCGTACTTCGCGCTCACGGTCCGCCAGGGAAGCTTCCCCGGCTTGCGAGCCGCCACGAAGCCGCATCCCAGCCGGCACGCGAGAGCCCCGCCGAGGATGAAGCCACGCGCCTCGGCGCCCATGATCAGGTCGGGCTCCCGCGGCGCGGCGAACTCCGCGAGCTGCTCCACCGTAGCGCGGAGCGACTCGGCGTCCGCGAGAAGGGGCATGATGTCCTTGAAGACAATCCCGGGTTTCGGGAAGTCCGGGATGTCCCGAATCTTCGAGGCGAGGTCCGGTTCCACCGCGTCCGGAGCCTACGCGAGGTGCGAGCGGAGCGCGCGCCAAAAGAGCGCCTGCGAAAGCTCCTGCGCGAGCGCGGCGAGGGTCTCGAGATCCTCAAGCCCCGCGAGCCGGCGCTCGGGATTGCTCGAGCCGAGAGCCGGGGCGACGACCTGTCGGAGCAGTGCCGCCTCACCGTCAGTGTTGGTACGGAACCTCTTCAAGTTCCTCGGAGCAACGCCGAAGCGGAAGAGTTTCCGGCAGACGATCACAACCTCCACGTCCCGCTCTGGATACCGGTTCTCTCCATCCTCGATCCGCGGTTCGAGGAGCCCGTAATCCTCAAGCTCGCGAACGAACCCCGCATCCGCGCTCGCCCGCTCGCACAGCGTGTCCAAGTCGAGCTCGGGTTCGCCTGCGCGGAGACCGGAGTCAACCCCGCGCCGCCGCTCCCGCTTCACCGCTCCAGGGGTGTCGAGCTCCTGGCGGATGACACGGAGCGGGAGGAACTCGTCCCGCTGGAGTCGCAGGATCGTCTCGAGGCGTTCCACATCCTCCTCGGTGTAGAGGCGGTATCCCCCTTGCGTCCTGCGGGGAGTCAGGAGCCCCTGGTCCTCGAGGTAGCGGATCTTCGAGATCGAGATGTCTGCAAACTCCGCGCGCAGTCGCCTCCGGACGGCGCCGATCGTGAGCGGCCGGCCAGGCGTCTCCTGCGAATACGTGGACGTCGCCATCAGTGCTCCAGGAAGGTCAGCCGGTACTTGCCGATCTGGACCTCGTCTCCATCTTCGAGCTTCGCCTTCTCGACCCTGCGCCGGTTCACATACGTCCCGTTCAGGCTGCCGGCGTCCTCGATCGTGTAGCCAACGGCGTCGCGAACGAGCATGGCGTGCGAGCGCGAGACCGTGACATCGTCGAGGAAGACCTGAGCGTCAGGTGACCGACCGATCTCGACGCGATCGCCGTCAAGAGGGAACGTCTCGCCTGCACGGCCGCCGCCGGAGCGGACTACGAGTGCAGTTCCCTGGATCCGAAGCGCCGAGAGCGGCTCGCCTTCCTCATCGACCACTTCCTCGGGTGCGTACGTCATCGTGGTCGATCCGCCCGGCTCGTCCTTGATGAGAAGTGCACCGCACTTCGAGCAGTAGTTGGCGGCCTCAGGGTTCTGGAAGCCGCATTCGGCGCAATGCACATGCGTCACCTCGGCGCTACTCGTCCGGGTTCGGAGGCGCCGCCTTCGAGGCAAGGATCGTCGCGAGCTTTTCGACGTCGACCTCGTAGAGCGGGCCATGCCCCTCGCCCACCTGGCGGTGGAGACGCGACTGGAGCTCGGCCTTCAGGATGTCGATCTTGCCGTGGAGGATTCTGCGGCGGTACGAAACCTGGTTCTCCTCCTCCACGAGCTGATCGATCAGATCGCGAAGCTCGGTATCGGAAATGGTCTCAAGGTCGGGAAGAGCTTCCACGCTGCCCTCCGGTCTCTGGGTCGGGGACGGGCTCCCTGTAGTAAACCATCGGACCGCCAATCTATCAACCTCGACTTGAGGGTTTAGGTGTTCTCCTCCTCTTCGGAGCCCGCGATGATGCGCTCGACGAGGGCCGTGTACTCGTCCTCGAGTCTCGCCGCGTCCTCCTCGCTTGCCCCTTCCGCGTAGACGTGGACCAGCGCTTCCGTGGGGTCCGGGAGGACGTGTGCCCAGCCGCCGTCCTCGTAGATCTTGATGCCGTCCGTCACGTCCATTTTCTTGTCCCGTACCTGATCCGTCAGGATTCGCATCACAGCACCCTTGCGAGAGAAGGGGCAGCGAACCTGCCGGTGGACGACCCGCGACCTCGGGAGGGCGTCCACGAGCTCCGAGAGGGGCTTCCGCGCCGGCGCAAGAAGCTCCAGGAGCTTGCAGAGGCTCGTAATGCCGTCGTAGGCGGGAAGGAACTCGGGGAAGACGAAGCCGCCGGCTGCGGAACCTGCGAAGACCACGCCGTCCTCTGCGGAGGCGCGCGTCAGGGCTGCAAGGGACGCCGGCGTTCGCTGGACCTCGAGATCCGAGCCCTTCACCATCTCCTCGACGAGGCTTGTGACCGTGACCGGAAACGCGAGACGTCCCTTCCGTCCGTTCGACGCGATGAGGCTCAGGAAGAGCAGTAGCTCCTGCTCCACCTCCACCTCTCGCGCACGCTCGTCGACGAGGTACAAGCGTTCCGCCGCGCCGTCGAACGCGACGCCGAAATCCGCACCGACGGCAGAAACGAGCCGCTTCACCTGGCCGAGCGACTCCGCCAAAGTGGCTCTGGCCGGCGACGTGCGGAGCTCACGGACATATGCCTGGGCCGCGACGATCTCGACTCCGAGGTCGCCGAGCACGAGCGGGACCACGAGCGAGGCCGACGAGTACGAATAGCCGATCACGATGCGGAACCCGCGCGAACGGATCGCATCTATGTCGAGCGTGGCGAGTAGATCCTGGGCGTAGCTCTCGGATGCCCTGGCCGGATACCGGATCTCCCCCACCCCGTCCCAGGGGCTGCGCCGGAACTCCTGGCGACCGAAGTGCTTTTCAACCTCCTTCATGAAGGCAGTCGACACTTCCACTCCGGGGGGCTCGTAGATCTGGAGGGTGACCGCCTCCGGGTCGGCTGCGCTCTGGCGAACATGCACGCCCGCTTCGAACCCTTCGCTCTTCAGCAGGTGGCGCGTCACCGCCGACGGCATCACTCGGAGGTCCGCGACGTGGACCCCGGTCGCGTTGATCCCGGTCAGGACGGCGCGTCGGAGGAGACGGCACGAGGACGGCGCCTCGCGGCTCGTAACGACGCGGGCGTCCCGTTTGAGCACTGTGCCGAGCGCCATTCCGAGGCGGAGCGCGATCTCGGGGGTGAGATCGACGTTGATGAGCCCCGAGATTCCCTCCCGGCCGAAGATCGTGCTCGAGGCTCGCGACTCCCAGATCAAGTTGCGGTCGACCTGCGTACCCGACTCCACCTCCTTGAACGGATAGATGCGGATGCCGGGCAGCACGACGCTCTGTTCCCCGATCGTCGACTGGTCGCCGACCGCAACGCCCTCGTGCAGGCGGACGTGGGGCCGGATGTCGCACATGCGCCCCACAACGGCTCCTTCGACGTGGGCGCTCCGGCCGATGTAGGTCCCTGCGTCGATAACGGAGCGGGAAGTGCGGGCGTGCTCGCGTAGCACGACGCTCGACGACAGGACCGAGTAGGCACCCACAGTCGCATGGGGAGCGATGTGGCAGTAGTTCCCGATGAACGCCGGACCCTCGACCGACTCCAGGTCGTCGAGGTCGACGCCCTCTCCGATCCAGACGTTGCCGCGCAGGCGAATGCCCTCGACGTTCAGGTCCGCCCTCCCGTCGAGAACGTCGAAGTTCGCCTGCCGGTACTGATCGAGATTGCCGATGTCCTGCCAGTAGCCGTCCGCCACGTAGCCGTAGAGCGGCCGCCCCATCTCGAGCAGATGCGGGAAGAGCTCCTTCGAGAAGTCGTAGGGGCGATCGTCGGGGACATGGCGCAGGACTCCCGGATCGATCACGTAGATGCCTGTGTTGATCGTGTCTGTGAAGACCTGAGCCCACGACGGCTTCTCGAGGAAGCGTTCGATCCGCCCGTCGGCATCCGTGACGACGATCCCGAACTCGAGCGGGTTCTCGACGCTTTTCAGGCCGATCGTGACTGCGGCGCCCTTTTCCTCGTGGAAGCGGACGAGCGCCCCAAGATCGATGTCGCACAGCGCATCGCCGGAGATCACGACGAAGGGCTCGTCGAGCGCCTCCTCCGCGAGCTTCACCGAGCCGGCCGTGCCCGCCGGCGACTCCTCCACCGAGTAGCGGATCTGGACGCCCTGAGCCTCGCCCGCTCCGAAGTAGCCGCGGATGACCTGCGGCATGAAGGCGACGGTCACGATGATGTCCTCGAAGCCATGTCGCTTCAGGAGTTCGATGATGTGCTCCATGCAGGGCTTGCCGACGATCGGCACCATCGGCTTCGGCTGGTTCGACGTGAGCGGCCGCAGGCGGGTGCCCTCACCGCCGGCCATGACGACGGCCTTCATCCTCCCAAGCTCCTGGGTGCCGTGACGGCATAGAGAACGGCGGCGATCATGGCGACCGCGAGCCCGCTCCAGAAGAGCGCCAGCGTCCAGGTCGTCCCCTCGTCGGAAGCGAGCATTCCAGTCAGGGCCGCGTAGAGGAGCCAGGTCCCGGCCTTGCCGAGCCAGCTCACCGAGAGCTCGTAGCCTCTTGTCATGACCAGGCCATACCCGCCGACGAGCGCCGCGTCTCGGACGAGGATCACGACCAGCGCCGGCCACGGCAGGCGACCGTCGAGCCAGAGGAGGATGACCGCGGCATCGATCATGAGCCGGTCGGCCAGCGGGTCTGCGAGCTGCCCGAAGGTCGATTCCACGTTCCACCGGCGGGCCAGCCAGCCATCCAGCTGGTCGGTGGCGCCTGCAAACGCGAAGACTCCGGCGGCTACGTAGCTACCCTCTCCATCCGTCCCGAGCACGATGACGACGAAGAGCGGGATGAGCACGAGGCGAAGGACGGTCAGCGCGTTCGGGATCTGCGCGAGAGGTGCGGAGATCGCTCGTGCGGCCATCAGCGGCCCACCGACGGAGTCGCGCTCTGGATTGGTGCGGAAGGGCCCATTGGCAGCGAATGGTAGCCTCGCGCGGTGCCTGAGCGGCTACCGCTTCCCGGCTTCGTGAACGCCCACAGCCACGCGTTTCAGCGGGCGTTGCGAGGGCGAGCAGAGGGCGGAGACTTCTGGGGTTGGCGCGATTCCATGCTGGAGCTGGCCCGCGGCCTGACCCCGGCACGGGTCCGACTCGACTACGAAGCCACCTTCCGGGAGATGCGGGGTGCCGGTTACACGGCCGTCGGCGAGTTTCACTACGTCGGGCTGTCGGAGGCGAAGGCGGCCGTCGAGGCCGCCCGTGCCGCGGGAGTGGAGCTCGTGCTCCTGCTGGCCGCCTACGGTCGCGGGGGCATCGAGCGGTTTCGCCAGGAGTCCCCGGCCGCCTACCTCGCGCAGGTCGAGGAGCTTGGTGCCGAGGGGGCGCGCGTTGGCGTTGCGCCCCATTCCGTGCGCGCCTGCACAGCGGACTGGCTGCGCGAGATCGGCCGCTATGCAGAGCGGGAGGAGCTCGTGCTTCACGTCCATGCCGACGAGCAGCCGCGCGAGATCGAGGAATGCGTGGCCGAGCACGGGCTACGACCGATTCAGCTTCTCGCCGAGACCGGCTGTCTCGGGCCGCGGACGACAATCGTGCACGGAACGCATGCGGACGACGCCGAGCTCGACCTCGTGGCGGAAGCGGGCGGGCGCATCTGCGTGTGTCCGACGACCGAGGCGAACCTCGGCGACGGCTTCGTTCCCGTCGCGAGGATCAGGGAGCGCGGGATCGGTCTTTGCATCGGCTCGGACTCGAACGTTCGCATCGACCCGCTGGAAGAGCTGCGGGAGCTCGAAGGCACTGCGCGCCGCCAGGAGCTGCGGCGGAACGTGATCTCCCCCGGGGAGCTCCTCGAGATCGGCTCCTCCGAGGGCGCAAGGGCGCTCGGACTCGACGAATGGCCCGGAATCGAGGTCGACCTCTCGCACGTTTGCCTCCGCGGCGTCGACCGTGAGGGCGTCGAGCCCGCGCTCGTGTTCGGCTGCGGCGCCGATGTGATCCTGTAAGGGATCCTTAATTTGCCGCAGGAGCGGCGTGGAGCGGGTCGAAATCCCTCGGTCCGGTGCGTCTCAGGGCGTTCATCGTGCTGGCGCTTGTTTTCGGCGCCGTCCTCGTCGCCACCCCGGCCCAGGCGGCCGGGAGCTCTCGCATTGCCGCGGTCCAGGTTGCGCTTCAAGCCCGGGGGCTCTACTGGGGCACGATCGACGGCTACTACGGTCCCGCAACGCGGCAGGCCGTGGTTCGGTTCCAGCGCAACCGAGGCCTGACTCGCGGACGGAATCGCCGGGCGGAGGACGCGGCGCTCGCTCGGTCGCTACGGACGCCCGCTCTTGGGCAGGCGTGTCCTCGTGCGGGGCCGAGTCGGCTTCGACGTCTCGCAGCTGCAGTTCCTCCTTGCCTGGCACGGTTTCCCCTCTGGCTCCTTTGACGGCGGTTTCGGGGGGCGCACCGACCACGCACTCCGTCGCTTTCAGCGCTGGGCGAGGCTCGGAGCGGACGGCGTTGCCGGACCAGCCACGTTTAAGGCGCTTCGGACCCCGCCTCCACGCTCGCCCCTGCGGTTCCTGCTGCCGCTCCAGAGAGGGATTGGAGACAGGTTCGGCCCGCGCGGCCCAAACTTCCATACGGGTATCGACTTCCCGGCGCGGGCCCGAACCGGCGTTGCGGCCGCGCGTCATGGCCGCGTTTCCTATGCAGCTTGGATGCCCGGCGGCTGGGGCTACCTCGTCTCGATTGCGCACGGAAACGGGGTCAGGACGCTGTATGCCCACCTCTCGCGGATCGACGTCCGCGTCGGCGCGCGGGTCGGCGCCGGCCATCAGATCGGCCGCGTGGGATCCACCGGCCATTCCACCGGCCCGCATCTCCACTTCGAGGTCAGAGTGCGCGGCGCCGCGGTCGATCCGCTACCCGCCTTCGGCTAGCTCCTTCGAGCGGTTCATGGCCGCCTGGATCGCATTCAGGAACGCGGCTCGCACGCCGGCCTGTTCTAGCTCGCGGATCGCCGCGATCGTCGTCCCACCGGGAGAGGTGACCATTTCCCGGAGCTCGACAGGGTGCATCTTCTCGTCCCGGAGGAGCTTGGCCGTCCCGAGCATCGTCTGGACCACGAGATCGGTGGCGATCTCCCGCCCGAGCCCGAGCAGGATTCCGGCTTCGATCATGGACTCCGCCAGGAGCGCGAAGTAGGCAGGGCCCGAGCCGGAGACGGCGGTCACCGCGTCCATGTAGTTCTCAGGCACGCGCACCGACCGGCCGACATGCGCCAACACCTCTTCCGCCTGTGCGAGGTGCTCCTCCGTCGCGTGCGTCCCTGCGGCGATGCCCGCCATCCCCTCGTGGACCGTGACCGGCGTGTTCGGCATCGCGCGGACGACGGGGACAGCGTTCGTCAGGTGGCTCTCGATCAGGGCTGTGGGGATGGCTGCCGCGATCGAGATCACGGTTTGCTCCGCTGTCGGGACGTCGTGGATGTCCGTCAAAAGGGTCTCGAACTGCCGCCCGGCTCATCCGCGATCACGACGACAGGGGCTTCGGCGGCCGCTTCGCGGTTCGAGGCCGTCGCCCGCACGTCGTAGCGCTCCGCGAGGCCCCGCAACCGGTCTTCGCTTCGTGCGGTGACGACGATCTCGCCCGGAGGGCACCACTTCGACGAGACGAGCCCGGCAACGAGGGCTTCTCCGATCTTCCCCGCTCCGAGAATCGCGATCTTTGCGCT
>CAVTTI010000027.1:0-75999 GCA_963737615.1 uncultured Actinomycetes bacterium | reverse complement strand
GTGATCCGAGATCAGCGCATAGCCGAACCCGGCCTCCTCGGCTTGCGCGGCAAAGCGGACGAGGTCGTTCGGGAGGTGCTCCTCTGACGATAGCGCGTATCCGATCTGCGGCATCCCAGGGGCACTTAACCGCTAGCAGGGCGCCGCAAACAAGCGTGATGCGATCGTGGATCTAACCGGAGACCTCCTCCCGTCGTCACACCCAGTGACAGGCGGCTTTCGGCTACGACCCTGAGGCCGATCGGGTAAGGGAGGCCCGAGTCGTTTTCCGAATCCTCGAGAAGGTGAGGGCGGCGGCGTATGCTCAAAATTCCGACCCGGGAATGGCTCAAGCACGGAATCGAGCTGCGGCATTTCGCTGCGCTCGAGGCTGTCGCGACCGGCTCCTCGTTCAGCCGTGCCGCGACCTCGCTCGGCTACACGCAGTCCGCCGTCAGCCAGCAGATTGCTGCGCTCGAGCGGATCGTGGGCCAGCAGCTCGTCCAGCGGCCGGGAGGCCAGAAGGCGGTCTCGTTGACCGAGGCCGGCCAGGTGTTGCTCGGGCACGCGCACGCGATCGGGTCCCGGATCGCCGCCGCGGAGGCGGACATGGACGCCCTCGCCACGGGCGCGATCGGAACGCTCCGCGTCGGGAGCTTCCAGAGCGCCGGCGCGCGAATCCTCCCAGAGGTGTTGCGTCGGTTCCTCGACGACCATCCCGACGTAAAGATCGAGCTGACCGAGGCCGTGACGGACCTCGACCTGGTGAGTCAGGTGGAGCGGGGAGAGCTCGATCTCGCCTTCGCGATCGAGCCGCTGCCGGAAGGGCCTTTCCGGTCGGCGCTCCTCCTGGAAGACCCTTTCCTGCTCGTGATCCCTGCAGGCGGGGGCTCGGCCGCCTTCCGTGGCAACGGTACGAATGGGGGCCGCAAGCTCCCGCTCGTCTGCTTCCGGAGCTGCGGTGCCACCCGGGACGTGATCGACTTCCTGCGGTCGCGGGGCTTCGAGCCGAACGTGGTCCTGAGCTCCGACCACAACGAGACCCTCCAGGGCGCCGTGGCCGCGGGCCTCGGTGCCGCGCTCATCCCGCGCCTCTCGCTCGACCTCTCAGATTCGGCGACCGAGCTCTATGGCCTGGGCGAGGACGGCCCCGTGCGCCTCGTCTCGATCATCTGGCACGCCGAGCGATCGGTGAGCGCTTCGGTGCACTCCTTCGTCGCCGCGGCGCAAGAGGTCTGCGTCAAGGTGTCCGACGTACTCGAACGTCAGACCGAGGAAATGATCGCGCTGCTTCCCGTGGAGTAGAGCGGTTAATGCCGCGATAAGGAAGTGACAGCACCGCGAGGCTAACCGTGTGGCGGTCGCCTCGTCATTGGTCACAGATCGCCCACCGAATTCCGCGGAGATTGCCGCGGCTGAAAGAACCGGTGAATGACGGCCATGACGGAGGCTTCAATTTCCATGCCACAAGACAGGAGAAGTCGATGAAACGACGTAGACTGCTCGCCCTCCTCCTCGCTGCCTGCTCTCTAGCTCTCGTGGCTGTCGCGTGCGGCGGAGGAGACGACGAACCGTCGGGAAGCGGCGACACGACAGGAGACTCCACCGGCGGCGAGCCGACGAAGGGCGGCACATACCGCATCTCGACGACGCAGTTCAACCACACCGGCGGGTTCGACCCGACGGGTGAGTATCTGGGCACCGATCTCGGTCTCTTCAGCAACCTGCTCGTGAGGACGCTCGTCGGCTACGAGCACAAGACCGGTGCCGAAGGGAACAAGGTCGTTCCCGACCTCGCCACTGACATGGGCGAGGTCTCGGAGGATGGGCTCACCTACACGTTTACTCTCAAGGACGGGGTCAAGTTCTCCCCGCCGGTCAACCGCGACGTGACGTCGAAGGATGTCGCCTACGCCTTCGAGCGGATCGGGACGGAGGCGCTCGTCGCCCAGTACGGCTTCTACTACACCGTCATCAAGGGCATGGCGGAGTTCACGGCCGGCGACGCCAAGACGATCTCGGGCATCGAGACGCCCGACGACAAGACGATCAAGTTCACGCTGACGCAGCCCACGGGCGACTTCCTGTACCGGCTGAGCATGCCCGCGGCGGGACCGATCCCCGAGGAAGTCGGCAAGTGCTTCACGAAGGCCGGGGAGTACGGCCGAAACGTCATCTCGTCGGGCCCGTACATGCTCGAGGGTTCGGACGCGGTCGACATCTCGAGCTGCGAGACCATCAAGCCGGCCAAGGGCAACGACCCAACGCGCAGGATGATGTTCGTCCGCAATCCAAACTACGACCCGTCCACTGACGGGACGCGCCCGAGCTATATGGACGCGCTCGAATACACGATCAATACGAACCCGAACGACATCTTCAACAAGATCGAGGCAGGCGAGCTCGAGGGTGAGGAGGAGTCGCCTCCGGCTCGCGTGCTCCGTAAGTATTCGACTACCTCGGAGCTGAAGGATCGGATCCACACCGAGGCGGGAGACCGCACCTGGTACATGACTTTGAACCTGACGCAGCCGCCGTTCGACGACCTCCACGTCAGGAAGGCGGCGAACCTGATCATGGACAAGGCCGGCCTCCAGCGCGCCTGGGGCGGGCCGATCCGCGGCGACATCGCCGAGCACATCGTGCCCAACACGATGTTCAACGGCGACCTCGACGACTACGCGCCGTACGGAACCGAGAACGGTGCCGGCGACGCCGCCAAGGCCGCGGAGGAGATGAAGCAGTCGAAGTACGACACGGATCAGGACGGGAAGTGCGATGCCCCCGAATGCTCGGGCGTCCTCTTCGTGAACCGGAACGTCCCGCCGTGGACGGACATGGAGCCGGTGATCGAGCAGTCGTTCGCCAAGCTCGGCATCGAGCTCAACACGCGCGAGTTCGAGGATGCGTACCCGATCATCCAGGACGCGACCCGTAACGTCCCGCTCTCGGCCGTCCCTGGCTGGGGAAAGGACTACGCGGACGCCTCGACCTTCATGGTCCTCTTCGACAGCCGGTCGATCCTCCCTCAGGGAAACGTGAACTACTCCCTAACGGGCCTGACTCCGGCCCTGGCGAAGAAGTACAAGATCAGTGGTAACGTCGCGAACCTTCCCAGCGTCGACGCGGACATCGACGAGTGCAACAAGCTCCTCGACGACGAACGGCTGACGTGCTGGAGGACCTCGACAAGAAGCTGACGGAGGAGATCGTCCCGTGGATCCCCTACCTCGACGCCACCAACGTCGACATTCTGGGGCCCGCGGTGACGGGATACGAGTACGACCAGTTCTCGGGAACTGCTGCCTATTCCCGGGTCGCAGTCGACCCCTCCAAGCAGAAGTAGCGACCGCGGAACCGTCGCTCAGGGAAGAGCCGTCCTTCGGGGCGGCTCTTCTCGGTTGGGGCTAGATGTCGCCTTCGAACGTGTCGCAGGCGCCCGAGCTACCGCTGTCGAACCCCTTGCGGAACCACGTCGTGCGCTGCTCGGATGACCCGTGCGTCCAGCTCTCACGGTCGATCCGCCCGGTGGCTTGCTGCTGGATCCGGTCGTCGCCGACTGCCGCGGCGGCTCCGAGGCCTTCCTCGATGTCGCCCGGCTCGAGGAGGTTCTCCTCGAACGCGGAATGCGCCCAGACGCCTGCGAGGCAGTCGGCCTGGAGTTCGAGGCGAATCGAGAGCTCGTTCGCCTGATCCGGGTGCGCCTGCTGCTCCCGACGCACGTCCTCCGAGACGCCAATCAGGTTTTGAACGTGATGGCCGAACTCGTGAGCGATCACGTAGGCCTGTGCGAAGTCGCCCGGCGCGCCGAACCTGTCTCGCAGCTCCCGGAAGAACTCGAGGTCGAGGTACACCTTGCGGTCGGCCGGGCAGTAGAAGGGGCCGGTGGAGGAGGAGGCGGCCCCGCAGCCCGACTGGGTGGCACCGCTGAAGAGGGCGAGCTCGGTCAACTCGTACTTCTGGCCTCCCGCAGCGAACGCGCGGGCCCAGGAGTCCTGGATGTCGTCGACCACGAAGTGGACGAACTCCACCAGGTCTCTGTCCGGGTCTTCGGACGCCGGAATCCCGCCTCCCTGTGCTCCGGGCATCTGCTCGATTGGAGGGAGGTTGGGCACGCTGTAGCCGCCGCCTCCACCGCCGAGGGCCCCGCTGTTGAGGAGCAGCACGACGATCGCAATGATGAGGCCGATTCCGCCGAGGCCGCCCTTGGCCCCGATCGGGATCGGAATGCCACCCATGCCGCCCATGGACCTTCCCCGGCGGTCCTCGACCTGGCCGCCTCCAACGCCGCGTCGCCACTTCATGATTAACTGGACGGTTGCCCGTCGTGAATGACACCAAACCCAGCCGGTGTGTGGCGGTATCGTCCTCCGGTGCCCTACAGGTTGCTCCACGAGGGAGATTCGTCGATCGAATCGTTTCGCGGCGTCTTCATGAAGATGCGTCGCGCTCTCGGGACGACGGCCTTCGGCCTGAACGAGGTGCGCCTGCCGGCGGGGGCCGCAGGAGCCGAGCACGACGAGACCGCGACCGGTCACGACGAGGTGTACGTGGTGCTCTCCGGCGGGGGCACGTTCGCGATCGACGGAGAGGATGTCCCAGTCACGAAGGGTGATTACCTACGCGTCGACCCTGCCTCGACCCGCCAGGTCGTAGCCGGGCCGGAAGGCCTGCGCTTCATCGTGATCGGGGCGAAGCCGCAGCCGGAGTACGACGGTCGCGAGTCCCTCTAGGAGGGTCCGGCCGGCATCGGCGCCAGTTGCACCCATGGCTCGTGAACTCGTTCTTGTCGCAGTCGGTGCCTGGTGCTTCGTCGTGGCGCTGCTCGGCAGCAGCATCGGGCTGATTCTCGGCACGATTCGCCTCCCCGTCCTTTTGCTCGTCGCGTCATCTCCAGCGGCCGGCGCAGGAGCGAACGTTGGCATCTCGGCCGTGTCGGCGGCCGCCGCCTCGATCGCGCACCTACGTGCAGGGCGGGTCAACTGGCGACTCGTAGCGTGGATGGCCCCGCCGTCGATCGTGGGTGCCCTGATCGGCGGCTACCTCGGGGGCAAACTGCCGTCCCGGGTGCTCCTTGCCTTGATCGGCGCGCTGCTCTTCTCCTTCGGGATCAGGCTCCTCCGTCGGCCAGCCGGCGATGGCCCGAGGCCGACGGCGCTGAACCTGTGGGCAGCGGTGGCGAGCGGCTTCGGAATCGGCCTGCTGGGTGGCCTTGTTGGACTCATCCTCGGCACGCTTCGCGTCCCGGCGCTGATTCGGTACGTGGGCGAAACCGCACACCGTGCGGTCGGCACGAACCTCGTCGTCGGTCTTGCTCTGGGGCTCGCCGGCGTCGTCGGCCATACGCCAAGCGGAGTCGACTGGACTCTGCTCCTGGTCGGCTCCGTGGCGTCGATCCCCGGGGCCGTGGTCGGGTCGCGCCTCACCGGACGGCTCTCTGAGCCCCAACTCCTGACGGCGATCGGAGTCGTGCTCGTGGTCGTCGGGGGAGCGACGTTCGCGCAAGCGTTCCTCTAAGAGAGTTCGTACTGGACCACGTGACGCTTCCGCAGGAAACCCGCGAGGCCCGTCCGCAAGACGTGGGCCCTTCCCGGGTTCTCAGTAGTGGGAGCCGGGATCTCTTTGGTCCCTGGAGAGAGGACGCCCCGGCTCCCTTGTTTCGGCCCGCCGCTATCCGATTCACGAAGGCGGGAATAGCGCGCTCGGGACCGCTGCGCCGCCGGCGTGCCATCGTCCGGGCACGCGAGGTCCACTCATTTCTCTACGAATTTCGAGACGACATCGTGCTAGCTGTCGTTCTCGGCGTGACGATCGCTTTTCTTGCCGCGCTCTACGCGAACCGATGCTCCAGAGATACCCTCAACCTTAGCTTGACCCTCAGCCTTTCATGTTTACTCTCTTGAAAATGCAGAGGAGGGCAGCGGGTCGTTTTGAACAAAGAAGGGCACGCTCAGAACCCCGGTGTTGGTTCCGTCGAGAACACCGTCGTTCGGTCGGATCCGCCTCGCGTGTGTGACCACCACGAGTCGATGCGGGCCATTTGTGAGCCCTCCCGTGTTGATCGTGATAGCGCCGTCGAAGGGACCTGGCCCCCTCTCAACGACGATGCCCGCCATACCGTCGTGAAACATCGGGTCGATGTGCACACTGTGTGAGGTAACCGGGAACCCGTCGGCGCCCGGGAGCATCCTCACCCTGGGTCGCCAGACGCCGTGTACCTGTGGACCGGGAGCCCGGTACGGGGCGCCGATCGAGGCATTGGCATATCCGAAGCCTTCGTACCAACCCCTTGCGGCCGCCGTGTCCTCGTCCCGGTAGTTCTCGACCGCCGACACGTCTTTGCGGGCGAAGTACGACTGCCAGCCGCTCGACGCGAACATCCGCTTCCCCTTAGGAGTCCGCGTGAGCAGCGAGAAGCGAGCTTCCTTCCGCCCGTCGCTCTTGATCACATCAGTGTCGATTCGGCGGGTAATCCACCAGGTGCATTCCATGTCAGTGCACCGCAGCTGTACAGGGACGTGGAAGGTCGGAGAGAGATTGCCGCAGCAGCCGATTCCACCACGGAGCATGTATCCCAAGTAGCCGCGCATGTTATGGAAGACGATCCGAAAATCGAGTCGGACAATCCCGTTCGGACTCGGCCGCCAGGTCCGCCCCTGCGGGAAACAGACGCCCACGTGGATGTGGTGAGATCGAACACCGGTCGCAGCGCGTCCCACGGTCCACCATGTCTGCGCCTCCATGAAGACCCGCGGTTCGGGGTAGCCCTCGCAGGTCTCCCGATTGATCTGCCCAGCAGCGGGGGTCGCGGCCAGGAGCACGACGAAGCACGCACCCGCGAGGACGGCAACATTTCGGAGGGACACCCGTGACGCAGAGTATTGATCGAACCGGAGTGACTGGCGAACCGGGCCAGCGTGTCCGCCTCAAGAGTGGTCGCCGGCGTCCTCGAAGGTTCAGTAGGTCGGCGAGAGCTCACCTGACCCCTTAAGTCGCGGCTATCGTTGACGCGGCCGACGAGGGTAGTAAACTGGCGAACTGGGAACGACTAGGGGACTGTCTGTGAGACTTGGGGGAGCGTCTTTGAGACTTGGCTCAATGGCCATGACTGAATCGACCGGCATGGGTGCTCGGGCGCGCCTCTTTCTGATCGCCTTCGCGGCGATCGCGATCGCCGCGATCGGCCATCCCTCGATTGGCGCCGGGGCGATCTACCCCGGCGAGACGGGGACGGACGCAACTCCGCTCGAGGAGCCGGCAGTGGAGTCCGAGTCCGCCGCGACCGAGGAGACCGTGGTCGAACCGGCGACCGAGACCGAGAGCGCCGCGACCGAGGAGACCGTGGCCGAACCGGCACCCGTACCCGAGAGCGCCGCGAGCGAGGAGCCCGTGGCCGAACCAGCGCCCGTACCCGAGAGCGCCGCGAGCGAGGAGCCCGTGGCTGCACCGGCACCCGACACCGAAAGCGCCGCGGACGAGCTTGTTGCAGAAGGGCCAGCAGCCGACCCCGAGGCTGCTCCGGCGGAGCCGGTCCTCGAAGGGCCTCCCGCGGAGATAGCGGCGGCGGTCCCGGCCGAAGAGCCTGCCGCCGAGGTGACTCCGGCCGAGGAGACCGTTGCGGAGCCGACCGTCGAGACTCCGGTTGAGACGCTCCCGGTCGCACTCGAAGTCGCCGTGCTGGAGGAGCCGGGGCTCACGACGCCTGTTGCGGAGCCCGAGCAAAGTGTCGTCATTCAGACCTCGAGCGAACTCGAATCGCTGCCGCCCATCTCGGGCGAGCTCCGGGCCGTCTTGCTCGCCGACGCCCCTACGAGCTTGACGCGAATCGCTGAGGTTTCGAGCGCCGGCACCACGACGCGAACGGCCTCTGGCCGACCGGATCGCGAGTCGGCCGAGCGCCCGGCTTCCGAGATTGGCTGGCCGATGCAGATCCCATCGCCGTCCGCGCCCCCGGTTCCGAGCCGGCTGGGCTTCACGTTCAACGGGCAGGCACCTACCGGTGGCAGCTTCCGGGCTGATCTGGCGCTCGCAGTGGGTGCCTTTATCTTCGCTTTTTCGCTCATGGCCCGAGTCGCGCGGCCCGCCAGCTCGCGCCTCCTCGAAGCCGCTCTCGTCACCCGCGTTCCCCAGCCCGGCTAGTCACCCACCAGGAGAAAGCGCCGGCTTCGCAGTGCGGACCGGTCGAGTGGGTAACCAGCTGACTAGGGGGAGGCAACACAGTGGTGATGGAGCGGGACGACATGAACCGGGAGGAGGCTCAGCCCGTTGGGGAGGGGCAGGAGCTGGCCGGTGGCGCGCCCGCGCCGCTCCGCGGGCCGACGAGGTTCAACATGATCTTTGGACAACTGAAGCGAGCGCTTCGTTGGCGGCGTTCCGAGCGGACCGACGGCGAAGCTTCTACTCGCCGGCAGGAGCTGCACTGGCGGATGCGGGAAGAGCTCTGGAACGAGCTCACCCGGAGCCGTCGATACGGACGCGCCTTCCTGCTGCTCCGGATCCGCCTCACCCGGCCGCCTACCGCTGCGCGAGCACGCCGCCGCCGCCGCCCGGTCGAGCGCGACAAGACTGACAGCGGACTCGAGCACGGAGTCTTTCGACGGACCGACCGCGTCTGGGAAGACGAGGACGAGTTCTACGTCTTGCTTCCTGAGTGTGACCGAAGCAAGGGGGACGCAGTTGTCAGCCGAGTCCGCGCACTCCTGGTCGAGTCGCTCGGCGAGGCCGAGATCGCGATGGCCGCCTTCCCCGACGACGGGGTGACGAGCGGAGCGCTCCTCGTCGCCCTACGTAGCCGATCGAGTCACTGGCAGGTCGGCCGAGAATCGGATCAGCCCGAGCTCCCGCTAGCAGTGGGCGAGGTCGACGCTGCTAGCTCATCCTCTTTTGCTGACGCAACCGTGCGCCAGGTTCTCGCACGTTCCAACGTCGAGCCGACCCATCAACGACCGAAACGCGGTACCGAGGAGACCGAGTCCGCCACCGGCTAGGCAGGGCGGAGACGACTGAGAATGCCCATTTTTCAGCAACGCTATCTCGTCGGCAAGCGGGCGTTCGATCTCGCCATCTGCCTGCTCCTCCTGCCGCTGGCGCTCGTCCTCTCACTCGCGTGCACGATCGCAATCCTGGTGGACAGCCGAGGTCCGATCTTCATCGCGCAGGAACGGACCGGGCGCGACGGCAAGCGATTCCGAATGTACAAGTTCCGGACGATGGTTCCGAATGCGGAGGAGCTCAAGCCGTCCCTGGCGCACCTGAACATCCTTCCGCTCCCCGACTTCAAGATCATCGACGACCCTCGAATCACCCGGGTCGGGAGAATCCTGCGGAAGACAAGCCTCGACGAGATTCCGCAGCTCATCAACGTCCTTCGGGGTGAGATGAGCCTCGTTGGCCCACGCCCGACCTCGTTCGCACCGAGCACCTACAGCCTCTGGCACACGTACCGACTCGAGGTCATGCCGGGGATGACGGGCCTCTGGCAGATCCGGGGTCGAAACGGCATGACCCTGGACGAGCGGCTCCGCCTCGACATCGCTTACATCGAGCACTGGTCGCTGGCTCTGGATCTCAAAATTCTTCTCAAGACCATCCCCGCTGTCTTCAGGGGGTCCGGCGCATGAGCGCACGCGCTGCCGAGTCGGCGCCGGCGACAGCGGGTGACAACCCCGAGCACCCTGCACGGATCGTGTCGGGGTCGATGGTCGCTGCGGCGCTCGCCTCACTCGAGGAAGAGGGCGTCCGTTGGTGTCTCCTACGGGGCGAAGTCGAGGTTCGCTCGCCCGGAGACGACGTCGACCTGCTCGTAGCCCCGGGTGATCTAGCCCGGGTGAGCACCGTGCTGGGTCGGGCCGGCTTCCTTCCGCTCGCTGCGGCCGGGCGGGGCTCTCACGTTTTCTTCGTCCGCTACTTCGAGGACGACGATGCCTGGGTCAAGCTCGATCTCGTAGCGGACATCTCGTTCGGTCGCTACCAGGAGCTGCGAACGGGCGCGGCAGAAGGCGTCCTCGCGCGGCGTCACAATGCGAAGGGCGTCTGGCTTGCGGCGCCCGACGACGCCTTCTGGATGCTGCTCCTCCACTGCCTCCTCGACAAGGGACGCGTCCCCGCGCGCCATGCGGCGCTTCTGCGGGAGCTTGCGCCTGCAGCAGACCCGGACAACGAGCTCGCACGCGCTGCGGCGTCGAGTCTTCCGGCCGGCTGGGATGCCGACAGGCTGATCGCCACCGCTCGCACCGGCGACTGTCAGCAGCTGACGATGCTCGGACCAACGTTGCGGTCGCGGTGGAGACGACAGCATCCGCTCACGGCCTGGTCGCGCCTCGTCGCGAACGCGGTGCTTCGGAAGCTGAAGCTGTCGTCGTTTCGAAGCCGAGGCGCACGCGTTTATCTGGTTGGACCGGCCTCCGCCGCCGGGCTCGTTGCCGCGAGCCTGCCCGCGGACTGTCCCCTCCCGCTCAATGTCCACGCGAGGTCAGGGTTCGCCATTCGTTACCACCTCGCCCGCGGGAGGCTCGTTGTGCAGCTTGGCCCGCCGCCGAAGGGAAGAGCCGAGAGCCTGGACTCACTCGTCGACGTGACCACCGACATCTCGGAGAGCCGTAGTCGAGTCAACTGCCAGCTCTGGCGGCGCTACGCCGCGTCCGTCCTGGCCGCTCGTGGCTAGGGCGTCGGCGATCGAGTCCCGGAAGGCAATACAGGCGGGCTCAGAGGCGATTGACTACGACTTGCATGGGCTCGCTGGTGTTCGGCTTGTCGACGCGACCCCGGGCGACGCGGCGGCAGTAAGCCGGCAGCTCGGGCCCATTCGCTCTCCGCTCGACCGGGAGCCCGACATCGTCGTCCGGTTTGTCGACCGGCTGCCGACGACCCGGCTGCGCTACCTCGGCGCCGGCGAGGCGGCTTTCACGGACGATGCATTCCTCGTTCTCCGCAGCAAGCACAAGGTGGCGGCGAAGGTGAGCATCCCTTTCGCCCAGATCGGAGACAGATGCGAGATCGTGTGCGAGCGCGGCCTCCCGGCCGTCCCTCTCCTCGTGCCCATCCTGAACCTGACTGTTCTCGCCCGGGGCGCGCTTCCGCTCCACGCATCCGCCTTCGTTTACGACGGAACCGGAGTCGTCGCAACCGGATGGTCGAAGGGCGGCAAGACTGAGACGCTGCTCGCGTTCATGCAGCGCGGTGCGGAGTACGTCGGCGACGAATGGGTGTACGTCTCGTCCGAAGGCGACCGGATCTTCGGCATCCCCGAGCCGATCAGGCTCTGGGACTGGCACCTCAGCCAACTGCCCGACTACCGGGCACTCGTAGGCCGCGGAGACCGGGGCCGCCTGCGCGCGCTCAGGCTCGCGCTCGCCCTCGAGGGCGCTCTCGACTCGAGCGCCTCCTCCCGCTTTCCCCTCGCCCGCAAGCTCGGACGGGCGCTGCCGGTGCTGAAGCGGCAGCTTCACGTCGACGTCGAGCCGGCTCGGCTCTTCGGTGAGCGTGCGATCGCGGCGTCTGCCGCGTTCGACCGTCTCTTCTTCGTGGTCAGCGGGGAGAGCGAGGAGGTCACCGTCGAGCCGATCCACTCACAGGAAGTCGCGCAGCGCATGAGCTTCTCCCTTGCGTACGAGCGACTCGATCTCGCCGCGTATTACGCCATGTTTCGGTTCGCATTCCCGGGGGCGGCGAGCCCCGTGCTCGATCAGGCCGGAGAGCTCGAGCAAAGGTCGCTGGAGCGTCTCCTCGCGGACAAGCCGGCGAACGTTGTACACCACCCGTATCCGGTGTCGATCGCGGCCCTCTTCGACGCGATGCGCCCCTACTGCACCGCTCGGGTCGAGGACGATGGCAACTACCGCTGACCGCGGGACGCTCCTCCGCGCGTCCCGCCGCGTCGACTGGCGCTTTCTCCTGCCCGAACCGGCGCTCGGGAAGGTCGTCTGCACAGGAGCCTGCGACGGCGACCTCCTCGAGTCGCTCGAGCTCTTCGCAACATCGGTGACCGTGCTCGAGGGGCGGGACCGCGAGAAAAGCGCTGCCGCGGGCTGGTTCGACCTTGCCGTCCTGTGTGCACCGACGCGCGGCGAGCTCGAGCTCGCGGTGTCCGTTCTCCGGCCCGGAGGTTCCGTGTACCTGGAGGCACGCAGTGCGGTTAAGGATCGGCGGCTGTCGCAACTTGCAAGCGGCTATGCACGCACGTTCGAGCGACTCGGGCTCGAAGACACCCAGCTCTTCTGGCACGTGCCGAGCTTCTCCAGAGCATCGGCGATCGTCCCCCTTTCCGAGCCAAGAGCCGTGCGCTCCTTTCTTCGTCGCCGTCGAGGACGCAAACACGCTCGGTTGGGAGCACGACTAGGACGCCTCCTGGCCGGCACTCCGCTCCTCGCCCTGACGGCGCCGCACGTCAGCCTCGTCGCGAGGCGCGGCGACGGGACGCCCCCGCCTCGGCCCTGCGCTGCCGTCGTGCCGGGCGCGGAGGTGCAGGATCTTTCCTTCGTCCTGCTCACCCCGCGCTTTCGAACGTCGCGTCACGCCGTCAGCCTCCTCCTTCCACGAGGTTCGATCGAACCGACCCTCGTCGCCAAGCGGCCGCGCCTCGTCGACGACCTCGAGGGGATCGCGCGGGAAGCCTCCCTCATCGGCGTGGTCGAAGCGTCGTCAGGCACGGCCGGGACGATTCCGCGCGTGATTGCCTTCGAGCCGAGCGCTCCGCAGCCGGTTCTCGTCGAGACGGCGTTGGCCGGCGAGACGATCACCCCCGCGATGCTGCGTGGCTCGCCTTCGACGTACGTCGAGGCGATCGTCTCGTGGCTGGCACGAATGCCGACTGCCCCCGCGGCATCCGACCCGTCGTGGTACGAGCGGCTCGTCGAGCGCCCTCTCGAGCTCTTCGCCGGGGCTTTTCCGGCGGAGTCGGAAGAGTCCCGGCTTGTCGACCGGACGCTCTCGCTCGTGGAACCGGCCCGGAACACGTCGTTTCCGCTCGTGGTCGAACACGGAGACCTGAGCCATCCGAATCTGATCCGGCTGCGCGACGGACAGGTGGGTGTCCTCGACTGGGAGCTCGGCGAGGAGCGCGGCCTGCCGCTCCACGACCTCTGTTTCTTCCTCGCGTACGTCGCGTTCGCGACTCGCCAGGCACGAAAGACGACGGAGCTCGTGGCGGCCTTCGACGAGGCGTTCACCGGTCCGGATGGGTGGGCCGTCCCGACGCTGCGCGCCTATGCCGACCGCCTCGGCATTCAGGCGAACGTCCTCGTGCCGCTCTTCGTCTGCTGCTGGGCGCGGTACACGAGCGGGCTCGTGGCGAGAGCCGAGGGCGAGCCTGGACGCGAGGAACAGAACGTGGACACCTCCTGGTGGCTGCAAGGAAATCGCTACTACGCTCTATGGAAGCGGGCAGTCGAGCAGGCAGAGGCCTCGCGCGGGCCTGGCCAGACCGGATCACAGGGACCCATGACCACGAGCAAAGAGGAGATCCTGACCGAGTGTTCACCGTTGCGCTGATCGGCCCGGACGGGGCTGGAAAGACAACCGTTGCACGACGCCTCCGCGGGGCCCTGCCGATGCCGGTCGAGTACGTCTATATGGGAGTCAATCCGGACTCGAGTAACCACATGCTGCCGACGACCCGCCTCCTGCACGCGCTCAAGCGGGCTCGTGGTGCGCCCGCGGATACGGCCGGCCCGCGCGACCCGACTCTGGGCGAGCGCGCTCCCGCCCGGAACCGGATCCGGCGCGCCCTCCGCGTCCTTCGGTCCTTCCTGCGGCTGGCGAATCGCGTCGCAGAGGAGTGGCACCGCCAGCTCGTTGCCCGGCGTCACGTGCGTCGGGGCTCGATTGTCGTCTTCGACCGGCACTACTTCGCCGATTACTACGCCTACGACATCGCGCACACGGCCAAGCGGTCGGCGACGAGACGTTTGCACGGCTTCCTCCTCTCACGCCTGTACCCGCAGCCGGACCTCGTGATCTACCTGGATGCGCCGCCCGAGCTTTTGCTCGCGCGAAAGGGGGAGGGGACGCTCGAGTCGCTCGGGAGAAGGCGTCACGACTATCTCGAGCTCGCCAAGGTGATGAAGAACTTCATGGTCGTCGACGCGAGCCGGTCCACCGACGAGGTGACAGCAGACGTGGTCGAGCTCGTGCGAGCCTTCCCCGCCGCCTCGAGCGCAGGCTCGTCGATGCCGCCCGCCGACGGCTGACTCGTGGCGAGGATTCTCGTCACGGACGCTTCCCGAGGCAGCGCCATCGCCTGCATCCGCTCGCTCGGTCGTCGCGGCATGGAGGTCGTCGCAGCCGACGAGCTTCCGCGAAGCCCCGGCTTCTACAGCCGCTACACCTCCGAGCGCGTCCGCTACCCACCTCCGGCCGAGGCGCCGGAGCAGGCCGTGGCGGTCCTGCTCCGGGCGGCACGGGAGCTCTTCGTCGACCTGATCGTGCCTGTCACCGACGAGATCATCCTGCCGCTTTCGGAGGCCCGAGCTCGCTTCGCGGGCGTGTGCCGGCTCGCCCTTCCCGGCACGGAAGCACTTGCGACTGCCCTTGACAAGCGCGCGACTCTCGAGCTTGCCGAGGGGCTCGACATTCCCGTCCCCAGGACCGAACTCGTTGCGAACGCCGGCGAGGCACTCGCAGCCGCGGAGGACATCGGATGGCCGGTCGTCCTGAAACCGCAGTCCTCGCGCGTGTATAGGAGTGGAGAGGAGGATTCGAAGACCGGTGAGCAGGGGAAGATCGCCGCTTTTGGGGTCTCGTATGCGGCCGATCCGGAAGCGCTCACGACGCAGGTGGCACGCCTGGAAGGCGGGAGCGGCGTCCTCGTCCAGGAGTACTGCCCCGGCACTGGCGTCGGCATCGAGCTCCTCATGGATCGCGGCCGGCCGCTGGCCGCCTTTCAGCACCGCCGCGTGCGGGAGGTCCCGATTACGGGCGGAGCAAGCTCGTACCGCGACAGTGCCCCACTCGATCCGGTGCTCCTCGATCATTCCGTCCGGCTCCTCGGCGCTCTCGACTGGACCGGGCTTGCGATGGTGGAGTTCAAAGCCGGGAACACCGGACACGCGCTCATGGAGGTGAACGGACGGATCTGGGGCTCACTGCCCTTGGCCGTGAAAGCCGGTATGGACTTCCCGGCTCGCCTTGTCGACCTCTGCCTCAACGGCTCCTCGAATGCTCGTGTCCGGCTCGACACGGCATACGAAGTGGGCGTCCGCTCGCGCAACCTCGAGCTCGAGACGATATGGATCGGATCGGCTCTCCGCCGCGGGCGGCGCTACCCGTTCCTCGAGGCGCCGAGTCGTCGCGAGGCCCTGCGGGTCGCTCTGCGGCTCGTGAACCCGGCTGACGGCTACGACGTGCTATCGCGAGACGACCCCAGGCCCGGGCTCGCGGAGATCGCCCAGATCATCGGGAAGATTTCCGGAAAACTCCGCCGTGGCAGCTAGGCGCAGGCCTCTCGACGTCGTCGGGCCGCTCCTCCGGAGCACCGCGTTCGCTCGACTCGTCGGGTTTCTCGAGGCAGCAACTCCGGCCGGGCGGCTCGCCGTGCTCACGTACCACCGCGTGGACGAGCCGGATGGAGCTCCTCTCCTGTATCCAGGCCTACTCAGCGCGACGCCGGCCGAGTTCGAGGAGCAGATGGTGTTCGTCGCCACACGCTACCGGCCGATCTCCCTGGCTGACCTCCTCGAGGTACGCCGCGGCCGGGCGAGCTTGCCGCGGCGTGCCGTGCTCGTCACGTTCGACGACGCCTATCGTGACTTCGCGGAGCACGCGTGGCCCCGGCTACGCAGACTCGGCGTTCCGGTCACGCTCTTCGTCGCCACCGCTTATCCAGACCGGCCCGTTCTTTCGTTTTGGTGGGACCGGCTCTGGGCCGCGCTAACCCTCGCGCCTCCGGGCGCGCAGGTCGAGACACCTGACGGACAGACGGCGCTCGCGACCGAGGCCGACCGCATGGGGGCGTACCGGTCACTCCGACGACATCTGAAGGCGCTCCCGGATGGCCGGCTACAGGGGGAGCTCGAGCGCCTCGTCGGCCGGTTCGAGCAGCCCGCGACCGTGTCGCCCGTCCTCGGCTGGGACGAGCTTCGCGCGCTGGCCGGTGAAGGCGTCGCACTCGCGCCGCATACCCGCACGCATCCGCTCCTCGACCGGGTGCCACGCGAGCGCGTTCGCGAGGAGATCGTGGGCTCGCTCGAAGATCTCGAACGCGAGATTGGCACGGTCAGGCCCGTGCTCGCCTATCCGAGCGGCGGCCTGAGCGACTCGGTGGTCGACGTCGTTCGCGAGGTGGGGTTCGAGCTTGCGTTCTCGACGAAGCGGGGCAACAACCGCATCGGTCGTGCGGACTGGCTCCGGCTGCGGCGGCTCCATGTGAGCCGCCGCTTCGGCCTCCCCGCGCTTCGGGCGCAGCTCCTTCCCTGGTGGGATCGGCTCGGTGCCTGAAGTCGTGGTGCGAACACAACGCTTACACCTGCAGACTTCCTTCAGGAGGGCAGAGGTGCTAGGTTCCGAAGCCAGCAACAGCGTCAATACCGGGACAACTACAGCGAACGAGGAGGGGTATATGTGGGGGAAAGGTGTCGAAATGCGCTCAAGTGCCGACCGTAGGGCAGGTACACGCACGAGGCGGTTGCTTGCGAAGGCCTTGACGGCCGTCGCCGTCGTCTTGACGATGGCCATGTCTGCGGCGGCGGCAGAGGCGGCGAACATCGGCGTCGACGGGCCAGACTTCGTGGCCGGGGTCAGCGGCTCGCCGAGTGGCTACAAGGGTGAGAGCAAGCTTTGGTTCAACGACGGTTTCTGGTGGGCGTCCTTGTTCGACACGGACACCAGCGCTTACCACATCTTCCGGCACGACAGGGCGACGCAGACGTGGACCGATACGAACGTCGAGACCGACAATCGCGACAGCAGCCGCCAGGACACGCTCTGGGACGCCGCACACATCTCTGCGTCTCCTCGCACATCTTCGTCGAGAACGCCGGCTTCAACACGACTGTGATCGTGCAGCCGATGGAGTTCTCCCGCTACTCCTACAATGCGGGGACCGACACGTACACGCTGGAATTTCCCGGTGATGATCGAGCCGACGAGCGCAGCGAGACGCTCGTATTCGACAAAGGCGCAGACGGTAGGTTCTGGGCAACCTGGGTCCAGCAGCCGACGCCCGCGCGGGCCGTCAGGTTCTAGTGAGCCACACGAACGGAACCTGCACGGACGCGACTCAGTGCGTCTGGACGGCTCCGGAGCAAATCGGCGCAGCAGCACCCGACGACGTCTCCACGGTGATCAGGTTCGGAGGCTCCATCGGCGTCATGTGGAGCGACCAGCAAGTAGTCGGTGGCGAGGCCTATAGGTTCAGAGTCCTAGGGGCCGGAGACGTCTGGGGCCCGGTCGAGGACGCGTCGCTCGGAAACAAGCTGGCCGACGACCACCTGAACGTGAAGGCGGACGCAGCCGGGAATGTCTACGCAGCCACGAAGACAAAGTTCTTCTCACCGGAAAGGCCGCAGACGCGGCTGCTCGTTCGCTCGGCAGCCACAGGCACCTGGACGGAACATCTCATCTCGCCTGCCTCCAACAGCAGGACGCGCCCGATCGTGGTTCTCGACGAGCAGCACAACACAATCCATGTCTTCGAGACGGGCCCGCACACCACGGGCGGGAGCGGGGAGTCGGGAGGAGATATCTACGAGAAGGTGTCTCCTATGAACGCGATCTCGTTCGCAGTCAGCTCCGCACGACCTGTCATGCACGCCGAGAGCCCGGACGTCATCCTGAACAATGCGACGGCGTCGAAGCAAAGCGTCACGAGCGCGAGCGACATCCTTGTCCTCGCCTCGAGCGCCACCGGGCAGCCGATCAAGACCTACTGGCACCACTTCGCCCAGCTGGCCGGTGCGGGCCCGCCCGGCGGGGGTGGGTGCACGATCAGGGGCACAAGCGGTCCCGACGTGCTCGTCGGCACGGCTCGCGCCGATGTGATCTGCGGCCTGGGCGGCAACGATCAGATCGCGGGCCTTGGCGGCAATGACCGGATCACCGGCGGTCCCGGAAAGGACTTGATCCGGGGTGGGGCTGGCCGCGACTTCCTGAATGGAGGCGGCGGTGGCGACCGGCTGGTGGGTGGAGCGAAGGCGGATCGCCTCCTCGGAGGCGGCGGAAACGACAAGCTCCTCGGGAACGTCGGCGCCGACAAGTTGCTCGGCGGAACGGGCCGCGACGTCCTGACCGGCGGTGCGGGCAGCGACCGGCTCGTCGGCGGCGGAGCCCGCGACGCCTACAACGGTGGCGGCGGGCGCGACACGCTCATCGCCCGCGACCGGAAAGCCGAGGTCGTGAACGGCGGCCCAGGCCGGGATCGCGCGCGGATCGACCGGGGCCGGGATAGGGCGAGGAGCATCGAGGTGTTCTTCTAGGGCATCACGAGGCTGACACCGACAGCATGAGCGGAGGGGCGGCGCCCAGCGGGCCGCCCCTCCCGTTGGTGCAGAGAAAACTAGGATCGGGAGCATGACCGCGGCATCCGCCTCGCGACCGAGCCTGACGGGACAGACGTCTTCAGGGGAAGGGTTCCTCGCTGTCGCGAGGCGTTGGTGGATGCTCCTCGTCCTGGCGCCGCTCGTTTGCGCTGCTCTCGCCTACGTCTACGCGACATTCACGACCCCGACGTACGAAGCCGAAGCGCGGCTGCTCGTCGTGCCTGGGGCGGTCGACAGCTCGGGGCTTTCGCTCGCCTCCGACAGTGCTCCGACCTACGTGGAGCTCGTGACGAGTCCCGCTGTTCTGGGGCCCACGGTCAAAGAGCTCGCGCTCCCGTACGGGGTAGATCGCCTCCGCACGAAGGTCCGGGCCGAAGCCGACAGGGCGACCCGCCTCGTCACGATCCGCGCCCGGGACGACGACAGTGCGCGTGCGGCCGCCACGGCGACCGAGCTCGCCAGGCGGTTGAAGATCTACGTGGACGCTCAACCCCGATCGACCGGAGCACCGTCAAATCGACCGAAGACGCTCGAGATCGTCGAGCGCGGGACGAGCTCGCGGGTCGGGCCAAACGTCGGCCTCTCGACGAGCTTCGGCGCCTTCGCGGGTCTCCTCCTCTCGATCGCGCTGGCGCTTCTCCTCGGCGCGAACGGCGGCTCGGTGGCAAGCGGCGAGGAGCTCGGTGTCCTCACGCAGGCACCGTTCCTCGGGGCCATCCAGCGTCTCCACCAGGGCCGGCGAGCGGGCCGGGGCGCGCAAGCCGAGCGGTCGGCAGAGAGTTTCGTCGGCTCGCCCCTCCTTGCGGGGCGGTTGAGGTCAACCGGGCAAGGCCGGCCCGTCCGAAGTCTCCTCTTGATCGGCGCGGACACCTCGAGCAGTGCCCCCGATCTCGCTGCGAACCTGGCCGCGACGTACGCGGCGGGGGGTCTGCGCACCAAGCTCGTGAGCCTGGGCCACGACAAGAAATCCGCTGGTCGAATCCGTGTGGCGAAACGGGACGGACCAGGGCCGCGGCACCCACCCAACAACGGCAGCGACACATTCGAGCTTCTCGAGACTCAGAACGACGCAGGCGTCGTGGTTGTTTCGCGAAGGCGGCGCTCGCTCGGCTCCGAGTGGCTCGCGCTCGAGGAGATCGACCGCCTGGTCGAACGGCTTCTCGAGGACGCGGACCTGGTCGTCCTCGAGGCACCGTCGGTCGCGGAGGCCCCGGGCGCGGCCGTCTGGGCTGCGGCCGTCGATGCCACCGTGCTCGTCGCCAGACGCGGACGGACGCGCCGCACTGCCGTTCTCCGAACCCGGGACGCGGTGGTTGCGACGGGCGGGCGCCTCTCGGGTGCCGTCCTCACTGAGACCTTGCCTTCGGCTCCTACTCGCCCAAGATGAACCGGAAGAGACGGAAGCGTGCCAGCTCCGGAAAGGTGTGAGCGGCTCGCAGAGCCTTCCGATTCAACGCGATGATGGCGAGCGAAACGACCGCGGCCAGCGCGAGGCCGACAGCGAATGGGGGCGCGAAGAGAACGTGGACGATGAGGAGTAGCGAGGCTCCCGCTGCGATCTCCAGATAGACCGGGGCGTCGCGCCGCTGGAAGAGGCTGATGCCGGTCCCCAGCCTGAGCCCGATCTGTTTCAGGATGTTGTGGGCGATCAGGGTTGAGGCTGTCCCGATCGCGGCACCGAGTGCTCCGTAGCGTGGGATCAGCAGAAAGTTCAGCCCGAGGTTCACGATGGCGGCCAGGATGCTGATGACGACAATGAAGCGCACCTTGCCGAAGACCTTGAGCGTCAGGCCGTTGAAGCCGAGAGCCGCATTGAAGTAGTACGCGAGCGAGAGGAGCGACAGGTACGTAGCCGAGTCCTCGTAGCGAGCACCGTAGAGCGTGGACGTGAGCGGCTGTGCGAGCGAGAAGGTGAGCGCGAAGATCGGGAATGAGAGGACCGCGATCCAGATCGCTGTCTGCCAGTAGAGGTCGCTGATCCCCTTGTAGTCCCTTCGCGCGAACAGACGGGCGGCCACCGGTGTGAAGAGAAGCGTGAAGCTGCCCATGACGAGCTGATTGAACTGAGCAGCCGGCCACACGACCCGTAGCTCGCCGACCTCGACGGCTCCGCGATAGTGGCCGAGCAGGAGCACGTCGGAGGTGTTGACCGCGACGTAGAGCAGGTCGGAGGCGAGCAGGGGAACCGTGAACCCGAAGACCTCGCCGGCCGGCATCTTGACCTGGCCGACGTGGAAACGGTCAAGCAGACCATCCTGTCGCAGCGTGCGGAAAAGCATGACGCCGTAGAGCCCGATCCCGATGCCCCCGGCGACGACGTACCCGGCTGCGAGGAACTCGACATCGGCCTCGCCGAGCACGAGGAGGAGGACGACCGTCAGACGGAGGGCGGGGGCGAGCACGTTTCTTCGGAAGAAGATCGCCCGCGGCTTCGAGAAGACGGCGAACATCCCCATGAGCAGCCCGTCCAGCGCCTGGATGGGGGTCAGGAAGATCATGATGAGGAGGAGCGACACGGCCTGGCGGTCGCTGACGAGCGTTCCATCGAGCCAACCCTGGAGCCCGTAGACGAGCAGCACGATCGCGAAGCTCAAGGACAGAATCGTCCCGAGCACCATGACGATCGTGCCCCAGAGCTTGTCGTACTCCCCGTCCTCCTCGTAGATTGGGATGAAGCGGGTGATCGAGCGGTCGAGTCCGAAGGTCACGATGCTTGCTCCGAGGCTCACGATCGAAAGCGCGTAGGCAAAGGCGCCGTAGTCCGCTTTCGACAGGTAGCGGACGATCAGGATCTGGATGCCGAAGTTGATCCCGAGCGAGAGGAACCGGCCGACCAAGAGCAGGCTCGACCCGCGGATCTGCTTCCGTGTCGTCTCCGGGGCTGTGGAGCCCGCGGCCTCCGTGTCCGAGGATGCCCCCATGCTCATCGATCCCCTGTTGGTCGCCGCGCCTCATCCATACCGAGCCCAGCGCGGCCGGTACAGCAGGCGGCGGCCGCGAGTCCATCGTCGCACAGGAGCTCCCGCGTCAGCGGGCCCAGCGGGGTCAGCCGGAGGTCACGACGAGCTGTGGCTTGTTGGCAGCCTCTTCCGAGTCGTAGTAGGCGACGTCTCCCGAGGCTCCCCGGAGCACGAAGCTGTACGGGCCCTGGCCGGTGACGATGGCGGTGACGTCGAACTCGAGCCAGGTTCCGAGCGTGACAGCGCCCGCACTCGCGATCGTCGTCGTTCCGATCGCCGGCCTCGAGTTCCAGGTCAGGGTGTTTTCGCTCCAGCCCGGGTCGGCCGTGAAGAGGACACCCCCGTTCGGGCTCGCATCCCTGACGAAGAGCCGTAGCTTCACCGAGCTGACGCTGCCGGTTGGGGCGCCGACCGAGAAGCGGAGAAAGGAGTCTGTCTGTGCCGTGCTCGACTTGTAGGCACGCAGGGTCGGGGCGGTGCCGGTGTTCTCGTCCGGGAAGTTCGAGCGGACGTAGGCGTCATCGGTCGGTGTGTAGGTGACGCTGGTGCTTCCACCTGCGGGTGAGACGGTGATGTACCCGCTCTGGGTGACGCTGTTCGAGCCAGCCCCGTTTGCGACCGTCAGCTTCACCGAGTAGCTGCCGGGCGCCGTGTACTGGAAGCTCGGATTCGGCGCGGTCGAGTCGACGACGCCGTCGTTTTGAAAGTCCCACGCCCACGAGCCCGGCCCACCCGTCGACTGGTCCGTGAAGCTGACATTCAAAGGAGCCGTCCCGCTTCTCGGCGTCGCCGAAAAGGCGGCCGTGGGGGCCGTTTCACCGCCGCCACCGCCGAGCGTGAGGAATTGATGGAAATAGACAGAGTTGCTGCTGCTCGCGAGCACGACCAGCCCGGACGAGGGGCTCACGTTCTGCTTCGTCGAGGTGACATTGTTGATCTTGCCGTCGGCGTCCTTGAGGATTGGCGTCCCGAGCCCGGCCGCGAAGGAGATCGAGCTCGTCGGCGAGGTCTTCTCGAAGATCACCCCAGCCGACTCCGGTGAAGTAGCGAACACGTGGAGGATACCGCTCGCCTCGTCGAGCTCGACAATCGGTCGAGTGTGGTGGTCGCTCTTGCGACCGAAGACATAGTTCGACCAGCTGCCGCCGGTACTCCGGGCCAGGAGCAGGACGAGCGGATCCGTCGAGCCGCTCCTCGAGGTCTTCACAACCGCGTAGATGCGGCCGGCCGTGTCTGTCTTGAGGTTCATGTGATCGTCGGCCATGCCGGAGCCTTGGAGGGCGGTCTCGACGCTCCATGTGGAGTCCGGGTCCGAATCGGAATGGACGGCGAAGTAATCGGCCGCAGCGTTCTGATTGCTCCACATGACGCCAATCTTGCCGCCGGCGAAGGCGATCACCGACGAAATGTCGTCCGACTTCACCGAGGTTCCGGTCACGCTGGGGACGAAAGCGGTGTTCCAGACCGCGTCGTTGCACACTGGGGTACAAACCGTGGCGTTCACCCAGACCTTCCCGCCCTGGGTCCACGTCGCCCAGAGCTGTCCGGTTGAGTCTTTCGCGATCACGAGCGTTTCCGTCTTGAAGTTGTTGATCGAGACCGGAAAGCCGGCGTCGCGGGTGTAAGTGTCCGTCGTGTCGTTGTAGCTGAACCGGTACAGGCGGCTAGGGGAGCCCGACGCCGGCGACTCGGTGAAGACGTGCGAGGCGACGAAGAGCTTGCCGCTTGCGGCGTCCCAGAGTGTGTCCGCCCGTGTGCTCGCCCTGTCGTCGAGCGCGACGCCGGTGTCGATCCAAGACTGAGTGCCTGTGTCGAGGCGGAAGATGTGAAAGTCGCCGCTTCCAGCGTCCCACATGCTCGCCCACCAGTAGCTGTCGTTTTGCCAGACCTTGCTTTCCGGCTTCGAGCCTGTGGGACCCGAGCCCGCGCCGACGGTGGACGGGCCCTCGTAGCCGATGTCTCCGGGGGCGGCAGCAGCCGATTCGGGCCCCGCAAGCGCAAGCCCGAACACCGCTGCTGCGAGCACGGCCAGAAGCCATGCCCTCGTCACGCGCAAGGCGATACACCTCTCAGTAGGAACGCCGCAAGCCAAAAGTATCGAACTCCCTTCCCCCCAAAGCGCCGCTGTTCCCGGACACCATTGCAGCGCGCCTGCAGAAGGTCAAGGGGCGATCGGCCCGGTTCGAGACGAACTGTGACCTAGCCGCGGACGAGGCTCGTTCCTTCCATGTCCGCGGGTACATCCTCACCGAGGAGGCGCAGGAGCGTCGGAGCGACGTCGCGCAGGTCACGCTCCTCCGCGCGGCCGGGTTCGACGCCGTCCGCGACCAGGATGTAGAGGCCCTCGTGGGCGTGATTCGCGTCGTCGGGGCCGGTGTCGTTCTCGAAGACGTGGACGGTGCCGGTCCCGACCTGGCCGATGCTCCTCCAGTAGAGATCGCCGAAGTAGACGAGGAGATCCGGAGCGACCCCTCGTGCCTCGCCGTAGAGCTCGTCAGGGCGGTGGGCGACTGTTCCGATCGGCTGACCATGGTCGTCGCCCAGCCCCTCGAGGCGGTCTTTCAGCTCGGCTCGCACAAGTTCGTACTGGTACGCCGGGACGATGCCCTCCGGCTCGCGGCCCTCGACGTTCAGGAAGAGGCGGCAGTAGTAGCCGCCCTCACCCCAAGCTGTCGTACGGCCCCAGTCGATCAGGTCGGGCGTCAGGCGGGTCGGCTCGTCCGGCTCCTCCTTCAGGTGGAGGTAGCCCTCGCGGCGAAGCCACTCGTTCACACAGATGCCTCCGTCCATGCGCTTCGCGCCGTGGTCGGAGACGAGGAGGATGGCCGTGTCCTCGTCTGCGAAGCGGAGGAGGCGGCCAAGCTTCGCATCGAGGGCGCGGTAGTAGTCGAGCATCGCCTGCTCGTACTGGTTCCCGGCCTCGTAGAGACGGTGCTCGGAGTCGGTGAAGCGCCAGAAGCCGTGGTGGATCCGGTCGGTGCCCATCTCGACCATGAAGAACAGATCCCAGGGACGCGTCTCCAGTAGGTGCTCGGCGACCCGGAAGCGCTTTTCCGTCATCTCCTCGATCTCTGCCAGGAGGCGATCCTTGTCATCGGTACGAAAGTTCCGGACGTCGACCAGGTAGTGGCCGACGAGCGCCTCGATTTCTTCCTTCAGCCCGGCCGGATACGTGTACTGGCTCGTCTCGGTGTCCGGAGTCAGGAAGCACGAGACCATGACGCCGTTCACGCGGCTGACGGGGTAGGTCTGCGGAACGCCTAGTACGATCACGGGCCGGCCCCGCGTTGATAAGAGGTCCCACACCCGTGGCACTCGCACGGAGCGAGAGTCCGCGAAGACGAGCTTGTCGTAGGAATGGTCGCGGCGGTTCCGGAAGCCGTAGAACCCGAGCGAGCCCGGGCTGCGCGACGAGGTCATGCTCGACCAGGCCGGCACGGTGATAGGCGGGTCGCAGCTGCGGAGCACGCCCCAGGCGCCCCGCTCCGTCAGTCCACGGATCGTCGGCAGCTGGTCGAGCCACTGGTCGAAGACGAGCTGCGGTGCCGCACAGTCGAGTCCGATGACGAGCGCCCTGGAGGCCGTAGAGCTCATTCCAGGTAGCCGAGGTCCGTGAGCCGGCGCTCGAGCTCGGCCTGCTGCTCGGGGGTGTAGGAAGTATCGATCTCGGGCTCCTCGCTCGAAGCTTCGGTGAGAGCTTGCAGCCGCCCCCGGAGCTCGGCGGCGAGCTTCGGCTGGCGGTCGGCGAGGTTCTTCTGCTCAGCGGGATCGCTGGTCAGGTCGTAAAGCTCCTCGGGGAGCTCCTCGTTGAAGAGGCCTCGCACGTACTTGTACCGTGGGGTTCTCACGCCGGTCAGCCACTGGTCGGGCCTTGGAGTCGTTCGCCCCCCGCTCGCCTCAACGTAAACCGCTCTGTCGTGGAAGCCGTCCAAGTCGTCCTGGGGACTACGAAGCAAGGGCGTCAGATCGCGGCCGCTCAGCGAGTTGCGCTCCCCTTGCGGGAGCCCGAACGCGGACACGAGCGTCGGGAAGAGGTCGACATGGCTGACGAGCTCTTGATGCTCAGCGCCGCGAGGAAAGAGGCTGTGGCTGTGGAGCAGCAGCGGGACGCGGACGAGATAGTCGTAGACGTGGTACCCGTGCCCCAGCCAGTTCAACGTGACCTCGCCGCCGCCACCACGCATCCGGTCGGCGCCCTCGAGCAAGAGCGGCATGAATCGGCGCAGCTTTCGCGCGCCGGGAACGTGTCGCTTCACTAGCTTCAGCGGCTCCTTGAGCCGGCCAACGACGGCTCCGGCCCGGGAGTCCGAGACGTACTCACCGTGGTCGCCCGTGAGAACGAGAGCGGTGTCCTCGGGCAGCCGGGCCAGGAGGCGCCCGAGCTGCGCGTCCAGGGAGGAGACCGCGCGGTCATACAGGCTCAGGCCGAACTCGGCCCGGTCGTACTCGGGCGTGACGCGGCGCGGGTTGTGGAGCTCCCAGAGGTGCAGAAACCCGAACCACGGGCTCGGTGTTTCGGCGCCGAGCCGGCGGATCAGCGTCTCGCCCCACGAGGTATCCAGCGTGTCCGAATATTCGCGGTGGGCGTACTCGTCGAAGCCGCGGTCGAGGCCGGTCATCGGCGCGAGCGGCCCGGTCACCTCGGCCCAGGTCCGGTATCCACCCTCCCGAAACCGTTCCGCGAGAGTCGGTAGATCCGGGCGAAGGCTGGCGTCGGCGAGCGAGCGGATGCCATGCACGAACGGGTAGGTGCCCGTGAGGATGCTGGCCGTGCAGCAGGTGGTCATCGAGGCCGGAGCGAAGGCGTTCGTGAAGTAGGTCGACCGGCGCCTCAGCTCGTCGAGGACGGGAGTCTTGCAGCGGCGGTCGAGACCGCTTGCCCGGTCGGCACGAAAGGCGTCGACGAGGACGAAAAGGACGTTCATCGGGCAGGCTCCGCACGACGCAAGACGTCCTCGGCCTCCTCGCGCCGCGCCTCGCGCCGGAGGGCCCAGATCACGGAGCTGCTGAGGGCTACGAGGACCCAGAAGTAGCGCTGGTAGGAGAGGTGCAGGAAGAGCGCCGTCCCCATGTACGCGAGGAGGCTGTAGAAGAACGAGAGCGCCAGGAGCTCGTACTCGGGCCGGCGCCCGCGCCAGTACCTCGCCGCGCGGTGGAGGCAGACTAGCGTCGTCCCGAGTAGGGCAAGGAAGAGCGACAAGCCAAGCAGCCCTGCGTCGGCCAGGAGCTCCAGGTACAGGCTGTGCGCACGTCGTTCGCTGTCGAGGTAGCGGAGGCCGAGCTCGTTCGCGTTCTGTCGCGAGTACTCCCTGAAGTAGACCCCGGGACCCACACCCGCGATCGGGTGCTCGACGAACGTGTAGAACGCAGCGAGGTTCTCCGTCTGCCGGCCACGGAGGGCATTGTCAGCACCCGTTGACGGCTGGTCCGAGGAGAGCGAGGTGATGCTCTGAAGAGAGTCGAGCCGGATCACGTAGTCCGGCACTGCCACGACGACGACGACTGCCGCCGCGACGACGATGGCCAAGAGGTGTCGCAGCCGGATCGCGCGGAAGAGGGCCATAGCGATGAGCACGAGGGTCAGGGCGACTGCGGCGCCTCGTGAGAACGTGAGGAGGAGCCCTCCCAGGATGAGGATGCCGGCGCCGCCGGCCAGGAGGCGATTCCTGATCAGAGGCTCCCTCCAAACGCGAAGCAGAGCGAGCGGCAGGAGCACTGCGAGGATCTGCGCGTAACGATTCTCGCTCCCGAGCGGCCCTCCCAGACGGGGGCGGAGTTCTTTGGGTCCGAGGCTGTCCGACGCGACATTGAAGCCGCCCCCCTGATCCAGCCGGTCTACCTGGGCGAAGCCGCCGATCTCGTTCGCGTAGGAATGGGTCAGCTCCTGGAAGATCGAGAACGCGCCCAGCACGCTTCCTGCGATCAGCAGCACCCAGACGACGCGCGTGAGTGTGCGCGGCGAGCGAACCGCATTCGACACGAGCAGGAACAGGAAGAGGCCCTCGGTCAGATACGGGCCGAGTGCCTGCTTCGTGATTCCCGGCTCTCCCGAGATGAGCGCTGAGAAGAAGAGTGCGGCGAGGAACGCCAGGATGAGCGGCAGCACGGGAGTGATTGCGAGTGGCTGGCGTTCCGCGAGGACGTAATGCGCGAGTGGGATCGCAAGCAAGGCCGTGAACGACCACGCGAGCGTCGGCGGGACGCCATGGAACTTCGACAGGATGACGGCCCCGTTGACATAGAAGAGAAAGAAGAAGACGAGCGTCGCGACATCCGCCACGCGGTGTTCGCGGTCGGAAGAGACCACTGGAGCATCGGATCCGGCAGCCCTTGCACGCGACACGCGGAGCGGGGGGAGGTGCAGGGTCGTGGGAGTGTCGAGGACGTTCATGGTCGTAAAGGTCTCTTGTTGTGAGGATTACGCTCTTCTCGCGGGCGGTCGGTCCGCAGCCGGAGGGCCTGCACGTTGTACAAGAGCCGGTAGCGAAGGTAGCGGCCGAGCTTGACCCAGCCACCGTGGAACTTCCGTCCGGACGTCAGGACGACGAGGCGTTTCGAGCCCGAGTAGGCAACGCGCCCGCCGGCCGCCTTGATTGCCGGCCCGACGTTCAGGTCGTCGGTCAGAAGCCCCTGATCGTAGAGCGGCAAGAGCCCGGACCGGCTGACTGCGTAGTTGCTGCCGCGCGTCGTCGGAATCCGGAGCACGGCGCGCTTGACCCAGCGGGCGGCGTGGTGGGCCGCGATCCGCGCCCGCACCGACCAAAGCGGCCGCAGGTCGTAGAAGCCAACGTGCGTGTACGCAGCCTTGACTCCGTCGCGGAACTGGTCGACGTACCAGTCGAGCAGTTCGGTCGGCCACGGTATGCGGGTGTCTGCATCGAAAAGGACGATGGTGTCCGCAGCCGCCGCGCGGATGCCGGGGATGCGTGCTGTGAAGCACACCGCTTCTCCCGCTCTCCAGACGGACGGCACAGCCACGGTTTGCACGCCCATGTTCCGGTATGTCTCGAGCGCCGGCGGAGGCTCGCCCTCGGGGTAGTTGTTCACGACGAGGACGACCTCGAACGGGTGCGGTCCAGAGTACCGCCCGAGCTCCGCCAGGACGTCGAGGACATTCTCGAGGTCCGCCTGGGCGTTCACAGGGATGACAACGCTCGCGGCGGGCGGTAGCTGAGTGTTGCCCCGGAGGCTAGCGATGCGAGCGCGCAGCTCGGGGTTGCGTGTGCGCTGCTCAGCGAGCATCGGCGACGTTCTCCTTCGGGTTTGCATCGGTCCGCGCGGGGTTCGCTCGCCGCGGTTCCCATCGGTCGATCCGGTGCCCGCTCACGAGGTTCCAGATGGCCTTCACCGATGCGAGGTTCACGAGGCAGAAGAACGTCGCGACGACGAAAGGCCTCCGCCGGGTGATGGGCCGATCGGGGAGCAGCGCCCCTGTCGCACCAGCCCCGTACAACGCCAGCTGGATCACCGTGGCGGCTCGGTACAGGCGTCCGCGGCGCCACAGAAACGGGCTTGTCACTGCCATCACCATAAGGGGAAAGACCATCATGCGCCTCAAGACCTTGTGCGAGAAGAGCTGCACGGCATAGAAGCCGTGGCGGAACGGGTTCAGAAGCGCCCGACGGACGAGGACGGAGCGCAGTCCGCGGGTGATGACTCGGACCTTCCGGTCGAATTCGAGCGCGCCCGTTTCGGCCACCGGCTCGTAGGCGACCGCGGTGGGGGCAAAGACGAGTCGGTAGCCTCGGACGATCACGCCTGTCGACGTCACAAAGTCGTCCGTGACGCCATCGGGGACGATGTCGAACAGCTCGCGGCGGATCGCGTAGATCGCGCCCGTCGCCGAGATGACGTTCCCGGCCCGGCTCTCGGCCGCCTTGAGCATCCGGTCGAGATCCCAATACCGGAGCTCGCCGGCGGCGATCGAGCCGACGCCGTCCGTCGAGAGATAGCGCTGATCGCCCGCGACTCCTCCGACCGCGGGATCGGCGAAGGGGCTCACGATTGCCCGGAGGGCGTCGGGCGCAAAGATGCTGTTGGCGTCGGTGAAGATGAGGATCTCGCCGGTCGCGGCCGCCACGGCGGCGTTCAGTGCGGGCGCTTTTCCTTCGCGCGACCGTCGGAGCAGGCGCACCCCCCTATCCTCGTACCCGCGGACGACCTCGTCGGTGCCGTCGTCTGAGCCGTCGGAGGCAACCACAATCTGGCGGCGAGCCTCCGGGTAATCGAGTGATAGGACGTTCTCGAGCTTCGCGCCGATGGCGTCCACTTCGTTCCGGGCCGCGATGACGATGCTGAGGGAGGGGGTAACGTCCGCGGTCCTGTGCGGTCGCGGTCGGAGGCGAGCGCGGGCGAGGACGAGGGCAGGAAAGAGGGCGTACGTGTAGGCGATCGCGGCGGCGGCACCCCAGAAGAGCCGCATCCTCATGTGGACGACACCGCCCGAAACCGATCGACGAGCAGAGCCGCGCTTCGCTCGACGTCGAACTCCTGTTCCACCTTCGCACGTCCCCCGAGCGCGAGTCTGCGTCGGAGCTGCTCGTCATCGTGCAAGCGACCGAGTGCCAGTGCGAGCGCCGCCGGTTCGCCCGGGGGGACGAGGAGGCCCGAGACGCCGTCCTCGACCAACTCCGGGATGCCCGAGATCCGGCTCGCGACGACCGGCACCCCGCTCGCCATCGCCTCCATGAGCACCAACGGGATTCCCTCGCGCTTACCCTTTCGTGTCGGAACGCTCGGCGATACGAGCACGTCGGAGCTTCGAAGGAGCTCGGCGAGCTGCGGGCGCGTCCGCTCCCCTGCCAGGTGGACGCGGTCGGCCAGGCCCAGTGCCTGGATCCGCTCTTGGAGCGCGGGCGCGTCAGGACCCGCCCCGACCAGACGGCACTCGACGTCGAAGCCTTGGTGGGCAAGCAGCCGGCAAGCCTCGACCAGAAACCGCTGCCCTTTCACCTCGTGGAGGGTCCCGACGCAGACGATGCGGAAGCGGTCATCCTCCCGAGCGTAGTCGGGCTCTCCCGGCCGAAAGACGGCCGTATCAACTCCGCAATGGATAACGATCAGCTTGTCCCGGTGACGGTCGCCGCATTCGCGCGCGATCAGATCCCGATTGTACTCCGAGATCGGCACGGCGAAAGCGGACTCGGCGACCTTTTCGCAGAGCATGCGCCGATCGACGTGCAGGTCCGATCCGTGCGCCGTGAAGCTGTAGGGAATCCCTGTCAGCCGGTGGATCAGGAAGCCCGCGAGCGCGGGGTGGTTAGCGAAGTGGCAATGAACGTGATCGACGTCCTCGGACGCCATGAGCCGAGCGACATGAACGACCTTCGGGAAGATCCCGAGGCCACCGACCATGAAGTTGACGCTCCCCATAGTCCCCCGGAAAAGAGCCCAGAGAGCGCCGAGGTAAGCCCGCGCATCTGTCCGCAAGAAGTGAAGCTGGCTCCTCAGGATCGCCCATGAGAAGAACGGCTGGTAGCGGGCCCGCGCAACGAGCCCGACCGCCTCCGGATGCACGACCCCCGACCGTTCCCGAAGGAGCGGGTAGAGCTCGACGGTCGCTCCACGGCGCTCGACCGCGAGCATCTCGTAGAGCACGAACGTCTCGCTCACCTTGGGGAAGCGCGACATCACGTAAGCGACCTTGAGCGGGTCCGCGCGAGCCTCGCTCTCATCGCGCTTGTCGCCGTGGGCACTTGCCCCGGCTCCGCCACCCTGTCCCGGCCGCATACCGGACTCATAGCACCTGGGGGCAAGGGCTCGCCCTTGAAGGGCAGGTGCAGGTCGGCCGCGGCGGGTTCACCTGCCCGGCGAACGAAGTACAGTTAGACGCCAGGGGGAAGGCTCGGCCGATACCGAGCGAAGGAGGCCGGAGGATGGTGAGCTCCCTTCGAACGCAGCTCGAGCGCGATGCGGCGCATGAGTGGGAGGTCCCCCCCAGGGTCGCGCTAGCCGTCTTCTTCGCGCCCTTCGTCGGCTCGGCGGCGGTCATCCTGGCTCGGGCTGACAAGTCCTTCTTCCGCTTCCTGACGCGAGAGGACTCTTTGCTCGAGTGGGCGCAGTTCGCCGGCTTCGTAGCGGCGGGCGTCCTCGCCGCACTGGTTGGAAGGCGGCTACTCGGGCAAAAGGGACATCTCCTGGCGATCATGTTCTTCGTCTTCGCGCTCGGGTGCTTCGCGATCGCCGGCGAAGAGATCGCCTGGGGCCAGCGCCTTTTGGGTTACGAGACGCCTGAGTCGATCGAGGAGATCAACGAGCAGCGGGAGACGACGGTGCACAACATCGGCTCGGTTCAGGAGGCCGCCAACATCGCCTTCACCCTCGTCGGCCTCTACGGCTCCGTGGGCGCGTGGTTTCTCCGACTACGGCGCCCTCGATGGGCCTTGCGACCGGACGTCGATCTCCTGATTCCGCCGCTCTTCCTGACCTCTTGCTTCTTCGTCGTTTTCGGCTACAAGATCTTGCGCTACATCTTTTTCCCCGAATCGGGCTACACGGTGACGAAGCTCGGCGAATGGCCGGAGCTCTGTATCGCCTTCGCCTTCGCCGCGTACTCCTTCCTCGTGCTGCGTCGCCTCCGCTCTCGTCGGAGCGAGAGCCGCTAGGCCTCCGCGGCTTCCCCGTACACGCGCACGTACGATCGGGCCACGGCGCCCCAGTCATGGTTCGCGGAGACGTAGCTGCGAGCCGCGCGGCCGAGTTCTTGCGCGAGCGCGTTGTCGTCGAGAAGCCTGACGATGTGCCCTGCAAGCTCCTCCTCGTCGGCACCGACCAGGAGCTCCCGGCCCGGCTCTACGTCGATCCCTTGTAAGGCCAGCGGGGTGGCGACGCAGGGAAGCCCACTGGCCATAGCCTCGAGGAGCTTGTTCTTGATACCCGTGCCGCTGACCATCGGGCATGCGTACACCCGGCTCGAGGTCAGCCACGGACGGATGTCGGGAACCTCGCCGGTGACCTCCACTCCCGGGCCTGCGAGGGCGGAAACTCGTGGCGCCGGCGAGCGCCCCACGATCGCGAGCCGGGCGGAGGGCCGGGCGGCCCGGACTCTCGGGTAAACGCCGAGAGCCAAAAGCTCGGCCGCCGACACGTTCGGCGCATAGCTCATCACCCCGGTGAACACGATTCGGTCCGGGTCCCGGACGGCCGCCGTGTCCGGGGCATAAGCCTCGACATCGACGCCGTTGGGGATGACGGTGATCGGGAGGCGATGGTCGACCGCCAGGAGCGCCTCCCGGTCGGCGTCGCTGACGACCACGATCCGAGGGAAGCGCGGGTATTCGGCCGCCTCGAAGCGGCGAACGCGGGCGGCTTCGCCGAGAAGCAGCCGGCGCCGGATCCCGCCTGCGAGAAGGGCTCGGGCCTCCACGTTCAGATGCCAGGCGTCGAGCGCCGCGAGCACGGACGGGCGCCCCGAGAGCAGCTTCCCGAGCCCCGCGAGTCGCCCCGACGCCACGTGGACGACGTCTGGTCGAAAGCGCTCGATCTCCTCGAAGAGCGGCCCGGCGATGCGCCCAGCGATGAGATCGGCGTGGAGCGGTCGGCGCCTCGCCGCGGCCCGGAGGAGCCAGGCCACATCGCTGACTGGGCTCGGATTCGGTCGCGGCAGGAGGCGCATGAATCCATCGTCAGCGCCATCCTGCTGGTCGGGCGCGCGAAAGCCGACGATACGAACGTCGTGCCCGCGCCGTAGCTCCCGCACGAGGGCGGAGACCATGAGACGAAGCCCGTTCGGTGGTGGAAGCGGTGCCTCGAGCGTACAGATGAGGATCCTCACGGTTCCGGCCTCGTCAGAGGGAGAGGGAGAAAAGGCGCTGCAGACCGGGGGCGTCGCGACGGGCGGCGCACAGGCGAAGGAGACGGACGTAGGTCCCGCTCGCGAGCCGGTCCGGCCGCAGGCGGGTGGCCTCCTTTAGCGCCCGGTGCATCCAGCAGGTGTAGAAGAGCGGCTCGACGAGGGCGGGGTCCAACCGCGTTCGCTCGCAGACCAACCTGACCGCATCGACGAGCATCACGCCGAGGTCGGATTCTTCGAGGTAGTGGCGGACGAAGCTCTCGGTTGGATCGTGCGTGCCCGTCGCGCGCGAGACGGCGACGCCGTAGCTCCGGAGGAAGTAGAAGAGGTCCCAGAGCGGCATGCCGTTCGGCTCCGCGGCTTCCCAGTCGAGGAAGCCCGGGCGTCCCGATTGCGTGACCACGAGGTTCCAGCACCCGGGATCGCCGTGCTGGAAGACGAGCGGAAACTCCGACGGGCTTGCTGCGACGGTGTCGATCTGGTCCGCGAGGAAGGTGCGGAGCCCCGGATCGAAGGTGTAGAGCTCGAGGAAGCGGTCGCGAAGCATCCCGAGCGCAACCGCGGCCTCCGCGGCGCCGACCGGCCGGCCCGCAGTTGCGCCGGCGAGGTCGACGAGCCATTCGACGGCGTCTCGGGCGTGGGAGCACTGGGCAGTTGCCTCCGTCCGCTCGAGGAACGGTGCCCCGCCGACGGCCGTCTCCCCGAGGACGGCCAGGCCGGCGTGCCGGCCGAGGAACGTGGGCCGTGGGAGCGTCTCCGCGTCTCCTATGCCCTGTTCCGCCAGAAGCGTGAGAGCTCGCCACTCGTTCTCCAGACGCCCGTTGAACGCCGGATCGCGGGTCATCTTCACGATGTATTCCGGCCGCTTCCCTTGCCGGTCGAAGAGGAGATAGAGGACCTTCTGGGAGTTGTACGCGCCCGGAGCCGAGAATGCCCAGCTGCGACCGTCCAGGCCGATTTCGGCCCGCCCAGCGAGCGCACCGGGCAAGGGCGGCGGCTGCCGCCGGCTCGCTCGTTTGGACGGCACGCCGACCACGATGCCTCGCCGCCGGGTCAACCGTACTGCGAGCGGGTGACGCGTCGCGAACCGTCCAGGGTGGCGGAGGGTCTGCCGCGAGACTGGACGGCGGAGCCACCTGCGCTCGAGGTAGGAAACCGCGGAGAGCTGGCCCGCGGGAGCCGCGGTCCGGACTTCGCCGGTCGCCGGCCCCAGCCAGAGCAGAAGCGGCTCTCCAAAGCGTTCCACGATCGCCCGCCACCCGCGGCCACCTGCTACGCGATCGAGCTCGACGTACATCGTTCCCCCAGGCCGGAGAGCCTTGGCCACCTGGTCGAGAAGGAACGGATCGCGGCCGATCCGTCTCGCCCACGCACGGCCGACTATTGCGACGACGTCGGCGCAGCCATCGGGCAGAGGCAGGCCCTGACCACGGGAGACCCGAGCCACTCGAAGGCCCGGGAAGGCGCGCTCGAGCCTTTTCAGCCCTCGAGAGCGGCTCGTCGCCGTGCCGCAGACGACGACCTCTTTTGACGCGCGCGAGAGCGTCGAGAGCGCCGCGCGGGACGGGACGCCGAGGCAAACGACTCGCTCCGCCTCGAGCGACGGGAGCAGGTACCACCAGTTCGCGCCGGCCAGGTCGCCCTTGAGGTTGCTCCCCGGCACGAAGCGCATCCCGAGTGTGCCTTCGAGCACGGACCCTGTTGGACTGGCGACGTGGATCAGGCCGACCCTTGGTCCCGCAGGACGGCCCCGAGAAGGTTGGCCTGGATCATGCGGAGCGTCTCGACCGCCGGTCCGATCTTGTTGCGGTTCGTGCGGCCGGTCTGGGCGACGAGCACCGTGGCGTCCGCGACCTGTGCCCACACCAGTGTGTTGGGGGAGCGATCGACGGGTGGAGCCGTGAGGATGACGCGATCCGTCTGCTGCAGCAGGAAGGCGAGCAGCGCTTCGGCCTCTTCCCGGTCGAGCTGACGTCCGCGGTCGCGCGGCAGAGCGAGCAGGATGTTGCGGTTGTCGACGAGGCGAAAGCGATCGATCATGTCCTTGCCGTGGCGGATCGGCCTTGCTCGGGTGGTGAGGCCTCGCTTCGAGAGGGCGCCGTTCACGCCGAAGAGGCGGCTGATCTCATGCTCGTCGCTGAAGTCGACGAGCATGACGCGTTCATCTCCGCTCGCAGCGACCGCGGCGAGGTTCGCGGCGAGCTCGCCGGCGCCGTCGCCGCGCTCGGTGTTTGCGATGAGCAGGCTACGGAGCGGCTCATCGCCTTGGGCGCTCTCGATCGTCGTCGCAAGGAGTCGGTACGCGACGGCCGCTGATTGCTCCGGTTCGCGGACGACGATGAGCGGCGAATCGTGGCGGTTTCCCCGCCAGAATCCACGGCGGCTGTCGACAGAGCCGAGCACGTCGACGTCGGCGAGACGGGAGAGCTCCTCCCGGTCCCGCACGCCGCTTCCGAGCAGGTCGAGCGCAACGAGGAGCGCAAGGGCGCCGATGACGCCTGCGATGGCGGCCCCCGGCACGATCAGGTACGTCGCAGCGCCCACGGGCTTGCTCGCCGGAGTGGCCTTGTCGATGACGTGCACCTGGCTCGCGAGCGCCGCAGAGGCCTGGGCATTCGTCGACTGCGTCCCACTGGTCTCTCCCCCGGTCGTCGTCGCACCCGTGTCGGTACTGGTCGTTCCGGTGGCGGCGCCGCCGGGGGTCGGCCCGAGTCCCTTTTCAACGAAGACCGCTAGGTCGTTGGCGAGCGTGTTCGCGAGCGTCGCCGCGACGTTCGCGTCCCCGTCGCTGACGCGAATGGTCAGGATCCGCGTCACATCGTTCGCGTTGACGTCAATCTTCGACCGAAGCCGGGAGAGCGACCCCGAAAAGCCCGTCTCCTTCTTGGTGGCCGCGAGTACCAGTTCGCTCGTCACCAGTGCGGCGTAGGTCTGGGAGAGCTGGCCGGCCGCCGTCAGCGTGTCCTTGTCCCCGCTGACCGGCCCGACGAGGAGACGTGTCTCGGCCTCGTACCTGGCCGGGACGCCGGACGTGACGACATACGCCATTCCGCCTGCCAGGACGGCAGCGACGAGGAGCAGCCACCACCATCGCTTGGCCGCGTCGAGGAAGTCAGCTCGTCCGAGCGCCCCTCTCCCGCTGCCCCCGTCGGGTGAGGCAATCGCTTGGTTCACGAGTACAGCCTAGGTATTGCTTTGCGACTGCGTGGCAGTTCCTTCGCCGGTCGGGTCGTCCGGAGCACCGGGGGGATTAAGCTTGGCGACGAGATGAGCGAGGCTCTACGCGAGCGAGTTCCCGGCGGGCGGTGATGCTCGCCGCCGGCAACCATTACTCCGAGCTCAAGGAGGCTGTCGCCGCCGGCCTGCCCTTTCTGTTCGCCGCGCTCGCCGTCTCCCTGCTCCTCCTCGGCCTTTCGGCCATACCGCCCTCGGCGATCCCGGTTGGGCCGCTCGCGCGGCTCCTCGTTCATCGCCGACTCCAGATCGCGCTCGTCGGAACGATGATTCCGGTCGGGACCATTCTCGGCTTTCTCGTGGTCTACTGGGCTCTCTAGCATCCTGTCTCTCGGTCGCGGAGGCCCGCCGGTGCAGGCGACGAGGGCGAGCCTCCTCACTCCGCCGGGCTCCGGCGGGGCTCCCCCGCGGCTGTGTTGTTCTCGCTCGGGCTAAGCAGCCCGAGGAGAGACGCCCTGCCGGCATCATCACCTGCGCGTTCGAACGCATCGGCGAGCTGTGCCGCCAGGCCGGCCTCGAGCGACGTCTTCGGCTCCCATCCGACTTCACTTCGGATCCTGGTCGTGTCGGCGGCCGTCCGGCGAACGTCGCCGGCCGCGGCCTCGGTGTAGCGCACATCCAGCGTGCGGCTGCTCAGATGCTCGAAAATCGCGATCACCGCCTTGAGCGAGGCCTCACTCCCGCCACCGACGTTGTAGATCCGGCCGGCCGGCGCGTGCTCCATCGCTGCGATCGTGGCGCTAACCGCGTCGCCGACGTAGGTGAAGTCGCGCGACTGCTCGCCGGTCCCGTAGACCGTGAACGATTCGCCCTTCACGAGCGCCGCGGTGATGCGCGCGAACGCCATGTCCGGCCGCTGTGATGGCCCGTAAACGGTGAAGTACCGCAGCGCGACTGCGTTCAGCCCGAAGCACTCGGCGTAGCACTCAGCGAGCCGCTCGCATGCGAGCTTCGTGACGCCGTACGGAGAGATCGGGCTGAGGGAGATATCTTCTCGCGTCGGATAGCGCGCCGCGTTCCCGTAGATCGAGGAGGTCGACGCCATGACGACACGGATCCCGGCGCCGGAGATCGCTTGGAAGAGGCGCTGTGTCGCAAGGACGTTGTCGCGTAGATAGATGCCGAAGCCATCTCCCCAGCTCCCGCGCACTCCAGGCTGGGCGGCGAGGTGGAAGACGCCGTCCAGGCCATCGAGCAACGGTTCGAGCTCTGCGTCGACGAGGTCGACCTCACGAAACGAGAAGCCTGGTCGGCCGCTCGCGCGGGCGGCGTTCGATTCCTTCAAGCTCCGCGGGTAATAGTCGGTGAACGAGTCGATCCCGATCACGTCGTCGCCTCGTTCGAGGAGATCGTGCGCGAGGTGGGAGCCGATAAAGCCGGCGCACCCGGTGACGAGATAGCGGCTCATGTGGCTGTCCGCAGCGCTAGTGGCATGTGCCCGAGCCGGAGTCGGTGAATGTCGAGCCCTTCACGGGGAGGAAGTTCCACGTGTACTCCCCCACCGAGAGCGTGAGCTTCAGCACTCCCCACGTGTCGTCGTTTCGGACGACCGTCGTCGGCAGCGGAGGGTTCTCGAACGGCCGCAGATTCCCTCCACCCGTCCCGACAACGATCAGACGAACCCCGTTTGAATCGTCTTGGTTTCCTGCCGCGTCCATGGGGGCGAACCGCTCGTAACTGTGCTCGTGACCGGTCAGGAGGAGGTCGGCGCCCTCTTCGTTGAGGATCTGCCAGAGCAGCCGGACGCGCGCGGTCTCCTCGGGCTCGCCGTACCGACCGCTGCTGAACGGCGGACGGTGCCAGTACGCGAGCGTGCAACGTCGGCCGCTCTGTCGTAGCTCCTCCCGGAGCCATTGCGCCTGCGGGTCGTCGAGGTCGCAACCGTCCACGCGCCAGCAGTCGCTGTTCAAGACGACCACGTGCCACGAGCCGAGGTCGAAGCTGTAGTAGTACTTGTCGTACGGACCGCCTCGCGCTCCGAAGTAGTCCCAGTAGCCCTGCGCGTTCTTCGTCGACTGGTCGTGGTTGCCTGTCGCCGGCCTCGTCCGGTCCTTGAACTTCCCCCATGAGGGGCCGTAACAGCTCTCGAACTCCTGAGCTGTCCCGTGCTGGTAGGCGTTGTCACCGAGCGTCGCGATTGTGGCGCTCGGATACTCGGCCAGGATACGGGAGGTCGCCTCGTCGCCTTGGTGGTCGCATTCGGCGATGTCGCCCGCTGCGAGCAAGGTCACCGCCGATTTGAGGGTCGTCTCGTTGGCGTCGCCCCTGAAAGTCACGGCCGCCGCGATTCCCCCGGCGATCACCAAGAGAAGGATTGTTGCGAGGATGGCGATGTCCCGAGAACGCATCCCGTCACTAACTCTAGCGCGCTGGGCCTGGGTGCCACAGGCGGGACGCAAAGAGGCCTGAGCACGCGCGTTCCGCCGGCTGGGTCGAACGTGTGCTCGCCGGCTCCGCGAGGGGGCGGCCCCGTCGATTACCCCTTAGGCGCCGACCAGTCGGGAGATCAGCATTTTTGGGGCCGCGACGCCGAGCGGGTGGACCGCGAACCCCGGCGATAAACTTCCGCCTGTGCCGTCGACACACGGTCCAGTCCGCACCTTCCTGATCGCCGACATCCGCGGCTACAGCCGCTTCACCGAGGAGTACGGCGACGAGGCCGCGGCCAGGCTCGCCGCCAAGTTCGCCGATCTCGCCCGTGATGGCATCGAGATGCGCGGCGGCATCCTTGTCGAGATCCGCGGCGACGAAGCCCTCGCCGTGTTCGAGTCGGCCCGCCAGGCGATCCGCGCTGCGATGGATCTGCAAGCCATGTTCTCGAACGAGACGGATGCCGACTCGGATCTGCCTCTACGTGTCGGGATCGGCATCGACTCGGGTGAGGCGATCGCCGTTGGTGAGGGCTTCCGCGGCGCAGCCCTCAACGTCGCCGCCCGTCTCTCGGCGCTCGCACACGGCGACGAGGTTCTTACTTCTGGCGGGACAGCCCGCCTCGCCGGGCGGCTGCCAGGGCTCCGCTACATTGATCGAGGCGAGGCCAAGCTAAAAGGCATCGACGGGCCCACCCACGTCATGCGGATCGCGTGGGAGGACGAAAAGGAGCCGAGCCGGTGGGTGTTCTTCTTCGGCTCACCCGCCTCGAAGAAAATGGGATGGCGGCTGGGCGCCGTGGTAGCGCTGATCGCCGCCGCCACTGCTGGGGCTGTCGTCTATCTGACCGGCGGCAACGACAAGGTGAACCCGGCCGCCGCGAATACGACCACGGAGACCGCATCCACGTCGGTCGAGGTCGAGCCGACCATTCCGGCAGGGCAGCCGGTGCTCGCATCGCTCGTACCTGAACAGGCCTGGGACACCTGTCAGATCCAGTCAGTCCCCGATCCAGGCGCAGACGAAACCGCTGTCTGCGTCCAACCGGCCGACGTGACCCAACGGATGCCCGACCGATGGCAGATCTCCGTCTACCCGGACGAGAAAAGCCTTCATGCCGCCTACGAGACAATCCGCGAGACCCACGACATCGCCCGTGACCAGGGCGCCTGCAACGGGCTCAGCTGGGGCGGCGAAGACTCATGGCAGCACGGTCCCGGCCGCCCGGGCGGCCGTAAACTCTGCTACTTCGAAGGCGACGATGCCGTCATGGTCTGGATGCACGAGAAACGAGGCCAACCGGACCACCGGGACGTGCTCGGGATTGCACGCGAGGGCGGCAGCGACCACGCCGGGCTCTATCTGTGGTGGCGGCCGTGGCACCACCGCATCGGCAAAATCGGCGGCTGATCGCAGGCTTGAGCCTAAGGCTCGAGCCTAAGACCCTCTGTCTGTAAGGCCCGACCAGGACCGTCGCCGGGAGTCACCGGAACCGACGGAAGCGCTTGAACCAGGCCAGGTGGGAGCCGTACGGCAGTCCGTTTCGCGGCAGGCCGCCCTGATTCGCTGCAGGTCTCTCCAAAGCCGGAGACTACGGCGGAATCGTTGAGCGGTCGGAAGAGAAGGTGTATCGTCGTCTCACTGCGGCCTCTGACTTTGCCGTCAACGCAGGAGGCCATCATGCGCGACCCCCGATCCATCGAGGTCACCGTCGATCCCTATGAGATCGTGCTTGGATCCCCGGGCTTTGAGGACCAGTCGCGCGCGGCTGTTTCCGTTTCCGAAAGCTACATCCCGCCCGGCGACGAGGCGGTGGAGCTTCCCGTGGACGACCTCGCGCTGCGGCTCCTCAACCTGGTCGACGACGGGGGCCAGGTCCACTTGCTCAACCGGCACGAAGCCACCTGGGTGGGGTCGTGGGAGAACCACCCCGGCGGCGAGGGAGCCGCCTTCCTCCATGCGATCGCGGAGGCGTGGGACTGGCTGGCCTCCCGCCTGCTCGTCGCACGAAGGCCGGGCGATAAGGGTGAGTTCGCGTTTATCACCCGCCGCGGCGAGCGTGTCCTCGCGGCGAAGGACGGCTCAGCGCTCCTACGAGCCGAGGAGCGGATCGACGTCGACCTCCACCCGATCATCGCGACGCGGGTGCGGCGACAGTTCCTGCTCGGCGAGTACGAGCTCGCTGCCATCGCCGCGATGCGCGAGGTGGAGATCCGTGTCCGGAACCTGTCGAAGGCGGGCGAGGGAGACATCGGGGTTTCCCTGACGCAGTCGGCGTTCAAGGAGGGCGGGCCGCTCGCCGACCCGACGTTGGAGCCGGGCGAGCGGAAAGCGACGATGGCGCTCTTCTGTGGCGCGCTTGGCGTGTTCAAGAATCCTTCGAGCCACCGCCAGGTCGAGTACGACGACCCCACTCTCGCGGCAGAGGTCGTGCTGCTCGCGGACCTCCTCCTGCGGATCCTCGACCGTACAGAGAGACGGCTGGAGACGGCGAATGGGTTCAATGCTCAGTCCGTGCGCCGCAGCGCGCCTGCAAAGAAGGCGCCATCAGCCCGTCGCCGCCGGTCGCCAAGCGTAGCCGAGTCGGCCAAGAAGCCGTGACGTAGTTTCCCTCGGGGTGGGAAGGTCACATCCGACGCGCTCTCGCCGTTGGTTGGGCTTTTCCCGGTTCTTCTTTCTTCACCCGTTCTGGGCCGCGCCCAGTGGCACTCCTCGCTAGGGTGATTTCAAGGCCGAGGCGATTCTTTGGGACAGGGCTTTCCCCGACCTTCACCATGAAGGACGGAGGGAGATCTCATGGACCCGATTCAGGCGGCGAAGACTCAGTCGGTCTTTCGCAAAGCGAATGAGCGGTTGAGGCACCTGGACGAAGACGACTCGGTCGAGCACATGGACATTGACGATCTCGATGAGTGCTTCACCTGCGAATGCGCTCGGCAGGGCTGCAGGGAGCGAATGATGATGAGCCTTGACGCCTACGAGGAAATACGGCGGGTTCCTACACATTTTGGTGTTGCTCCTCGGATGACCCACGTTTTCCAGGACGTCGAGCGGATCTTCGAGACGTTTCACGGGTACTGGGTGGTAGAGAAGTTCGGTGAGGCAGGTCTCGCCGCGACCAGGCTCGATCCCCGGTTGCGCCCCCGCCCGGGTTGACCTCACGTGACGGTGTTGATGACGCGAGCCGGCGGCAGCGAGTCCCGCCAGGTGGAATCCACCACGGGTTCCGGCCTGCGTACGGCCCGAGATTCCACCTCACTACTCCTCAGTCCACGCGAATCGCCCGAGCTCCCCAGTTCTTTGCACACCAGACGCGGAGATACAGGTCGAGTTCGAGGCGGGCGGCATCCTCGCGCAGGGGCCATCCGAAGCGAGCATCCACCGTCTTCGCGCCGGTGCGGGCGACGATAAATTGAGCCGCTCGCAGCGACTCGATCAAGTCGTCGACCAGGGTTGGATCGCTTACTTCGATTTCCACTTGCCGCAGTTGCTCCCCCGAAGTTGCCGCACGCACCGCCCTTACCTCTCACTCTCGTCAGAAACGGTCACCCGTCAAGGGTGCGGTAGAAAGCAAATCGACCTCCGGCGTAAGCCGGGGCACGCGGCCCGCTTTCGCTCGAGCTATTAGCGTTATCGGGGGCGTTTCGTGGCTATCTCAGGATGCCGAAATATCACCTGTTTGCTGCCCTTATGAGGGGGTTTAGGCACAAAAAATGAGATTTCTGCAGCACGGGGATTAGAAGCTCAGATTGACCCTTGCGACGATATGCTCCGCCCCGATGTCCACGAGGGGAGGAAGCGAACGATGGCTCGTCGCTCAGGCATTCTTTTGATGTTGTTTTCACTGACGGCAGCTCTCGCCGTCCCAACGCTCGCCAGTGCGGTGTCCGCCGAGAGCAAGGTGACCGTGGGCAGCCCCGTCACCCCGTACCTGCCCAATGGCTCCAACGAGCCCGCACTCGCCATGGACGCGAGCAACCCGACAGTGTTGGCCGCCGGCGCCAACGATCTGGTCGACAACTCGCCGTGCAACGGCAGCAGCTGTGACCTTACCCCCGACATCGGCATCTCAGGGATCTACTTCTCTTTCGACAGCGGCGCGACCTGGACTCAGCCCGCCTACGTTGGCCTGACCGCACAGAACGGCACGACCCATGTCGGTCCCATCCACACCCTGCCCAACTACTTCGAGAATGGGCTGTCCTCCCACGGCGACCCGGCGCTTGCGTTCGGCCCGAAGCTCGGCCGTAGTGGATTCTCCTGGGCGAACGGCTCGCGGCTGTACTACGCCAACCTGGCCTTCCCGCTCACTGGTCAGACGCCGTTCACGGGCGCCTCGGCGGCCGCTGTGTCACGCACCGACAACGTGGCAGCGGCAGCGGCCGGCGATCAGAGCGCCTGGATGGACCCGGTGATCGTGAGCCGCCAGAACGCCGCTCTGCTCACCGACAAGGAGGACATCTGGGCCGACAACGCTGCATCGAGCCGCTTCTTCGGCAATGTGTACGTCTGCAACACCGCCTTCCGCAGCGTGGGCGGCCCGCCCCAGCCGATCGTGCTCTCGGCCTCCAGCGACGGCGGCAGCACCTGGCGCCAGCGCCAGCTCACCTCGGCGACCAGCAGCGCCCAGTCGGGCGGCCGCCAAGGCTGCGCGGTGCGCACCGACAGCACCGGCGTGGTCTACGTGGTCTGGGAAGGCGCTGCCGGCGGCCAGAGCGTTTTCTATCTGGCCCGCTCGTTCGACGGGGGCTCGAACTTCGAGAAGCCTCGGCCGGTGGCCGCCGTGCACGACGTTGGGGTGTTCGACCCGGTGTCGGGCCGGATCGTGTTCGACGGGTTCGCCGGGACACGAACCGATAGCTTCCCCAGCCTCAGCATCGCTAACGGGGCCCCGACCGGCGCCGACGCCACCGACACCGTCGTGCTTACCTGGCCCGACGGTGCGCTCAACCACGAGCAGGCGCTCGTGCAGACCTCGACCGACCGCGGCGTAACCTGGTCGACCCCCGTCAACGCGGCCGAGGCCGGCGACCGGGCAGACAACTCGGCCGTGGCGATCTCTCCCAACGGCAGCGACCTGTACCTGGTCTACAACGGCTATCTGGATCCGTTCCAGACGACTACCGCCAACCCACGCCGCATGCAGGGAGTTGCCCGTCATGCGGACGTCGGAGTGGGTGGTGCGGTCGGGAGTTTCACGACGCTGCACCGGGGGGCGGTCGGCGACGCCAGGGGCACGACCCGGACGCTCAACCGCGAGTTGATCTACGACTACCAGTACGCCGCGGCCGCGCGTGACTACGGGATCGTGATCTGGATGGACGCGCGCGATGCGGCGGTCTGCCCCGCGGTGAACGCCTACCGGCAGTCCCTGATCGACGGGTCCCCGATACCCGCACCGTCCCCGCTAACCGACTGCCCGGCCACGTTCGGCAACCTCGACAACTACAGCGGCTCCTTCCTCGACCCCACGCCCTGACGACACGGGGCTGAGCTGGCCGCGGCCGTCCAGGCACCACGCTTTGGCGGCCGCGGCTCCAGCACCCGTAATCCGGCGAACAGTTATGCCTCGCCGCGGGCAGCAGAGCCGATGATTCGTGAACGTCGGGAAGACGAGCCGGAGCTGGGTGGGGATCTGCGGGTCGAGGCGATCGACCTCGCTATTGCCAGCACGTGCCTCCTTGACGCCCTTCGTCCGGGGGCCAAGGCTTGACAAAGAGTAGTACTCTCTCGAGCTGACAAGCTAAGACTGTTCCCTCGAGGCGGCCCGTCGTGACCAGTCAAGAGATCGTCGAAGAGTTTCAGCAGCTCGAGCAGAGGCTGGCAACGCTGCGGTCCCGCGCAGAAAAAGAGGAGTCGGCCTACAGCGAGCTCGAGGGCCAGGTACACGAGCTGAGCGAGAAGCTTGAGCTCACGCGCCGCGAGGTCGCGGACTTGAATGCGCTCCTCATGGAGAAGCGGACCGAGTTCATCAAGGCCGAGTACGACGTTGCCTTTCAGGCTCGCGAGGACGCCGCGGCCCGGCTGGCGGAGGCCATCTCGCAGGTCCTAGCCGAGCTCGACCTCTACGCTCAGGCGCAGCAGGACCTCGCGGCTCTCCAGGGTGGCCAGGACGCGCGCGACCAGACCGAGCCCGAGCTTGCCACTACGTCGTGGGAGCGGCTGGTCAGCGCGGTTGAGCAGCGGATCAAAGAGCTCTATGAAAACGAGCTCATCGAGGCAGCCTCGCGGAGCGCGAGCCCGGGCGCCATCCGAGAGCTTCCCGAGCATCTCCGCGAAGCAGCACGCGCGCGCATCCGGGCGCGTAGGCGGAGCCGTTTTTCGGCGTAGCGTTTCATTTTACGCATCGCCCGCTTCGGCGAGGCGGACGTTCTTGAGCTCGGTGGCGGCGGCAAGGCGGCGGGTTCCGGCGTGTCACGGGTCGAACGAACCACTGCCCCCTAGGGCGCACGCTAGGACGGCGTAGGAGGCAGCGCACGGCAGGGATTGGGCTCGTCCCGGGCGAATTGAGCGTGTGGTTGACACAAACGAAACAGAATGAGATCGTCCGCGCTGTAGCGACGGAAGGCGGGCGAGATGCCCGACAAGTGGGTCAAATCGTTGCTGCGGCATGAGGTTAGCCGGCGTACGGTGTCCGGGCACCACCGAGATCTGGCCTCAGGTAGCCAAAGAAGGCGACAAAACTCGCCGCGATGGGATCAGGCCTTGGCGAGCTCGGTCGAGCGAAATACGAACCGCCGAGAAACACCTCAGCAGGCCGCTCAGGACCCTGGCTCTCCGAAATCCGTCACTCGAGAGCGAGGTGACGTCCAGCGCATCAAGAGGGAGGCCGTCAACTGGAGGGAGTGAAAGTGCGAAAGCTTCTCGTCATTTCACAGCTGATAACTAGACGATGCGCGGGCACGCGACTGGCGCTCCTCACGGCGCTCGTTGCTCTCGTGTCAGCATTCATCGGCGTCGCGAACGCAGGTGCGACGAACGGCCGAGTCCTCATTCTCGACTCAATGGTGAGCGGCGGCGCGAGCAGCCCTGAGGCGCAAGCTGCAGCCGCCGCCGGCAAGGGCGTCGACGTGGTCAACGACGCGACCTGGGGTGCGATGACGACCGCGCAGTTCGCCGCGTATGACGCCTTGATCCTTGGAGATCCGACGTGCAGCAGCATCTCGCCGGCGGCGGAGGCGAACGCGCTTGTCTGGGGAGCGGCGGTCAACGGAAACGTGATCGTCATCGGCACCGACCCGGTTTTCCACCTGTCCCAGGGAGGTGGCACGCTGACGAATAGCGGAGTGGCCTTCGCCGTGTCTGCCTCGGGCAAGACGGGCGCCTACATCACGCTCACCTGCGGCTATCACGGTACGAACCCGCTTACGCCTGTGCCGCTCCTTGCTGCGCTCGGTGCGTTCACCGTGACTGGCGTCCCCGGCTGCTTCAACGACGCGCATATCGTCGCTACACACCCGGCTCTGACCGGGCTCAGCGATGCGGCGTTGTCCAACTGGTCCTGCTCGGTTCACGAGGCGTTCGACACGATCGGGGCGGGCTTCCTTCCGCTCGCGATCGCTCTCGGCAATCACCCCGGCGCGATTGACTTCCCGGACGGATCGAGAGGGACCCCCTACATCGTGGCTCGCGGCGTCACGCTCATTACGACAATCCAGCTCAGTCCCGCGAGCGCAACCAATCCCATCAATAGCAGTCATACGCTCACCGCCCACGTGGAGGAGAACGGGACGGCGGTCGTGGGGACGACCGTCACCTTCACCGTCATCAGCGGCCCCCACGCCGGAATGGCTCCTGGAACGGGGGTGACGGACGCCTCCGGAAACGCCCAGTTCACCTATACGGGCACCACAGTCGGCACTGACACGATTGAGGCCTCGTACGTCGACTCCGCGGGGATGACCCGGAAGTCGAATCAGGTGACGAAGGTCTGGACACCGCCTACAGTGAGCGTGCTCGACCACTTCAAGTGCTACAAGACGAAACAGCTCGGCACGAGGTTCGATCCCCGCCAGGTCGTTCTCACCGACCAGTTCAACACGCAGAGAGTGAACGTCGTCAGGCCGGAGACTTTCTGCAACCCAGTTGACAAGGACGGCGAGGGGATCAGCAACCCGACTGCACATCTCAGCTGCTACAAGATCCGCGACGTCAGGGGGGACGAGTTCCCCAAGTTCAGGAAGCAGCGCGTCGAGGTGAGTGACCAGTTCGGTACCCACACGCTGCTCCTGAAGAAGATCAGAACGCTCTGCCTTCCCTCCTCGAAGAGTCCGGCGGGAGAGGTTCCAGGGCCTCCGCCCATGGGTCTCGACCACTTCAAGTGCTACAAGACGAAGCAGATCGGGACGAGGTTCGATCCCCGCCAGGTCGTTCTCACCGACCAGTTCAACAGGGAGAGAGTGAACGTCGTCAGGCCGGAGGCCTTCTGCACCCCGGTCGACAAGGACGGCTCGGGCATCAACGACCCGACCGCCCACCTCGCCTGTTACAAGATCCGCGATGTCAGAGGCGATGAGTTCCCCAAGTTCAGGAAGCGGCCTGTCGAGGTGGGCGACCAGTTCGGCACGCACAGCTTGCTCTTGAAGAAGACGAGGGCTCTCTGCCTCCCCTCGTCGAAGACCGTTCTCTAAACACGCTCAACGGCCGGGTGCCGCTCGTCATCGGCGGCGCCCAGCCTTGGCCTTCTTCCTGTGGGGTGCATAACGCCGCCTTTAGCAGCCGCGGGATGGTTCATATACTCCGGGCGATGCGCTCCGACGAGCGGGGGTGTGAACGTGTCTGTCGTTCCATGAAGGGCTCTCTGTGCGAGCTTGCTTCCTCGCATTCGCCTGCACTGTGATCATCCTGGGAGGTGGCGCGGCTGATGCGGCCGCGGCGACGTGCGGTGGCAGGCCGGCACAGATCGTCGGGACGCCGGGAAGCGACCGTATCGTTGGGACTGCGGGGCCCGACGTCATCCAGGCGCTCGAAGGAGACGACGTCATCCGCGGGTTGGAAGGGACCGATCGCATCTGCGGCGGCGACGGAGGCGACATCATCTACGCGGGGCCCGGACCCCGCGATTTCATCTACGGCGGCCGCGGTTCGGACGTCATTCACGGCGGCCTAGGCGAAGATAACGTACTTGACGGTGGAGGCGCTGACGTTGTCTTTGCCGGTGGGGGAGCAGATCAGATTTTCGGACCGGGCCCGGGAGCTGACGTCTATTTTCTCGGTGTCGGCGATGACTATGCGGATGACACCATCGGGCAAGACGTCTACCTCGGCGGCCCCGGCTTCGACGTGTTCGAGTTGGGTTTTTTCCGTCCCGGAGGCCACGATTTCTTTTCGGGCGGCCGCGGTCGAGATTCGATCGGATGGGGCGGCCGTGGCTCCGTCTCGATCAATCTGACGTCGGGTCGCATACGCGGAGCCCCTGGAGCCAAGACGATCAGCTCGATTGAAAATGCTTTCGGATCACTTGGTGACGACACGTTGATCGGAAACGGCGTCGACAACACTCTTGAAGGCAGTGGAGGTGACGACCACATCGAAGGCAGAGGCGGCGATGATCTGCTGTACGGCGGCCTGGGCACCGATTTCCTCGACGGCGGGCCTGGCGCTGACCTCTGTGATCTGGCTGAGACGGCCCTGAGCTGTGAGGTGAGCCAGTGAGCCGCGTCAGATCAGAACCGATGTCGAGACCGGCTCCTCGCTGACCTAGGGCGAGTCCTAAGCGGGAGGTAGCACGAATGGGAACAGTTGGACTCTGGGGCGTGGTCATAATCGTTGCGCTGATCGTGCTCCTTTACGGCGCTAAGCGCTTGCCTGACATGGCACGCTCGCTTGGCCGGAGCTCGCGGGAGTTCAAGGACGCGCTCGTCGAGGCGCCCGAGGAGTTCCGCGAGGGCATGAGCGAGGACGCCGCGCGGGAGCTTGAGTCGGCGAAGCAGCCCGGCGGGCCGACCGCTCGCGAGCTCGAGCTTGAACAAGAGCTCGAGGCCGAGCGCGAGCGGCGCCACCGCTGACTCGTGCAAGTTCGGCCTCGATATCGCTGATCGCCGGCTTGGCCTTTTCATTCAAGGTCGACGTTCTCAGCAGCGGCAACGGGAGCGGCTATGAGGCCGCATAGAGAAAGAGCTTTCGAGAGTGGGCGGGAGGGCTCGAACCTGCGACCCCCTGCTTGTAAGGGCGGCCAGGATCATCGCCAAGAAGCGTCAGGAGTAACCGAGCCGCATGAAGCGGGCCAAAGGGAACAGGACATGCCCTCCCGTCTCGCGGCCAGTTGCCCCGGCTGGTTTCCAACGTTTTCCAAGTCTGCGGTTCGGCGGCAGGGAACCACGACGAGCGGCGTCGCCCTTCCTCGCCCGGTCAAGGAGAAGCCTGGTGCGAGCCCGCAGCGGTTCGGATAACCACACCACAAAACGCATGCTGGCCTCCTCGCCGAGATGTTGCGAGCGGCGGAGACTTCCACCGATGCCCCGTAGCAGCACGATCATGCTCGACAGTGACGAAAGCCGCTTGGATCGAGCACCTGGAGGGCGAATCCACGGCGATACGTTCCCGTCTGTGCAGTCGACGCACGGTCCAGTCCGCACTTTCCTGATCGCCGATATCCGCGGTTATATGCGCTACACCGAGGAATGCGGCGATGCAGCCGCCGCGCGGCTTGCCGCCAAGTTCGCCGATCTGGTCCGTGACGCGGTCGAGATGCGCGGCGGCGACCTGATCCAACCCGGAGGCGACGAAGCGCTCGCCGTGTTTGAGTCCGCCCGACAGGCGATCCGTGCTGCAATGGACTTACAGGCGATGTTCTCGAATCAGGTGGGTGCCGATGCCGAGCTGCCTTTGCACGTGGGGATCGGAATCGACTCGGGTGAGGCAGTCCCAGTAGACGACGACTACCGAGGGGCAGCTCTCAACGTGGCCGCCCGTCTCTCCGCACTCGCCCACGGCGATCAGGTTCTAATCTCTGCCGGAACCGCGCGTCTCGCAGGGCGGCTGCCGGGGCTCCGCTACGTTGACCGGGGCAAGGCAAACCTGAAAGGGATCGGCGGCCCTACCCACGTCATGCGGATCGCGTGGGAGGATGAAGAGGAGCCGAACCGATGGCTGTTCTTCGGTTCACCGGCCTCAAAGAAGATGGGATGGCGGTTCGGCGCATTGGTGGCAGTGATTGCGGCGCTTACCGCAGGAGCCGTCGTCTACCTGACCGGCGGCACTGACAAGAATGTCAACCCCGCCACGGCCAATGCAAACAGTACGATCATGGAGACCACCTCGACGACAACGCCTCCTCCAGCAGGGGAACCTGTCCTCGAGGCTCTCGTCCCTGCAGTGGCCTGGGCTACCTGTCAGATCCAGGCCGTCGCAGACCCGGGCGCCGATGAAACCGCAGTCTGCGTTCAATCGCCGGATTCGACCAAACGGCTGCCCGACCGGTGGCAGATCTCCGTCTACCCGAACGGGAAAAGCCTTGAAACTGCCTACGAAACGATCCGCGAGAATCACGACGTCGTTCGCGGCGAGGGAACCTGCAACGGCCTTAGCTGGGGTGGCGAAGACACATGGGAGCACGGCCCCGGCCGTCCCGGTGGCCGTAAGCTCTGCTACTTCGAAGGCGACGACGCCGTCATCGTCTGGCTCCACAAGAAGCTCGGCCAACCGGACCACCGAGATGTGCTCGGGATCGCACGTGAGAGTGGTGGCGACCATGCCGGACTCTTCTTGTGGTGGAGGCCTTGGCACCACCGCATCGGCAAAGTCGGCGGCTGATAGGACAATCAGAGGTTCGTTCACGAACCCAGCTCCGAAAATCCACCGCCGGGGTGAGTTTCACGGCTTGCCGCTCGCCCCCTCCGTTTGGCGCCGGAGCGATGAGATGGCGGCGCTTGCCGCCGTGAGGCCAGCGAGGCTGACGGCGATCAAGCCGACCTTCATGAGCTTGCCCTTTGTGGAGCTTCCGCTCAGCCTCTGAAGCGTGTCGTTGACGGTTTCGAGAAGCTCCTCAGGTTCGCTTTTCCTGCTAAAGACTTTCATTGTGCGTCGCCCCCTTTCATCGCTTACGAGCGGCCTTCGTCAGGGCGTTGACGAGCTCGCCCTTGGTCATGCTCGTCCGTTGCTTGATACCGACGCTGGCCGCGAGCTCGACCAGCTCCGGCTTCTTGTAGGACTTCAGACCACCGTTGCTCGTATCTCGGTCGAGCTGACGCGCGGTGTCCTTCGCGGCCGCCACAGAGTGCTCGCGTATGTTCTCGGTCGCTTTGACGCGTGCCTCTGCGTCACGCGCTTGCTGCTCTGCTTCGTTGGCGAGCTGCTCCGCCTGGCGTTTGGCTTCCTCGGCCGCGGCGCGGGCGGCCTCAGCGGCCTCGTCCGCTAGTCGCCTGGCCTCCGCCAGTGCCTCGGTCGCGTCTTCGACGAGCTCCTCGGCTCGCTGCTGGGATGCCTCGGCATCACGCTCAGCTTCCTCGATCTCGGTGTCAACTTCTTCCTGGACTTCTTGACGCTGCTCTTCAGCCTCCGCCCCGGCGGCTTGGCGTTCGCGCTTCACGAACTCCTCGGCCGCCTTCTGAGCCTCGGTGACGCGCTCTTGCACATACCGACTCAGCTCGCGCTCGACCTCCTTGACGCGGGCGCGCCCACGCTCGTCCACCTGCCGAGCGCGGTCAGCTAAAGCCTTTGACTCCCGCGCCGCCTCCACAGCCCGCTCTTCCGCCTCCCGAGCCTGCTCCGTAGCATCCTGTGCACGCCGCATCCGGATCTCGACTGAATCGCCGCCGACGGGGGCGGCGTCGAGCACGGCCGCCCCCACCTGCCGCCCCCGATCGAGAGCGCCTGCCGTAGCGGAATCGGCCACGGTTCTGATCGCATCCGCTGGTTTCAGGGCACCGGACAATAACCAAGCAGCGTTAGACGGCAACTCCCGAAGACCAGTTCGCGTTCGCTCCAACAACAACATCAACCCCTTTTGAACCCAGAGACAACGAAACCAAACACCGAAACCGCACACCTGCCTTCCCCCCAACGCGCTCTGCAAACCTCGGGCGTAGCGGCGAGTGAAGGATCGTGCCCTTGATCAAACTAGGTGGAGCGAAAAGCGGTGCTGGCGTGCGCGCTGCGGGTCGAATCGCGTCAGAGTTGTGCATCGCTCAAACCTGCAGAGGGGTCGCTGCGATGTGGCCCTCTGCCTGCTCAGGCGACTAGGCGTGCCCAGGTTTAGAAGGCTCGGACAGGGTTACCAAGACGCTGCGAGCTGGCCGTCATTCGGGCTATCTGCCAGCCGTAAGTGCGCGAGGGGAGGCACCGTCAGCGTCACGGCCGTGCCTCCCCTTTTTTCCTCGCAGCTGACTTGCCGCAGCCCGGCCCTTACATGCGGCAACGCGCCCGGACCGAGAAAGGTCGTCGAGTTCTTCCTCGAGCGCGACGCAGCTAAGGCGATGATCGGCGAGGTTCGGGAGGACGAGCCGGTGCTGGCGGAGGAGTTGCGGGTCGAGGCGAGCAGGTTTAGTGACCGAGCGGATCCGGAACCCGTGTTAGACCGTTGACGACATCAGAAGCCCAGACCGACCCTCGGGAAGCCGCCCTGCTCAAGATCCTGATCGCGTGCGGCGAAAAGGCTATCGAGGCGTTTCAGGCCAGCGCCAACCCGGTTGACGGCGAGTTTCTAGCCGACCTAGAGCGCGTCATTGAACGCTCACGGAAAGAGTTGGCCGCTTTCACGCCGAACCAACCTTTGGCGTAAGATCCGAGCGCATGGATGCCCGGGCCGAACGGGCCGGCAAGAACGAGGCGGTTTTCCGCGAGGTCAACGAGCGGATCAGCGACGTAACACGTGAGAACGCCGCCGAGTACCTCTGCGAGTGCGCGACCGCAACCTGCACGGAGACGATTCAGATGACCGTGGCCGAGTACGAGAACGTGCGCAGCGTTCCCACGCACTTTGCCGTCCTGCCCGGGCATGAGGTTCCCGACCTCGAAGAGGTGGTGGCACGAAACGAACCGTTCCTGGTCGTCCGGAAGAAGGCGGGCGCGGCGGAGGTTGCCGCCGAGTCCGACCCGCGCAGCTAGTCAGCACTGTCCGCCAACGCACGAGCCTCGGCCGCCTGCAGCATCCCCAGAACGAAAACAGCCCCGGAGCTGTGGATGCCTCCAGGGCTGAGTTCGCTGGACGGAAGCGTCAGTCGGAGCTGCCGCGTCGTGTGTCCTCGTGGTCAGGATGGCCGCTGCCGGCCTTCGCGAGCCCGCGGCTGATCATGTAGCCGACCGTCAGGATCGTCAGATACAGCCAGGCACGGTTGGCGTTGAAGACGTCGCCGCTTGCTCCGGTGCCGCTATCGCCGTCGCTGATCACCTGCGCCGCGATCAGGATCCCCGCGAACGTGACCAGGTAGGCGTAGAACTCCGTGCTCTTGATCGCAGCCTTGGTCTCGTCGTAGAAGCGAACGATCGCACGCTCCCTCGGGGCGGTGTCGTAGCGCTCACCGACCCCTCTCTCCGTTACATCTCGTGTTGCCACGTGTGACCCCCTGTAGTTGTTTGGAGGCGGAGCATCCCCTCGCCTCTTGGTCGTAAACCTCTCCAAGGACTCCGCGAACTTCGATCCAGAACGCGGCGTCCAGCGAAGATCGAAGACCTACGCAACGGCCTTCATGCGAGCCTGCTCGGTCTGCTCCTCGGGTGTTGCCTCCAGGTCTTGCAGAACCTTGCCGAGCAGGATGAAGGTCGGAGGCCAGAGCCCGACGAAGATGGCGAGACGCTCTGCCCGTGCCTTCGAGTTCTTGTCCGAGACGCTCGCCGATCGTCCCCAGAGCGAGACCGAGGCGAGGATCGACGTCAGCCCCGCACTGTGCAAGTGCGTGCTCGTCAGCCCGAGCTTCCTCAACATAAGAGCGATTTTCATATGACCTCCCGAAATGGACGACAACTTGACCGCGGTCATGCTTACCGGCGCGCAAAACCCAAAACATCGCCTGACCGATCCGCCCGCTACTCTGGCTCGGAGCTTCTCCCAAGGCGGTCGCCCAGGCCTACGAGTGCCCCGGAGCGCAGTCCTAGCGACTCCCAACGAGGCGCAGGCCGATCGGTGGCGTGACGACCGCCGCCATTCGTCATCCTTGGCCGCGAGCCTCACCGCGTACCGGTTCGCCTTCGGCTGCCGGCGCACGCACTTGGCGCAAGTGCGGAACCCCGTGTCCTTGTAGGCGGGTATTCCGGCGAGCTTGCAAATGGTCGCCCACTCCGGTCCGAGACGACGACCCCGCAAGCGCGGCACGTCTGCTTCGCCGGCCGCACGGGCAGCGGCCCAGATCCAGCCGGTCGGGGGAGGACGGAGGGGCCGGACGCGCGAGCGTTATCCACACGGTCGAGGCGATTCGCTGAGACACGGTTTCGCCGACCTCCGGTCGAAGTACCGGAGGAGAACTCATGAACGCGATCAAGTCGGCCAAGAATCAGACGTTGTTCCGCGAGGTGAACGAGCGGATTAGGAACCTGGACTACTCGGTCTCGCGTGCCGAGTTCGTCTGTGAGTGCGTCCGCCCGGAGTGCAGCGAGACGATCGAGATGAGCTTGGCTGAGCCCACGCACGTCAACTTCGGCACGGAGCCGGTCGAGACGACGAGCTCGACCGATATCACCGTGACGAGCCGATGCTGGCGGAGGGATTTGCGGATCGAGGCGATCCGGCTCGACTAGGCGACCGTCGCGATCCTGACGCTGTATAGGAGCCGCTCTGCCGGGGCAAAGCGGCTCCTAGTTCGTCACAGTCTTTAGAGCAGCTCGTCGCCGCGACTGGTGCTTGAGCGGCCGTAGTAGCCGCCAACCTCGTCGCGATAAGCGTCGTCGCGGTAGCTGTCTTCGTCGAACTCCGGTGCGTCCTTGATCTGATCCTTGGTGCGGTCGACGTACACGGTCTCGTTGTCGCTGTCGACTCGGTTGACCACACCGGCGGGGAGCATCACCTTCTTGCCGAAGATCCACACTCCCGTGTCGACCACGATGTAACTGGAGCCCACTTCGTAGGTTGCCTCGTCGATCTTGCCGATCCCGCCGTCGAGCGCTTCCACGCTCCAGCCGGTCACATCGACCGCTCCGGTCATGTCGGCGCCGAGAGTTGACTGGTCGCCGTAGTTCCAGACGTTTTCTTCTGTCCGCTCGTTCTCCATCTAGATCACGCCCTAGAAGACGAACATGATCAACAGCACGATCAGAATGATCAGAAGCACTGTTCCAATACCGATGTACATGAGACCTCCCGTCGTAGCGTTGTCTCGCAATACCCGTCTGGAGTCTCGGAAAACCACCGGCCGCGTGAACAACGAAGGCGACCTGGATCTCGTCAGGATCGCCCTCGAATCGATGCCGCAGGGAGGCGTCACCCCTGATGGCTCGCCGAAGTTTCGGCCTTCATCCCCGGGGGATCTCCGAGAAATGGCGACCCGGGACATAACGCCGCGAGGAGAACCAGAAGATCTTCCAGCACGACGAGTGGCTGCACGATGCGACGGTTGCTGCTGGGTATGAAACGGCGCCGGTGCCGTTCCTGTGTGAGTGCGCCGACGAGAACTGTCTCGGTCGGGTCGAACTCACGCCCAGCCAGTGGGAAGTCGTCTCCGCCGCGCCGAACCACTACGTTATGATCGCCGGCCACCCGCGGAACGAAGCTGACATGGACAGCCTCGTTCGGGGCGTTGATAAGGCAGAAACTGGCACAAATGGCGATTTAGGCCTCGCCGACGTTCTCAGCGGCGGCAACGGAAACGGCCTAGAGGTCGCATAGAAAAGGGCTTCCGAGGATGGGCGGTGCAGGGCTCGAACCTGCGACCCCCTGCTTGTAAGGCAGGTGCTCTCCCAGCTGAGCTAACCGCCCGTGCCCCCGGCGGGATTCGAACCCGCGCTACGGCCTTGAAAGGGCCGTGACCTGGGCCGCTAGTCGACGGGGGCGGCCTGGCAAGGATACTCGCGCGAGGGGATAAGAGAGCTGGATCTTCAGGATCGCCGCATTTGGCCGCTGGCCCGCGGGATGCGTAGGCTTCGTGGTGGGCTAGCAGATTTCAAGATCACGTCCGCGAGCTTCACCGGGGGGGCACCCACTAAGGCCTACCCGCCGGCGCGGCGCGACAGTGGCAGCAGATGCCGCCAGTCGAGGCCCAAGGGAGCTGCGATGTCGGCAAGTCCATCGAGCGAAAATTCGGCAAATGCGGCCGGATCGTCCAGAGCCTCCCCGAGCTCCCAGCCGAGTTCGTCCTCGAGCTGCTCGAGCGGAGTTTCGACAAGGCGCACGCGAACGGCGGCGGCCAGCTCCGCGAACGTCACGACTTTGTCGTCGGCACCGAACAGTCGACGGAGGTCGAGCTCAACCTGATCTGCGAGCGTAACCACGTTGTCGAAAGAGACGACGCTGGTGATTTCATCGTCGAACCACTCGATGTCGACGTACGACTCGTATGAGATGTCGAGCGCAGCCGCGAGCTCGCCCGGATCTTTCCCAGCCGCCTCCCTCGCCGCACGCACGGCTTCTGCGTATCCGGCTCCGCCTGGTCCGATGCTTGTCATTACTAGCCGCGCCGTGCGCAGTTTTATCGTAGCCGCGAGCTCACGGGGGCCGGTCTCTACGGAAGCAGACGGCCTCGAACACCGCGCAGTCTCCGTTTCTCTCCCCGATGGAAACCCGCATAAAACGGCTTTAGCTCAGAGAAGCTTCTCGACCCCGCGGACGTAGTCGAGGCCAAGGTCGACGCGCGCTCGGTCGTGCCCTCGCTGACCGCGCACCCGGTCCAGACGACCGTCGTGGGAGCGAATAAAAAGTCGTCGCCTGGCCCAGGCGAATCCCGCATGTTGCCGGTCGGGCAAGCAAATCCGCTCCCTGGTGACCAGCAAGCGTCCTCCAATCGAGTCACGTAAGCGCACTCAGTTACGTCATGCTGCGGAGTGACTATGGTGGTCGCGTGACGGCGGTCGCCTCAATCGCCTCGCTTCTCAAGATACCGGTCGTCGGCGCGCCGCTGGCCGGCGGCCCGTCGACGCCGGCGCTCGCCGCAGCCGTGTCTGCGGCCGGCGGATTCGGCTTCCTGGCCGCCGGCTATAAGTCTGCCGCCGGCGTCGCCGCGGAGATCGACGACGTGAGAGAGAAGACGCCGCGGCCGTTCGGCGTCAACCTTTTCTTCCCGACGCGACTCGAAGTCGACGAGGCGGCTATCGTGGCCTACGGCGAGCGCCTCGCCGGCTCGGCCGCGCGCTACGGCGTCGCCTGTGGCGAGCCGCGCTGGAGCGACGACGAGTGGGAGGCGAAGCTCGACCTGGTCGCAAACGTCCGACCAGCGGTCGTGTCGTTCACCTTCGGCTGCCCCGGCCGTGAAACCATCGCCCGGCTGCAGAGCTGTCGGATCGCGGTCTGGTGCACGGTCACGAGTCCCGCGGAGGCCGAGGTCGCGATCGCAAGCGGCGTCGACGCCCTCGTCGTCCAGGGCGCCGAGGCCGGCGGCCACCAAGGCTCGTTCGACGACGCCGACGCGGCGCCGGTCGGCCTCCTCTCACTCCTGCAGCTGGTTCGGTGCGTCAGTGACCTCCCGCTGGTCGCCGCAGGCGGCATCGCCAGAGGCTACGGCGTCGCCGCCGTCGTCGCCGCGGGCGCTTCGGCGGCGCAGATCGGCTCGGCCTTGATGCTGACGCCGGAGGCCGGGACGAGCGCGCCCCACCGCGCCGCTTTGGCCGGAGACGGGCCGACGGCGCTGACGCGCGCCTTCAGCGGCCGGCGCGCCCGCGGGATCGTCAACCGCTTCATGCTCGAACACGACGGCACCGCACCGAAGGCCTACCCGCAGATCCACTACCTGACTGCGCCGCTACGGGCAGCCGCACGCGACGCCGGCGACCCCGAAGGGATCAACCTCTGGGCTGGCCAGGCCTACCAACTGGCAGAAGAGGCGCCAGCGGCCGACCTCGTCTCACGCTGGGGCGCGGAGGCGCGTGCGGCGCTCGGTGCACCAAAGGGCTTTCGCCAACAACCCAGCCGACCACACTCCCGCCGGGACAGTCGAGCTTAGGTACTGGAGTAGTTGGCCTCGCTGGGCATCCTCGTCGGTGCCTTGCTGGTCGTAGGCTCGCTTGAGTTCGTCGGTCGCTTCGAAGAGGGCGGCTGGAAGCTGGCCGGAACGATCGTGCCAATTGCCTACACCGCCTAGTCGCTTTGGCTTCTTGCGGCTGGGATCGTTGTCCTCGTCTGAGGCTCACTTCAGCCACGGATTCTGAAACCAAAATCAAGGACGCGTCGGGCGTCTCGATACGCATCTGGCGAGCCGAGCACCACCGCGATCAGGTGGATGCCGTGCCGCCGCGCCGAGGCGACGAGGCAGTGGTTCGCCTTTGTCGTCCAGCCGGTCTTCACGCCGTCGGCGCCCGCGTACGTCGCCAGCAGGTGGTTCTTGTTGACATAAACCTTTGCGTACGTCGGGGCCGGCCACGTGACGCGCTTGGTCCGGGTGGCCACGATCGCCCGGAAATACGGCTTGCCGAGGGCATATCTCGTCAGGGCGGCGAGATCCCATGCGCTCGACCAGTTCCCCTCGTCGACGACCCCGCTCGGGTTCGAATACTGGGTGTCCTCGAGCCCGAGCTCACCGGCCTTCGCGTTCATCAGGCGAACGAACCCCTCGTTCGTGCCACCGACTTCCTGCCCGAGCGCGAGGGCGTCGTCGTTCCCCGAGAAGAGCAGTAGTCCGTAAAGGAGCTTTCGGACCGGGATGCGCTCGCCGGGTCGCAGACCCTCGCGGAACGGTTCGATGAGCCGGATCCCCCGCCGGATCACCACCTCGTCGTCCAGACGCAGGTGCTCGAGCGTGAGCACCGCCGTCATGATCTTCGTCGTCGAGGCGATCGGCAGTCGTTCATGCGCATTCCGGCCCCAGAGAACGGTGCCGGTCGTGCCGTCGACAAGGATGGCGCCGCCGGCTCCGAGCGAGGGAGTGAAGGCATGCGACGCGAGCGGACCCTGCCGGACGAGCAGCGCCGGCCCCCCGGTCGGCCCCGGCGGTGTCACCTCGACGGTCGCGGTCGTGGCCGAGGCGCTGGTCGGCGGACCGTCCGCAGTCGATTCGGCGGCCTTCGCGGGACGGTCGTGCGAGCGTAGCTGCCAGGCCAGCGTTCCCCCTGTGGCCAGGAGCCCGATCAGGGTCGCAGCAGCCACCCGGCGCCGCCAGTAGCGAACCCTCCGGCGCTCGACGCGCTCGAGCACGGGCAGCGGCATGGCGTCGAGTCTAGACCGAAGAGAGGTCGGCCTATACTCGGCCGCGGGGCCGTTAGCTCAGCTGGTAGAGCAGGGGACTTTTAATCCCAAGGTCGCTGGTTCGAGTCCAGCACGGCCCATCACAGGATCCCCTGCAAACCGGACCGTCGACGTGCTGCCTCGTGGGCGCACACGCGGCGGCTGCAAACGGTTTGCAAACCATCTGGTCGAGGAGGCCTCACGTCTTGCAGCGGGCGGTCCAGGGCGAAGCGACCCCGACCCCCGAGTACCCCTACCTTGCAAAGCGCGGGACTCCTACGCGAGCTTCTCTGCGACGCAGGGGCGACGGGTCGACACCCATTCTGGAAACGATCTTGAAATGGGCGTGGGAGTGTGGCGCGATGCCCGCCCGTCGTCGGCAAGGCATCGCGATTTACGTTCGGAACTCAGGCTAGCTCGCCGGCGTGAAGAATCCGGTCACGGTTCCGGAAATGGTGAACGTCCCTTCCGGGCTCGTAAAGGTGTTCAGCGCTGCAGGGAGATCACAGGTGACCGCATTGCTCGGTTGATGAGCTTTGGCCGACGCGTCCGTCTCCGACTCTGCCGCGCCGCCGGTCGGCGTGAATGAGAACGTCAGATCGAAGGCCGTCGGGATGAAGACCGCCGTGCTTCCGATCACATGGGCGGGCGTGAACTCCCCGTTGCCGTTCACGACGACCATCAGATTCGACCCACCGCAGTTAGCGATGAAGGGACTCGATTTCTTCGCATTAACCGGGTCCGCTGAAGCAGCCTGCGCGAAGACGGCGAGAACGATCGCGAAAAGCGCGACGAGCGTGACACGTCGTAGCATGGTTCCCTCCCTTTGATTGATGCCGCACCGGGGACGAGGACGCTCCCGGACGGCCGACTCTACAACAACGCGGCAGCCAGCTTCCTCTGCCGCGGCCGTAAGCGAGGCGACGTGCCGGCAGCCCCGCGAGCTCCGCGGCTGGCACGATCAGGAGCTAGGCTAGTCCGAGGGTGTGACGCTGGACACAGCTTGACAGGCCCCGTGCCTGTGGGATTCTTTAGACGAACGCGGCCTCAAGGTCGCGGGCACGGACGTCCGCGATGCCGGCTTTGATCCCCCTATGACACTCACCGCGCTCGAAAAGGAGCTGTGCCGTTCGTCCATCGTTGTGCGCTCGGCCGATGCGCTACGGCGGATCGCGACTGCACCCGGCGAGATCGGCTTCGCTCGTGCCTATGTCGCCGGCGAGCTCGACATTGAGGGTGACATCTACGAGGCGCTGGGGGTCCTCGAGCGCCCGGGGGCTCTCAGTCTGGTCGCCCGGGGCTTTCTTCCTGCCTTGCGCACGCTCGGCGCCGCTGCGCTTCGGCCTTTGCCTCCGCCGCCCGAGGAGGCTCGCGTTCGCGGCCGCCGCCACTCGAAGGAGCGCGACGCGGTCGCGATCGCGCACCACTATGACGTCTCGAACCGCTTCTACCGCCTCGTTCTCGGTCCCTCGATGACCTACTCCTGTGCCCTCTTCGCCGACCCCGCGGCGACGCTCGAGGGCGCCCAGGAAGCGAAGCACGACCTAGTCGCGCAGAAGCTCGCGCTGCGCGAGGGTGTGCGTCTTTTCGATGTCGGCTGCGGCTGGGGAAGCATGCTTATCCAGGCGGCCGAGCGCCACGGCGTATTTGGCGTCGGCGTCACGAACTCCCGCCGCCAGGCCGAACTCGCCCGCGAACGAGTGCGGGAGGCCGGCCTTTCGAGCCGGGTCGAAATCCGCCTCGCTGATTACCGCGACGACGCAGACGGACCCTATGACGCGATCTCGTCGATCGGGATGTTCGAGCATGTCGGCCTCTCGCAGCTCGCGACCTACTTTTCCCGCCTGTCTGCGCTGCTCCGGCCGGGAGGCCGTCTCCTGAACCATGGGATCAGCTGTCCGCCCGGCCGACGGCGGGTTCTTCCGCGCCGAACTTTCATGAACCGCTACGTCTTCCCCGACGGGGAGTTGCACGAGGCTGGTCGGGTCGTCTCTCAAATCCAGGCGGCTGGCCTTGAGGTTCGTCATGTCGAGAGCCTGCGCGAGCACTACGCGCTCACGCTTCGCCGCTGGGTCGACAACCTCGAGCATTCGTGGGACGAGGCCGTCGCCGAGGTCGGGATTCCGCGCGCCCGCATCTGGCGCCTCTACATGGCGGGCTGCGCGCTCGGATTCGAGGCAGGACGCCTCAATGTGCACCAGATCCTCGCTGTCCGGCCGAACCGCGGCCGCAGCGGTATGCCTCTGCAACCTGGTGCGTGGTGCTGACCTTAATGCTTCACGGCTCCGCTTGGTCGACATTCATTGTTGTGGAAGACCGCCGGACGCCGCACTTTCGGTGGAGTTGGCGTGCTTGACGCGAACTCGCTCCGCGACATCTGAGGTTTTCGGCTGACTCTCTCCGGCGAAGGTGAGCTGAAACTTCAGCCGACGACAAAAGGGGAAGACGATGCCCAGGTTAGTTTTGCTTGTGATCGCCGCCGTGGCGCTGATCGTCGCGGGCTGCGGGAGCGACGAGGATCAGGACGCTGCCCAGGACGCAGCTACGGCCCTCACGGATACCGCAGGCGCCGAGGACACGCTCGAGGACGTGCTCACCGAGGCGGAGGAGCAGCTCGACGACGTCGAGATCGCGCTCGACCTCCAGGAACAGAACGACTCCGGGATCACGGGCACGGCAAAGCTCTCTCCGACCTCCGACGGCCAGGTGGAGGTAGAGATCGAACTTGACGGCAGCGACGGCGGGCCGCATCCCGCGCACATCCACAAGGGAAGCTGCGCCGATCTCGATCCGAACCCCGCCTTCCCGCTCGAAGACGTTGTGGACGGGCGCTCGAAGACGACGGTGGACGTCGACGTCGCTGACCTCACGGCGGACGAGTACGCGATCAACGTGCACGAGTCGCCCGAGAACGTGGTGAATTACGTCGCCTGCGGAGACGTTCGAAACCAGTGAGCTAGATGCGACCAGGAATCCGTGCAATCGACGCCGCGCTCGTCGTCTGGGTGGTTGCCTGGCTGATCGCGGCAGCGATCACCTACTCATCGCTCAAAGAGCTCGAAAGCGGTGGTCGCGCCGTGATCTCCGCCGGCCATGGGCTCCGGGAGACGAGCAAAGGCTTGAACCGCGCGGGTCGGGGCCTCCACGAGACTGCCGATGCGCTCGAGGCCGTGGGGAGCCTGCCGTTCGTCAACGGCAACCCCGGACGGGCTGTCGAGCAAACCGCCAACGATGTCGAGCAGTTCGCCGTCCGGGTTCGCCAGACCGGGCGCGATGCCAGGGTCACCGGCGCCTCCGCCCGAGACAGCGCCGGCACGCTCGCAATCGTCCTCGGCCTTGCGGTCGCTTTGGCCCCGACCCTGCCGATTCTCCTCCTCTACCTGCTGCTCCGCCCGCTGGTGGCGCAGCAGCTCGGGCGGCGATGAGCGGGTTCTCCCGCGCCACCGCATGGTTGATCATCCGGCTGCGCTGGCCGATCGTGCTGGCCTGGCTGGCAGCGACCGCCGCTGTCGTCCTCTACCTCCCGAGCCTGCAGGAAGCCGGCAGGGAGACTTCCCTGGTCGGTCTGGTGCCCAAGCATGCGGAGTCGATCGAAGCGGGGATCCGGTCGGCGGAGCTCTTCTCGGTGCCCGTCGTCACGCACACCCATGTCGTCCAGCGGGACCCAGAAGGCCTCTCGGAGCAAGCGCTCGGCCGAGCCGCCAGTCGGGCAAAGCTGATCGCGGACAAGCGCGACCCGGAGCTCGCGGAGGTGAAGTTCGCGCTGCCGATCGCGAACGCCCGGGGCCTCGTCCCGTCGTCTCGGGAGACGGGCACGACGGCGATCACCTACCTCTTCTACGACCCGTCCGAGACCGACATCGAAGACCAGGACGAGCTGACCAAACGCTTCGCAGAGAAGTACGTCCACTTCGAGGACGACGCCCTGGTCGGGATCACGGGGGCCGTTCCGGCTCGAATGCAGGAGTGGCGAGAGATCGAGGAGGGGCTGCCGTGGGTGACCCTCGCAACCGTCCTCGTGATCGCACTGATCCTCGGAGTGCACTTCCGCTCGCCCGTCGTGCCCGTTGTGACTCTCTTCGCTGCCGGAATCGCCTATGTAGTCTCGCTTCGAAGCGTGGCCTGGTTCGGCGAGTGGTTGGGCGTCAGTATCCCGCGCGACGCAGAGCCTGTTCTTGTCGTACTCCTGCTCGGCGTGGTAACGGACTATGCGGTCTTCTTTCTACACGGGATGCGGGAGCGGCTCGCCGCGGGCGACGAACGGCTCGACGCCGCCCACACGGCGACCACTCAGTACCTGCCGATCGTCGTCACTGCAGGCTTGATCGTCGCCGGTGGCACCGCCTCCCTCGTCGCGGGCGAGCTCGAGTTCTTCCGCGCCTTCGGGCCGGGGATGGCGTTGACCGTTCTCGTCTCGCTGGGGATCGCAATCACGCTCGTCCCTGCCTTGATGGCGATACTCGGTCAACGCATCTTCTGGCCCCGGGGGTCGACCCGCGAGTGGGCGCCCGGCCGAGCCAGCCGCCTCGCCTACGTCGCGACAGCACGGCCGGCGGCCTTCGCGGTCGCCCTCGTCGCCGGCGCCGCACTTGTCGTCGCCTGCAAGGGGTTGCTGGAGACAAACCTTGGGATCACCCAGATCCAGGGGCTTCCCGAGTCGTCCGAGCAAAGGCGTGCGCAGGACGCGGCCGCGCAAGGCTTCGCGCCGGGCATCCTCTCCCCGACGGTGCTGCTGCTCGAGGGGGTCGACGGCAATGCCGACCTGCCGGGCCTGGTGCGCCTACAGCGCGCACTCGAGCGGGAGTCGGGCATTGCGACTGCGATCGGCCCGGCGACTCCGGCCGCGCGCGAGATCCCCGGACTCGTGCTCTCGGAGAACAATGCGGCCGCCCGGTACCTCCTCGTGCTGGACGACGAGCCGCAGGGCGGGCCCGCGGTCGACACCGTCGAACGGCTGCGTGAGCGCCTACCGGCGCTCACGCAAGAGGCGGGGCTGTCGGGCGTCGACGTACGTCTTGCCGGTGACACGGCACTCGCGGGCGAGACGGTGGAAACGATTACTCACGACCTGATCCGGATCGGGATCGCCGCGTTCTTCGTCAACTTCATCCTCCTCGCGATCTTCCTGCGCGCGTTGATCGCACCGCTCTATCTCGTGCTCGCGTCGGCGCTCGCCCTCGCCGCGAGCATCGGCTTGACGACGCTCTTCTTCCAAGGGTTCCTAGGCTACGACGAGATCACGTACCACGTGCCGTTCGCCGTGGCCGTGCTCCTACTCTCGCTTGGATCGGACTACAACGTCTTCGTCGTCGGACGGATCTGGCAGTGCGCGGAGGGTGGCCCATCGCTGCGCGAGGCGATCGCGACCGCCGCGCCTCGTGCATCCCGCGCGATCGGGGTGGCCGGCCTGGCGCTCGCGCTCTCTTTCGCGGCGCTGGCGCTGATCGACCTACGGCAGTTCCACGAGTTCGCGTTTGCGATGTGCGTCGGCGTGCTGCTCGACGCATTCGTCGTACGCACGCTCCTGATCCCGGCACTGATCTCCATCTTCGGCGAGCGCAGTTTCTGGCCTCGTAAGCGGGCACCCGCCGAGCAGGAGCCGGCCATGGACGCGGGCGCCGCCTAGCCGAGGGAGGTCGCCCTCGATAGCGCGCCGTAATTAAGCTCAAGTCGAATGGCTTCGAAAATTCCTACTGACGCTTACGGCCGACTCCGGCGCGACGGCTTCTCGACGAGCTGGCTGGCGGCCCGCCTTGGGACCCAGCCCGAGCGGGTCGACCTCGCCCGGCGAGACGGATGGATCCTCGGGGTCCGCGCACCCGGGACCCAGGACTACTACTTCCCCGCCTGGCAGTTCGATCGCGAGGGCCAGCCTCTTCCGGTGGTACGGCGCGTGATCGAGGCGGCGCGAGCACGGGGGCTGGGCGACGAGCGCCTCTTCGAGATCCTTTCGACGCGCGCGGGTCTCGTGGGCGGGAAGCCGCTTGCGCAGGGCGTCCAGGACGGCGACGAAGAACAGCTCCTCGCAGCCGTGCGCTCCGCCCGGCCGTAGTGACCCCGCTTCGCCGAGCCCTGTTCCCGATCTGGCTCGCCGGGTCGCGGCTCCGGGCACGGAGCGGACGTAGTGTCCTGGTCGTCTTCGGCGTGGCGGCGGGAGCCGCAGCCCTTGCGGCAGTGCTGGCTGGAAGTGTCGTCGCGCAGGACCGGAGCCTCGCCCGAGCGACCGCGGCGGTCCCCGACCCTGGTCGGCAGGTTCGCGCTGGGTGGCTCGGCATCCCCACGCTGCCCGACGAAGAAGAGCCGGTGCTCGACGGTCGAGCTCGCCGCGCGCTCGCGGGCGTTCTCCCAGGACGTGTGACGGAGGTCGTGACGTTCCGCCAGTCGACGCTCGGCGGCTCGTTCATCGCGCTCGCCGGGGCGGACGGCCTCTCTCAGTGGATCCACGTCACCTCGGGTCGCCTCCCGAAGCGCTGCACAGCCTCACGATGCGAGGTGCTTCAGATCGGTGGGCAGGGGGAGATTCCGAATGTCTCCGGACTCCCCCTGGTCCGAGTCGGAACGGGCCGGCTTGCCTCGGTCGCTCTGTTCGGGGACTACTTCGGGCCTCCCGCGAGCGCGTTCGTTCGCCCCGTGGGCTTCGGCGACGAGCCCCTGCCTCCGCTGCTCGTGGCGGAGGGCGTGGACGGGCTCGTCGAGCTGCCGGAGCTTGGTCCCGTCTATCGCAGCTACGCCTGGATCCTTCCGGTCGACCCCAACGTGGTGCATCCGTGGGACGTCACGGAGCTCGAAGGCAGGGTCAGAGCCGCACGTTCCGAGCTCCAGGCGAGCACGATCGTCAGCTCCTGGGAGTTGAAGGCACCGCTCGAGGAGCTCGCGGCCGCCCGCGAGGAGTCCAGCGTCTCCGGTCGGCGGCTGCTCCTCATCGGCGGGGAGGCGGCTGCGCTCCTACTCGCCTTCGCGGCCCTCGCGGCGACGAGGCTCCGGCGCGACGTGGCTGCTGCGAGAACACGGCTGACGTGGTTCGGCGCACGCCGCTGGCAGCTCGAGCTGGAGACCGCCGCCGAGACGGCCGGACTCGCGCTTGCCGGCGCGACGATCGGGTGGATTGTCGGGCTCGGCCTCGGTGCCCTGGTCGCTCACCGGGCTGGGTCGCCCCCGAGCGAGGTTCTCGGCCATTCGGCCCTTTCGGCCGGCGGCCTCACGCTCGGCCTCGTCCTGGCGGGTGCAGCAGCGGTGATCCTGTTCGGAGTCGTTCGCAGTGGCCGCGTGCGTTCGGGACGGGCCGGTCTCAGGCCGGTCGACATCCTCGCGCTCGGTGCGCTGGTCGTCGTGATCGTCGGCGTGGCGCGGGGAGATGCGCAGCCGGGGAACGCAGCCTCGGCCGGTGGGACGGGGCTCTTTCTCCTCCTTCTCCCCGGCCTCGTTGCTTTCATTGCGGCGGTCGCGCTCGTGCGAATCCTCGAACCGGGCCTCCGCCTGGGCGAGCGGCTCGTGCGGAGACGATCCGTTCCGGCCCGGCTTGCGTTCCTCTCCCTGGCTCGCAATCCGGGACACGCGGGAGTCGCAGCCGCATTTCTGGTCGTCTCGCTCGGCCTCGCGCTCTTCGCCGAGACCTACCGGTCCACGCTCGTGCGCGGCCAGGCTGACCAGGCTGCGTTCGCATTTCCGGCGGATTACGTGCTCCGGGAGAATCCGGCATCGCCGGTTCGACTGACGGATCTGGCCACGCCGGCAGTGCTCGCGGACACAGGCACCGATCCGGTCGCGGTCGTCCGGCGTTCGGGGAACGTCACCGGGCTCAACACGGGACGCGGGGTGAACGTGCTTGGGCTGCCCGCGTCGCGCGTGCCCGATGTCGACGGCTGGCGGGGGGACTTTTCCGGGAGCTCACTCGATGCGCTCGCCGGGAAGATTGCGCCCGACAAACCGGCAGCGATGCGGGGGCCGCTCCTGCCGGAGGACGCGCGGGAACTCCGGCTCGAGGCTTCGGGAGGACCAGCCTCGCTCGTGGCCAGCGTCAGAACCCCCGCCGGGGGATTCCTCGTACTCGACCTGGGCGTGGTGGATGGGAAGACGACTTTACGGGCACACATCCCAACCGCTGCGCGGGGCGGCCGCATCGTCGCGCTGACGCTGAACCCGCCGCCGCAGCAGGCCGAACGTGCCGATCACGATACGGGCAGAGGGGTGGAGGCTGGGACGATCGCGCTCGAGGCACCTGAGGCAATCGATGCGGCCGGAAAGACGGCGCCGCTCGAGGTCGACTACGCCGAGTGGATCGGGGTCTTCCACGTCCAGCCTTCAGTATCCCAGGGCACGGTCAGGCTCGACTACACCCTCTCGAACGACGCGGTCAGCCGCTTCCGCCCCCGGCAGCCGAGCGACGAGGAGCCTGTGAAGGCGATCGTTTCACCTCGGCTCGCCGCCGCCGCAGATCGTGACGGGCGCCTCCCGCTCCAGATCGCCGACCAACAGCTCGTGGTTCTGGTTACCGGAACGGCCCGACGTTTCCCCGGCGTGACGGGCGACTTCGTGGTCGCTGACACGGGCCTGCTCGAGAGCGCCCTCAATTCGACGCTGCCCGGCTCGGGAAGGGTGAACGAGCTCTGGTTGAACGCGCCGCAAGGAGCGCCGTCGCTCGAGGCGACTCTCCGCAGCGGGCCGTTCGCGGCGCTCGACCTTCAGTCCCAGGCGGCCACGGAGCAAGCGCTACGTGCGGACCCCCTGGCGCGTGGCACCCTTCTGACCCTCGTGGCGGCGGCGCTCGTGGCGCTCGCGCTCGCCATCGTCGGGTTGCTGCTCGGCGTCGTGAGCGATCTCAGGGACGAGCGTGGTGAGCTCTTCGACCTGGAGGCACAAGGCGCGACGCCCGCTTTGCTCCGCACCCAAGCTCGCATCCGGGCCGCCGTCGTGGCGGGCGTCGGCATCGCCGGAGGGCTCCTGACAGCCGTAGTCCTCAGCCGGGTCGTCGTGGGGCTCGTCCGGCTGACCGCGAACGCCACGGAGCCGGAACCTCCGCTCAGGCTTGCGATCGACTGGCTGCTCGTCGCGCTGGCCGTCGGCGCCTATGCCGCGGTGGCGGCACTCCTCGTCGCGCTCGCGACCCGGAGTGCGTTCAGGTCGAGCGCCGTACCGAGGCGCGTGCCGGAGGTCGCGGCGTGACGCCGGCGGTCGAGGTTCGCGATCTCTTTCGCGTGCACGCGGGCGCTGGTGGAGGCGTCGCTGCCCTGCAGGGACTGACGCTGACCGTCCCGGAGGGAGAAGTGTGTGTCGTCCTCGGCCCGAGCGGCTCGGGGAAGACGACACTGCTCCGCATCCTGGCGGGACTCGACCGGCCCTCGGCAGGAACTGCGCGGGCGCTCGGGCTCGACCTCACGACACTCGGGCCACGACAACGCGCCGCGTACCGGTCTGCGTCACTCGGCTATGCCGACCAGCACTACTCGCGAGCCCTGGCTGGCGAGTTGACGGCCCGACAACTCGTGGGGCTCCAGCTCGGGCTCGCTGGCGACTCCCCCGCGGGGAGGGACCGGCGCGCGGACGAGCTGCTGGAGCGCGTCGGTCTCCTCGACCGGCGCGACGCCCATCCACGCGAGCTCTCGGGGGGCGAGCAGCAGCGGATCGCTGTCTGCGCTGCCGTTGCTCACCGCCCCCGGCTCCTCCTCGCCGACGAGCCCACCGGTGAGCTGGATGCCGCGAATGCTGCGATCGTCTACGAGCTGATCGGAGAGCTGGCGCGCGAGCATGGGACGACCACGCTGATCGTTAGCCACGATCCGGAGTCGGCCGCGATCGCGGACCGTGTCGTGCGCGTCCGGGACGGGCGTGTCGCGGGCGAGGCTGCGATCGCAGCCGGCGGAGACGAGGCGATTGTCGTCGGGCGCGGCGGCTGGATCCGGCTGCCGGACGAGTTCCTGCGTCGGGCCGGCATCCGGGAGCGCGCGACCGCTCAGCTCACGGAGGCGGGCGTGCTCGTCTCCGCCTCGGGCGAGGACAGCGACCTTGCCGCTGACTCGGTCGAGGAGGAATCTCTCGCGCACACAGATGGCGCCGTGGCCGAGGTGAAAGGCGTCACCCGCCGCTTCGGCGCGCAGCTCGCGCTCGAGAACCTGACTGCGTCATTCGCGCCTGGCCTGCTCGTTGCGGTGACGGGCCCTTCCGGCTCTGGGAAGACGACTCTCCTCCATCTGCTTGCCGGGCTCGACCTGGCATCCGAGGGCGAAGTGGTTGTCTGCGGCGAGAGCCTTTCGACTCTCGATCGCACGGCGCGTGCGGACCTTCGTCGGGAGACAGATTGCACTCGTCGGCCAGGAGCCGGGCTTGACCCCGTTTCTCTCCTCCCGGGAGAACATCGAGCTCGTGCTGGCGCTGCGGGGCGTCGAGCCCGACGATGGTGCCGCCCGAGCCGCGGCCGCCCTGGCCACCCTCGGGCTGGCCGACCGGAGTGAGCAGCGCGTCGGGGATCTCTCGACCGGAGAGCGGGAGCGCGTTGCGATCGCGCGAGCGGTCGCGGCCTGGCCGGCGCTCCTCCTCGCGGACGAGCCGACGGCGCGCCTCGACCAGGCGAATGCCCTCGCCGTGGGGAACCTCCTCATGAGACTCGCGCGGGAATCAGGAGCGGCCGTCGTGTGCGCGACGCACGACCCCCTCGTGATCGACCAAGCAGACCTGGAGCTAGCGCTCGGCGCGACGCCGCGCCCGGCGTCCGTGGCACGCCGATAGAAGGTCAGGACGTCGTTGAGAGAACCTCTCCGGAGGAGAGGACGAGGCCGTCCTCGCAGCGAGCTTCGACGAGCCCGGCACCGAACTGCTCCCGATAGAGAGAGGCATAGAGGCCTCCGAGCTCGAGTAGCTCCTCGTGCCGCCCGCGCTCGACGATGCGGCCACGGTCGAGCACGAAGATCACGTCTGCCGCAAGGATCGTCGACAGGCGGTGCGCGATTGCGATCGTCGTCCGTTCGGCCATGAGGGGCTGGAGCGCCCCTTGGACGATTCGCTCGCTCGCCGTGTCGAGCGCCGAGGTCGCCTCGTCGAGGATCAGGATGCTCGGATCCTTCAGGAGAACCCGGGCAATCGCGAGCCGCTGCTTCTCGCCTCCAGACATCCGGTAGCCGCGCTCGCCGACGAGGGTGTCGTAGCCATCGGAGAGATCGACGATTCGCTCGTGGATGAATGCCGCACGCGAGGCCGACTCGAGCTGAGCCTCGGTGGCGTCCGGCCGGGCATAGAGGAGGTTCTCGCGGACGGTTGCGTGGAACAGGTACGTCTCCTGCGTAACCATGCCGATCATCTCGGCGAGCGAAGCAAGCGCGATCTCGCGGACGTCACGCCCGTCGATCGAAACGGAGCCTCCGGTCACGTCGTACAGCCGCGGTACGAGGTACGAGATCGTCGTCTTGCCGGCCCCGCTCGGGCCGACGATCGCGGCGAGCCGCCCGGGCTCGATCTCGAGTGACATGTCCTCGAGCGTCCAGAGCCGCGTCGGCCGAGGCAGCGCTTCGTCGCCGTTGCCAGCCTCTTCCTCGGGCGCAAGGCCAGGCGGGAGCTCCGGCTCCTCGTAGCGGAAGTAGACGTGGTCGAAGCGGACCGCGCCTCGAACTCGGTCACGCGACACGGTCTCCGCGCCGGGCGAGTCGACGATGTCGTGCTCGAGGTCGAGGTACTGGAAGATTCGCTCGAAGAGCGCGAGCGACGACTGGATCTCGGTCGAGACCTGGAGGAGTGAGCCGACCGGGAAGAGGAGCCTCGTCTGAAGCGCCGTGAACGCGACGATCGTGCCGGCGCTGATCTCCGCGCCCCCTCCATTCGCGATCACGAGGCCGGAGACCAGGTAGACCAGCGCCGGGGAGACGGAGAAGAAGGTCTGGACGATCGCGAAGAACCCGCGGCCCGTCATCTGCTGGCGCACCTGGAGCTCCGCGAGCCGGCGATTCTCCTCCCGATACTGGTCGATTCCGGTCTGCTCGCGTGCGAAGACCTTGGAGAGCAGGATGCCGGAGACCGAGAGGGTCTCCTCCGTCAGCGCCGACAGATTCGCCATCGTCTTCTGGGTCGACGAGGTGATCTGCCGGCGCGCCTTGCCGACCCGGTATGTCATGTAGATGAAGATCGGGACGACGCAGAGAGAAAGCAGAGTCAGCTGCCATGAGAGGACGAGCATCGCCACGAGCGTCGAGAGGACGACGACGATGTTCGAGATGATGCTCGACACGGTCGTGGTCACCACGGTCTGGACGCCCCCGACGTCGTTTTGGAGGCGCGACTGGATCTCTCCGGTCCGTGTAGCCGTGAAGAAGCGGAGCGACATGCGCTGAAGGTGGGCGTAGAGCTGGTTTCGGAGGTCCTGCATGACCTTCTGGCCGACGACGCTCGTCAGGTACGTCTGGCCGATTCCGATCGCGCCGCCGAGGATGGCGAGGCCGAGCATGAGAGCGACTAGGACGTAAAGGAGGCTCGTGTTCGGGTGGCCTGCAGGCGGGAAGAGCGCCTCGTCGAAGACGACTTTAATCAGCAGGGGGTTCGCGACTCCTACCGCAGAGGAGACGAGGATCGCGAGGGCGACGAGGCCGACCTGGCCCCGGTAGGGCTTGAACAGGCGCGCGACACGCGGGATCAGCCTCTCCGCTGAGACTTTCCGACCGTCTTGCTCCGCTGTGTCCATGCCGGGTTTCTAGCAGCGCGAAGACCGGCTGCGACGACGGGGAACCCTTTGCGCTTACCCTACGTACTACAGACCGAGATGAGACGAATGCTCGTTGTGGCGAACGAGACGGTCGAGGGCGAGGAGCTCCGCCGGGTAGTCGTGGAGCGGGCCAGTCGCGAGGAGACCGAGGTGATGGTCGTCTGTCCAGCTCTCGTCGGAAGGATCAGGCACTGGCTCTCGGACGTCGACCGTGCGCGTGAGCAGGCGACGGACCGGCTGATCGTCTCGCTGGCGGCGCTGACTGCGGACGGCGTTCGGGCGAGCGGTCAGATCGGCGACTCCGATCCGGTCCAGGCGATCGAGGATGCGCTCAGAACGTTTCCGGCGGACGAGCTGGTGATCTCCACCCATCCGCCTGGCCGCTCCAACTGGCTCGAGAAGAACGTCGTCGAGGCTTCGGAGGTCTTTGGGCTTCCGATCACGCACGTGGTCGTCGACCTGTCGCGGCGGCAAGCCGCGGTCTAGATCCAATCCGGTTTGGAGGCGTCCCTTCGGGGAACGCTTCAGGCTGCCGGAGATTTCGGCCGGCCGGGGGACAGCTAAAGAAGTACAGAAAGGACACCATGGGCATCATTGGTTGGATTCTGCTGGGCTTGGTGGCAGGGGTCATCGCGAAGGCGATCCTCCCTGGCGACGACCCGGGTGGCATCATCGTCACGATTCTGATCGGGATCGCGGGCGCCTTCATCGGCGGCTTCATCGCCAAGGCACTCGGCTTCGGCGACCCGATCGACGAGTTCTTCGACCTGAGCACCTGGCTCGGCGCCATCATCGGGTCGATCCTCTTGCTTCTGGTCTACCGGATGCTGGTCGGGGGACGCGGCCGGCCCGCTCGCACGATCTAAAGCCACCGGGCTCTATGCACGAGAAGGGCCGGCGCGAGTCGGCCCTTCCCCTGTATCCCCCCTTTGAGGGATTCCGAGAATCGACATCCGCTGCACTGTCTAGAAAGTTACTTTTTCCAGGGAGGAGTTCTCTTGCGGTCAGGGGTTCTGCGGCGGACGATCGTTCTTACGATCATGATCGGTACGACGCTAGTCGGTGCGAGTGTGGCCGACGCAGCGCGCTACATCGTGCTCTTCAACGGGAAGTCGGTCCCGGCGAGCGCAGAGAAGGCGATCGCCCAGGCGGGCGGCACGCTCGTCTACAGCTACGACCGAATCGGCGTCGCGATTGCGGACTCCAACGATCCCGACTTCCTCGCGCGGTTGGACGGCCGCAAGGGCGTGACTGCCGTCGCACCGTCCGGGGACGACGACTTCGACGACGCAGAGGTCTCGAACCCAAGTGAGCCGCGCATGGGACGCCTGCCGAACGAGCCCGCGACGGACAATGACCCGTTCTCGAGTCGCCAGTGGAATTTGCGCCAGATCGGAGCGGTCGACGCGCACGCGCTGACGGGCGGAAGCCCCTCAGTCCTCGTCGGTCACCTCGACAGCGGTGTCGACTACACGCATCCTGACCTCCAGCACAATGTCGATCTCGCCAACAGCGCCTCGTGTGTCGGGGGCGTTCCGAACCAGAGCGCTGACTCGACGGGACGTCTTCCCTTCTTCGACACGAACGGCCACGGAACGTTCACGGCTGGCGAGATCGTGGCGGACGACAACGGCATCGGCATCGTCGGTGTGGCGCCCAACGTGCGCCTCGCGTCGGTCAAGGTGACCTCCGTCGACCCCCGTGACGGCAAGACGAAGATCTTTCCCGAGTCGGCGATCTGCGGTCTCATGTGGGCGGCGACGCACGGTTTCGACGTCATGAACGCCAGTCTTGCGATCGACCGGACCGAGCTGAACGTCCCGGCTGCGAAAGTCGGCTACTTCTGCCGCTCGAATCCAGAGGACGCGGTTGTGATCACTGCTGTCCGCCGCGCGACGCGTTATGCCCTGCGTCGTGGTGTCTCTCGTCGCCTCGGCCGGAAACTCTAACGTCGACCTGACGAGCCCGCCTGCGGGCGAGGACTGCATCCGCATGCCGGGTGGGCTGCCCGGCGTCATCGCCGTCAGCGCTGTCGGGCCTGTACGGGCCGACGGCTCCGCTGAGCGGAAGACGTTCAGCTCCAACTATGGGCTGGGTGCGATCGACCTCACGGCCCCCGGCGGCGATCAGTTCGAGCTCGCGCCGGCGACGGCAGGCCTCGTCTTCTCGACACTGCCCACGACGCTGGCCGTCAGTGGGTATGGCTTCATGGGCGGTTCCACCAGCGCAGCGGCTCCGCACGTCACCGGCGTCGCAGCCCTCGTGATCAGCATGTTCGGAGACGACTCGCCCGGGAACGGCCGCATGAAGCCGAGCAGGGTGCGGGCGATCCTCGAGGAGTCTGCCACGGAGCTCGCGTGCCCGCCGAACCCGTACATTCGCCCGACGGTTGCTCCCGCCTTCTGTGCGGGCACGGACGAGCTGAACGGTTTCTATGGCCACGGCGAGGTCAACGCCATCGCCGCTCTCGGCGGCTAACGCTACGCGGCCTTGACGCCGCTGACGAGACGTTCCACCGAGGCCTTCGCGTCTCCGAAGAGCATCGTGGTCTTCGGGTTGTAGTAGAGCTGGTTGTCCACGCCGGCGAAGCCGGTGTTCATGCTCCGTTTCAACACGATGACGTTCCGCGCTTCATCGACGTCGAGAATCGGCATGCCGAAGAGTGGGCTCTGCGTGTCGGTACGTGCCGCCGGGTTCGTGACGTCGTTCGCCCCGATGACCAGGACGACGTCGGTCCGTTGGAACTCGGGGTTCGCGTCCTCCATGTCGAGGAGCTGCGGGTAGGGCACATTGGCCTCCGCGAGGAGGACATTCATGTGACCCGGCATCCGGCCCGCGACCGGGTGAATGGCGTACCGAACCCGGACGCCCCGGCGCTCGAGCAGGTCGGCGAGCTCCCGCGTGGCGTGCTGGGCCTGCGCGACGGCAAGGCCGTAGCCGGGAACGACCATCACCTGCTCCGCGTAGGCCAGCATGACGGCAGCATCCTCGGGTGTGATCTCCCGAGCCATCTTCCCGTCGGAATCCGGCCCGGACGCTGCAGCTCCGCCGCCTCCTCCCGCCGATCCGAAAGCGCTGAAGAGCACGTTGGCGAGCGACCGGTTCATCGCGCGTCCCATCATCAACGTGAGCAGGGTCCCCGAAGCTCCCACGAGCGTCCCGCCGATGATCAACGCGACGTTGTCGAGCACGAAGCCGGCCGAAGCGGCCGCGAGGCCGGTGAACGCGTTAAGAAATGAGATGACGACCGGCATGTCGGCACCGCCGATCGGCAGCACGAGCATGACGCCGAACAGAAGCGCGGCGAGCAGGAGCAGGACGATCCAGACCTGCGCCTCCGTCGCCGCCGCGGCGACCGCCAGTCCGATCGAGGCGACGAAGACCACGGCATTGACGACGTTCTGCCCCGGAAAGACAAGCGGGCGCCCGGGCAAGAGCTCCTGGAGTTTCGCGAACGCGACGATCGAGCCCGAGAAGCTGATCGAGCCGACCAGGGCCGAGAACATGATCGCCGCCAGGATGTCTCCAGCCAGCGCCCCGCCGGCCGGTGCGAGGCGGTGGAACTCAGCCGCCGCGATCAGGGCGGCAGCACCGCCGCCGACCCCGTTGAAGAGGGCGACCATCTGCGGCATCGCCGTCATGCGAACGCGGCGGGCCGAGACGGCGCCGATTACCGTCCCGACTGCGATCCCGGCTGCAATCAGCCAGTAGGAGTCGATTTCCGGAGAGAAGAGCGTGACGATGACTGCGATCGCCATTCCGGCGGCTGCGACCAGATTTCCTGACCGAGCGGTGGTCGGGTGCGAGAGCCGCTTGATCCCGAGGATCAGCAAGATCGCCGCGACGGCATAGGTGAGGTTGATGACGTTCTGTCCGAGCGCCAGAACCGGAGTCACTCCGCCTCTTTCTCGGGCTTTCGCTTGAACATGTCGAGCATTCGGTCTGTGACGAGGAATCCACCGACCACGTTCACGGTGCCGAAGACCAGCGCGACGAATGCGAGCACCTGCTCGAGCGTCGAATCGGCCGAGCCGGCGATCAGCATCGCTCCGACGAGGACGATGCCGTGGATCGCATTCGTGCCCGACATGAGCGGTGTGTGTAAGAGCGTCGGGACGCGGGAGATCAGCTCGATGCCGAGGAAGGCGGCGAGCGCGAAGATGGTGAGACTCGCGATCAGCTCAGGGCTCACGCGCCCCCCTCGCCGGCGGGCGGCTCCGCCACCGCCAACACCTGAGGAACGCGCGCAGCACCGAAGTTGAATCCCGTGCATC
>CAVTTI010000026.1:0-20718 GCA_963737615.1 uncultured Actinomycetes bacterium | reverse complement strand
GCAGCAGCGCGACTACTTCCTCCGCCGCCAGATGGACTCGATCCGCAAGGAGCTCGGCGAGGACGAGGGCTCGATCGTCGAGGAGTATCGGGAGAAGATCGCCGACGCCGGCATGCCCGAGGAGGTGCAGAAGCAAGCGGAGAAAGAGCTCGATCGGCTCGAGCGGATGGGCGAGTCGACGGGCGAGTCCTCGATGATCCGCACGTACCTCGACTGGTTGATCGCGGTGCCCTGGTCGAAGCGCTCCGAAGACGTTCTCGACCCGGTGAACGCGCGAGAGATCCTCGATGCGGACCACGCCGGCCTCGAGGACGTGAAGGATCGAATCGTCGAATACCTCGCGGTCCGGAAGCTCCGCCAGGAGCGTGGGATCCAGGAGGACAAGCGCTCAGGCGCGATCCTGACGCTCATCGGCCCGCCCGGGACCGGAAAGACGTCTATCGGCGAGTCGATCGCGCGTGCGCTCGGCCGGGAGTTCGTCCGAATGTCATTGGGCGGCGTGCGCGACGAGGCTGAGATCCGTGGGCACCGCCGTACCTATATCGGCGCCCTCCCGGGACGCCTGGTCCGCGCGCTTCGTGACGCCGAGACGATGAATCCGGTGATCATGCTCGACGAGGTCGACAAGGTCGGCGCCGACTGGCGGGGAGACCCGTCGTCGGCCCTCCTCGAAGTGCTCGATCCGGCACAGAACCACTCGTTCCGCGACCACTACCTGGATGTCGAGCTCGACCTCTCGGAGGTCTTCTTCATCGCCACAGGCAACGTGGCCGACACGATTCCGGGCCCGCTCCTCGACCGCATGGAGGTCATTCGCTTTGACGGCTACACGGTCGACGAGAAGGTCGCGATCGCTCGGGGCTATCTCTGGCCCCGGCAGGTCGAGCGAAACGGGCTCCTGGCCGACGAGGTCGAGATCCACGATGCCGTCATCGAGACGTTGATCACCGAGTACACGCGCGAGGCAGGCGTTCGCCAGCTCGAGCGTGAGCTCGGGACGATCCTGAGAAAGACTGCCACGCGCATCGTCTCGAAGGAGATCGAGGTGCCCGTGGGCGTCGACCTCGAGATCGTCCGCGATGCGCTCGGCCGGCAGAAGTTCTTCCAGGAGGCCGCTGAGCGAACCGCCGTCCCGGGTGTCGCAACCGGGCTGGCCGTTACCGGCACGGGCGGCGACGTCCTCTTCGTCGAGGCCACAACCATGGAGGGAGCCAGCGAAGGACTGATCCTCACCGGTCAGCTCGGCGACGTCATGAAGGAGTCGGCGCGGATCGCGTTGTCGTACGTGCGTGCGCACACCGAGGACCTCGGCATCGACCCGCAGGAGTTCACCGACCGGTCCTTCCACGTACACGTGCCGGCCGGTGCGATTCCGAAGGACGGGCCCAGCGCCGGCATCACGATGGCGACGGCTCTCGCCTCGCTCCTCACCCGACGGCCCGTGAAGCACACAGTCGGCATGACCGGGGAGGTCACGTTGCAGGGTCGCGTGCTTCCGATCGGCGGGCTGAAGCAGAAGGTGCTCGCCGCGCACGCTGCAGGACTCACGGACGTGATCCTGCCGGAACGAAACCGGCCGGACCTGGACGACGTGCCAGAGACGGTTCGCGAGCAGATGAGCTTCCATCCCGTGATGACGTTGGCGGAGGTGCTCGACCTCGCGCTCGAGCCGGTCCGCTCCCAGGATGCCGCCCTGTCGTAGATGCCAGCCCGTGCCCGAGGAGATCCGCCAGGCCGCGGATCTCCTCGGGCGGCGCTGGCTTCTGTCGATTCTTTACGCGGCCCACACGGGAGCAGTTCGCTACAACGAGTTCCTCCAGGCGGTGGGCAGGATCCCGCCACGAACGCTCGCAATTCGCCTGGTCGAGCTCGAGGAGGCGGGGATCTTCGAGCGGCGCGTGCTGGCCTCGCGGCCCCCGACGGTCGAATACCGGCTGACGCCCGCGGGCGAGCGGCTGAGCGTTGTCGTGGATGCCCTTCAGCGGGTCGCCGGGCCGGCGGCGTAGGGATCTGGAGCGAACACGTGTTCGTCCGACCCCGAAGCTAGACTGACCTCTACATGGCCGCCGAAGAGCTCGTCGTCCACGGCGCCCGCGAGCACAACCTCAAGGACATCACTGTCCGTCTGCCGCGGAATGCGCTCATTTGCGTGACCGGACTCTCCGGCTCCGGCAAGTCCTCCCTTGCCTTCGACACGATCTATGCGGAGGGCCAGCGCCGGTACGTCGAGTCGCTGTCGGCGTACGCGCGCCAGTTCCTGCAGATGATGGAGAAGCCTGACGTCGATTCGATCGACGGCCTCTCACCGGCGATCTCGATCGACCAGAAGACCACCTCCCGGAACCCGCGCTCGACCGTCGGCACGGTCACGGAGATCTACGACTACCTGCGGCTTCTCTACGCGCGCGTGGGGCGGCCGCACTGTCCGATCTGCGGTCGTCCGATCGCAGGGCAGAACGTCCAAGCCATCGTCGACCAGGTTCTTCGCCTGCCGGAGGGGACGAAGTTCACGGTGAACGCTCCGGTCGTCCGGGACCGGAAGGGGGAGTACAAGGACCTCCTCGAGCACCTCAGGAACGAGGGCTTCACGCGCGTAAAGATCGACGGCGAGCAGAAGCTCCTCGAGGAGGAGATCGAGCTGGACAAGAAGTTCAAGCACACGATCGAGGTCGTGGTCGACCGGCTCGCGATCAAGCCGGACCTGCGCCACCGCCTCACTGACTCGGTCGAGACCGCGCTCGCCCTGGCCGACCGGCTCGTCGCGATCGACATCGTCGACGGCGAGACGATGACCTTCTCGGAGCGCTTCGCCTGCCCCGAGCACGGGGTCGGGCTCCCGGAGCTCCAGCCGCGCATCTTCAGCTTCAACTCCCCGCACGGGGCGTGTCCGCGCTGCATGGGCCTCGGCTCGCAACAGCGCATCGACCCGGACCTGCTCGTGCCCGATCCGACCGTGTCGGTCGGCGAAGGCGCGCTCGTCCCCTGGTCGGTCGGTAGCTCGAGTTACTACGAGTCCGTTATCCAGGCGATCGGCGACCGCTACGAGATCGACCTCGACCGGCCCTGGAACGAGCTGTCGGAGGACGAGCAGAGCCTCTTTCTCTTCGGCACGGGCGACGACAAGATCTACGTCCAGTACCGGAACCGGATGGGCCGCCGGCGCTCGTACATGACTCGCTTCGAGGGGATCGTGACGAACCTCGAGCGGCGGTACCGGGAGACGGACTCTTCGCAGCAGCGGGAGCGCATCGAGGAGTACATGAGTTTCCGCCCTTGCCCGGAGTGCAAGGGCGCCCGCCTGAAGCCCGAGGTGCTCGCGGTGACCGTCGGTGACAAAGCGATCCACGAGTTCACGCGCATGTCGGTGACCCGGTCGCTCGAGTTCCTCGGCAGGCTCGAGCTCTCCGAGACCGAGCAGCTGATCGGGGAGCGGATCATCAAGGAGATCCGCGAGCGGCTCACGTTTCTGGACAACGTCGGGGTCGGCTACCTGCAGCTCGACCGCGCGTCCGCGACCCTCTCGGGCGGGGAGGCTCAGCGTCTGCGGCTCGCGACGCAGATCGGCTCGCAGCTGGTCGGGGTCCTCTACATCCTCGACGAGCCGTCAATCGGGCTCCACCAGCGCGACAACGACAAGCTGATCACGACGCTCGAGCGCCTCCGCGACCTCGGGAACACCGTCATGGTCGTCGAGCACGACGAGCAGATGATGCGCTCCTCCGACCACGTCGTGGACATGGGCCCGGGCGCGGGCGAGCACGGCGGGCATGTGATTGCCGAGGGACGGGCCGAGGAGATCGAGCGAAGCCGCAAGTCGATCACGGGCCAGTTCCTGTCCGGCAAGAGGACGATTGCCGTGCCGGAGCGTCGCACCGAGGAACTCGGATCATTCTTCATCCGCGGGGCGAGCATGCACAACCTGAAGGGGATCGACGTCGAGTTCCCGGTGGGGAAGTTCATCTGTGTCACGGGCGTCTCGGGGTCCGGCAAGTCGACGCTCGTGAACGAGATCGTCTACAAGGCGCTCGCAAACAGGCTCCACCGGCTGCGCGTCAAGCCTGGCGATCACATCGCCTGCGACGGTATCGAGTGCTTCGACAAGGTGATTGACATCGATCAGTCGCCGATCGGCCGCACCCCGCGCTCGAACCCGGCCACCTACACGAAACTCTTCGACCACATCCGGGAGCTCTACTCGCAGACCCCGGACGCAAAGGTGCGTGGCTACAAGCCGGGGCGTTTCTCGTTCAACGTCCGCGGGGGCCGCTGCGAGACCTGCAAAGGTGACGGCACGATCAAGATCGAGATGCATTTCCTGCCGGACGTCTACGTCCCATGCGAGACGTGCAAGGGGAAGCGATACAACCGCGAGACACTCGAGGTCCGGTTCAAGGGCAAGTCGATCGCGGACGTTCTCGAGATGTCGATCGAGGAGGCACTCGCCTTCTTCGCCAAGATCCCGAAGATCCGACGGCGGCTTCAGACCCTGCACGACGTCGGGCTCGACTACGTGAAGCTCGGTCAGCCTGCAACCACGCTCTCGGGTGGCGAGGCACAGCGCGTGAAGCTCTCGGCCGAGCTCTCGAAGGTGGCGACCGGAAAGACGCTTTACATCCTCGACGAGCCGACCACCGGCCTTCACTTCGCAGATATCGAGAAGCTGCTCGACGTCCTCCAGCGCCTCGTCGACGCCGGCAACACCGTGCTCGTGATCGAGCACAACCTCGACGTGATCAAGCAGGCGGACTGGATCGTCGATCTCGGTCCCGAGGGCGGCGAGGCCGGTGGCGAGCTGATCGCGGCCGGCACCCCGGAGCAGGTCGCCGAGGTCGACGGCAGCTTCACCGGCCAGTTCCTGCGGGCGGTGCTTCCAAGCGCCGCCGCCGCGGCCGCCTGAAGCTCTCCTGCGCCTCCGGATACGCTGACCGGGTGAACGTCGAGGTCAGTGCAAGTACGCCCGAGCGGGACTGGTGGCTCCGCTCGCTGGCCATGCTCCAGGCGCCTCGCGCCGTCTTCGCCGGGCTCCGAGACGATTCCGACGTGCAGGCTACTGCGCGGCAGGAGCCCGTCATGGCGCTCGTGATCCTCGCCGGGATGGCCGCGATTCTCGTCACGAATGCGACCCGGAGCCTGCTCGACAACCCGGAGGTCGATCGGCTCCTCGTGCTCGTACTCGTCTTCCTCGCCGGCGCGCTCTACGGTCTCGCTGCCTACTGGATCGGCGGCGGCGCCCTCTATCTGGGCCTCAAGGCCGCGGGAGGCGACGAGACGTACCGCCGCGCTCGCCACCTCCTGGCTTTCGCGGCGGGTCCAATCGCCCTCTCGCTCCTGGTTCTCTGGCCTCTCCAGGTCGCGATCTACGGGAGTGACCTTTTTCGCTCCGGAGGCGGCGACGAGGGGGGTGCAGGCGCCTGGGTCTTCCTTGTGCTCGAGATCGCGTTCTTCGCGTGGGCCCTCGTTCTCATCGTCTACGGGATCCGGGTCGTCCACGAGTGGCCCCTCGTTCGCTCGCTCGGGGCGCTCGTACTTGCGGCTCTCGCGCTCGTCGCACTCGGGATCGTCCCCTCGCTGATCTAGGTGGGATTGGTTGAACGTCGCTCGACGGAACTGCGCCTGCGTTTCGCCAAGCCCTCCTAGCTCTTCACCGACGAAACCTCGGCCTCGAAGCGCGCGAGTTCCTCCTGCGGGATCGAATAGGTGTGCTCTTCGCCCGGGAAGGCGCCGGACCGAACGTCGCTGACAAAACGCTCGAGCGCAGCACGGATCTGCGGCGCGATCTCGGCGTAGCGCTTTGCGAATCGCGGCGAGCGTCCCTCGTAGAGGCCCAGGAGGTCGTGCCAGACGAGAACCTGGCCGTCGCAGCCGCGGCCCGCGCCGATGCCGATGGTCGGAATGCGGAGCGCCTTCGTGATCCGGGCCGCGACTGGCTCCGGGACCGCCTCGAGCACCAGTGCGGAAGCGCCAGCGGCTTCCAGTGCGAGCGCATCGTCGTAAAGCTCGTGTGCCCTCGTGGCCGTCCGGCCTTGCGCCTTGAAACCACCGAGCTTCGTCGCCGATTGCGGGGTTAGGCCCAGGTGGCCCAGCACCGGAATCCCGGCCGCCGAAATCGCGTGAAGTCGGGAAAGGCTCGGCCCGGCGCCTTCGAGCTTGACAAGGTCGGCGCCGCCTTCCTTCACCATGCGGACGGCTGTTTCGACGGCCTGGACGTCAGACACCTCGTACGAGCCGAACGGGAGGTCTCCGACGACCAGAGGTCGAGAGGCCCCCCGGGAGACCCACCGGGTCAGGAGGAGCATCTCCTCGAGCGTCGCCGGGACCGTGCCGTCGTAGCCCATGACGACCATCGCCGCGGTATCTCCGATCAGGACGAGGTCGACGCCGGCGGCATCGACGAGCCGTCCACTCGGATAGTCGTACGCGGTCACCATGACGATCGGGTCCCCGCGCTGTTTCATCTCGCGAAGCTCTGTGAGCGGGAGCTTTCCGGCGGTGGGTGGTCGGCTACTCATGCACTGCTCCTTCCAAAGGGACGTTGTCGATCAGCCGGACGTGTCCGACGCGGACGGCGGCTGCGAGAATCGGTCGGGCTTCGAAGCGCGCTACTTCGACGTACTCCGGCTCGAGGAGCGGCTCCTCGGCCAGCGCAGCGCGTGCCGCCGCGACGGCATCGTCTCCGCGGCGATGGGCCAGCTGAGCGGAGAAGAGCGCGCGGGGGAAGGCGCGCGCAGCCTGCCGCTCCTCCGCCGAGAGGCGCGTGTTTCGTGAGCTCAGGGCGAGATTGTCCACATCGCGAACCGTCGGGATCACACGAATCTCGAGCTCCAGGTTCAGGTCACGCACGAGCCGCTCGACGATCGCCGCCTGCTGCGCGTCCTTCTCGCCGAAGTAGGCTCGCGCCGGGCGAACGATGTTGAAGAGCTTCAGGCAGACAGTTGCGACGCCGCGAAAGTGGCCCGGCCGCGCGTCACCCTCGAGACCGCGTGAGAGCTCTTCGACCTCGACCCAGGTCTGGAAGCCATCGGGATACATGTCCTCGACGGACGGGACGAAGAGGACGTCGGCCCCGGCGCGTTCTGCGGCGAGCGCGTCGGCTTCCAGGTCTGGTTCGTAATCGGCGAGGTCGTCTGGATCGTCGAACTGCGAGGGGTTCACGAAGATGCTGACGACGACCGCGTCACACTCGCGGCGGGCCGCAGCCACGAGCTCGAGATGGCCGCGATGCAGGGCGCCCATGGTGGGGACGAGCCCGATCCGGCCACGGCCTCGCTCGGGCTCGAGCGCCGCTCGAAGGCCCGAGATCGTCCGTGCTCTCCTCACGAGGCGACCGCCTCAGCGGTCGCCTCGCTGAGCAGGCGATAGAGAGGCTCGAGAGCGGGCCTGTACTCGCGAATCGCATCCGCATGGCCCTCGACCGTCGTCCAGTCCCCGCGCACGTGGGGCCCGGTAGGTGCAAACCCGTTCTCGATCGTCCGGCGCATGAGCGGCTCGAGCGCCGCCGTCGGCGCGTCGGCCGCCGCGAAGAGCTCCGCGGCCGCCGAGTGGAGCGTCACCAGGAAGCTCGCGGCCATTGTGGCGCCGGCGTGGTAGAGCGGCCGGTGCTCGTCCGCGAGGTTGAATGGTTCTAGCCCGAGCAGTCGCGCCAGCTCGAAGCCGGTCGCCTCGGCCTCGGCATCGGCGCCGCTGACGGCCGCCCAGGCGCCGTCGAGCTGCTCCGGGCCACGCTCGAGCGTGAAGGTCTGGAGCGGGTGGAGGCTGAAGCGGCACGCATGCGGCGACAGGGCTTCGAGACGGCAGGCCCCGCTCGTGTGCGCGATCCAGGGGCCTACGGGAATTCGCGGCGCGATCTCGACGATCGCGCGGTCGGGGACGCAGAGAAGGATCAGCTCCGCATCGCCGCACTGGAGCTCCCGGCCGGCCACGCGCGTCGGGATGCGCTCCGCGAGCCTTTCGGCCACGGCCTTCCCGACGCGTCCGGCGCCGACGACACACACCGTTTCAAATCGCACTGAGGCTCCAGTTCCTTGTGGATACCGGGCACTGCGAGTCTACCCCGTCGGCATGTCCCCGGAACCGGCTAACCCTGGGTCGATGCGGGGGTCAGGAGGCGGCGAACGTCGCCGCGTCCATCTCAGTTCGTGGCTTCGCCCTCCGGATCGAGCTTCAGCGCGAGCGAGTTGATGCAGTACCGCTGCCCGGTCGGCTGCGGCCCGTCGCCGAAGACGTGGCCCAGATGCGAGTTGCACGCGGCGCACATGACCTCGGTCCGCCGCATGAACAGGCTCCGGTCCTCCTCGGTCTCGACAGCCTCCTCGTCGGCCGGCGCGTAGAAGCTCGGCCAGCCCGAGCCGGACTCGAACTTCTCATCCGACCGGAAGAGCTCAGCTCCGCATGCGGCGCACCTGAAGACACCCTTCTCCTTCACGTCGTTGTACTCGCCGCTCCAGGGCCGCTCCGTGCCCTTCTCACGCAGCACGTGGTACTGCTCGGGCGTCAGCTCGCGGCGCCACTCCTCGTCGCTCTTCTCCACCTTGCTGGACAAATCGCTCCACCTCCTGAGCAGAGCCTAGCGGTGGCGCCAGGAGCCGCCGAGCAGCCGGTCGAGCCCGTCCGGCCAGTGATCCAGGAGGAGGTGCCCCGCGTCTGGCACGAGCATGAACTCGGCCCGCGGGAGGCGGGCGGCGAGGTACTCGCCATGGGAGTGCGGGACGAGCACGTCCAGGTCGCCTTGCCAGAGCCGCACCTCGGTCGGCACGTCGGCGAGCTCGAAGCCCCAGGCCTTCGCGAAGGCGAGGTCGTCGTCGACCCAGCCGCCGCTTCCCTGGCGGACGGACTCGACAACGAGTCTCGCACTATCGCCCGGACTTCGGGCCGGGCGAGCAGCCTGGTCGGGAGCAGGGAGCTCCGAAGCAAGTGCGTCGAGTAGCTCGTCCGGCTCGCTCCTGATCGTCTCGACCTGCGGATCGAGGAGGGCAGTGATCTCCTCTTCACCCTCGACGGCGGCGCCGAATTCCTCCAGGTTCACCTCGGCCATCCCCTCGAGGTAGGCGTGCTCCAGGCCGTCTGCCGTCGTGAACGTTCCCTTTTTCCACACCGCTCGATCATGTCAGAGCGCCCCTGGAGGGTTCGGGTCCGGGGTCGAACTTGCGGTGTGTCCGGGACGGTGCCTAGACTCCGCGAGCGATGCCAATGTACGAGTTCGTGTGCATGACATGCGAGAGCCATTACGAGGAGCTCTTGCGCGTCGACGACGCGGATCCGGGCTGCCCGGATTGCGGCTCCGAGAAGGTCAGACGCCAGTTCTCGGTGTTCGCTGCTCACGGCACCGCCGGGCAACCGAGCTTCGGCGGCACTGCTGGAGGCGGTTGTTGCGGCGGAGGCTGTGGCTGCGGCTGACCCAGCTTCTCTGGGGCTGACCCCGGCCGGTCGCCGCTCGGCGCTCGAGGCCTATGCGACCGAGATCGCGCCCTGCGCACGCTGCCGGCTGTCCGAGGGGCGCACGCAGGTCGTCTTCGGCACCGGCGACCCCGATGCCAATCTGATGTTCATCGGGGAAGCCCCCGGATTCCACGAGGACAAGCAGGGGTTTCCGTTCGTCGGTCAGGCCGGGAAGCTCCTGGACAAGCTGCTCGGGGGAATCGGGCTCGCTCGCGAGGATGTCTACATCGCGAACGTGATCAAGTGCCGGCCGCCGGGGAACCGCGATCCGCAGCCGGACGAGATCGAAGCGTGCGAGGCGCATCTCTTCCGGCAACTCGAGCTCGTTGAGCCGCGGCTCGTCGCGACACTCGGCAACTTCGCGACGAAGCTCCTCACCGGGAAGCCGCACGGGATCACGCGGGTGCACGGGCGGCCGCAGGACGCGACCGTCGGCGGGCGGACGGTGACGCTCTACCCGCTCTACCACCCGGCCGCTGCGCTGTATACGCCCGCGATGCTGCGCACTCTCGAGGAGGACTTCGCAGGCATTCCGGCTCTCATCGGGGAGGAGCCTGCACCCGCCGCACAGGTGATCAGCTTTCCCGTCGCGGCCGCCTCGGTCGCCACGGCGCCGCAGGAACAGCTCGGGCTCTTTTAAGAGGCCTGATGTGAAGTAGGCAAAATCAGGCGCGGGCCGGCAGCTCTAGGCTGAGGACGGAGACAGAATGCTTTGACGGACGACAAGGGTTCATCCGTAGGCGTCCGCCGCGCCCGCCCACCCGAGGGAGAGCGATTGCGTGAGATTGCAGTCGCCGCCAAAAGCCACTGGGGGTATGACCTTGATCGAGTCCAGCAATGGGCAGCGATTTATGACTTCTCCGCGGACGGGATCCGCGAGAAGGAGGTGTACGTCGCAGAAGCAGAGGGACGGGCTATCGCGTGGGCTGCGCTAATTCCGAGGGGCGAGCTGATGTGGCTGGACGACCTCTGGGTGGAACCCGAGTGGATCGGAAAGGGGATTGGCTCGCTCTTGTTCCGCCACGCCGTCGAACGCGCGATACGGCTGGGCGGCAAACAACTGGAGTGGGAAGCTGAACCCAACGCGGTTGGCTTCTACGAGAATCTGGGCGGTCGCTACGTGCGGGATAGCGAGCCGAGCCTGTGGGGTCGCGTGATCGCTGTGATGGGGGTCGATCTTGGCGACAGCTCCAGGCGCTGAGCGGCCCATGGGTTTCACAGCAATTCTCTGGCAGGTTGGCGGGGTGACTAACCATCTAGGCTCCCTGGATGATCGAGCTCGAGTCGTCCTCTCCTGAGGAGACCGAGCGCATCGCAGCGGGCCTCGCCTCGGCGTTGCGCCCGGGGGACCTCGTCACGGTCGCCGGCGAGCTGGGTGCCGGGAAGACCACGTTCGTGCGCGGAGCCTGCCGCGAGCTCGGCGTCGACGAGCCTGTGACGAGCCCGACCTACACGGTGGGACATCGATACGAAGGGCGCGTCGCCGTCTCCCACCTCGACCTCTACCGCTTCGAGCGAAGCGTGTCCGAGGATGACTGGGGCGACCTGGAGGGGTACTTCGAGGACGCAGTCGTGTTCGTCGAGTGGCCCGAGCGGGCTCAGTCCTATCTCGGTGAAGCGCGCGCAGCGGTGCGGTTGCAGCTGCTCGAGTCCGAGCGTAGACTCATCGGGGTCGAAACTACAGAGAAATCCCTGGAAATAGCCCTTTCCGCCCGGTGTTGAGCCTCGCCTTCGACACCGCGACCGACGCAGCGTCATGCGCGCTCGTGCGGGACGGGGACGTCCTCGGCGAGCGGCCGTCCCGGGCGGTTCGGATCCTGCACGACATCGACGAGGTGCTCGCCGGCGCGGGCGTGGAGCCTGCTGCGCTCGACGGGATCGTCGTCGGAACGGGCCCGGGAAGCTACACAGGCCTTCGGATGGGGCTCGTGACAGCGAGGACGCTCGCTTTCTCCCTCGGAATTCCGGTCGCCGGTGTCTCGACACTCGACGCGCTCGCCGCGGGGAGTCCTGGGAGCCGCCCTATCCTCGACGCGCGGCGCGGGGAGGTCTTCACGCTCATGGCGGGGGAGTACCGATGCATTCGTCCCGACAACTTCGAGCTCGAGCAGGGCGAGACCGTGGTGGGCGACGGCGCGGTGCGGTACCGCGACCTCCTCGAGGGTTCCGGTGCCCTCGTGCCGCCCGACGAAAGCCCCGTTCACGTGCCCTGGGCACGCCATCACGCCCTCCTCGCAAGCGCCTTCGGTCCACCCGAGGCGGCGGAGCCGATCTACCTCCGCTCGCCCGACGCCGAGAGGAAACTGCCGGCATGAACGTCGCTCGCCTCCGGGTCGCTCCCGCGGGGGAAACCATGTTTCCCCCGCGAGCCCCCTTCTTACAGTCCGACGTGGAGGAACTTTCCGGTTCCCCCACACCCCCTCCACACGTTCATAGGCCAAGGGTTGGCCAATGAACCTCGAGATCCGCCGCCTGACGCTCTCGGATCTGGAAGAGATCGAGCGGATCGAGCAGGAGGCCTATCCCACGCCCTGGTCACGGTCGATGTTCGCAGGCGAGCTCGCCAAGCCTTCTTCGATGTCTCTGGGTGCGTTCGACCCGGAGCACGGCGGCACCCTCGCCGGGTACCTGATCATCTCGCGGTACGTGGACGCCTGGCACATCATGAACATCGCCGTTGCGTACGCCTATCGCCGGCACGGCATCGCGCTCAGCCTCCTCGACGAGCTCTTCGTGCGCACCGAGACCGACGCCCGTCGCGGATACACGCTCGAGGTGCGCGTCTCCAACACGAGCGCGATCGCGCTCTACGAGCGGGCAGGCTTCTATTCGACCGGAGTGCGGCGCGGCTACTACACCGACAACCGCGAGGACGCGTTGATCATGTGGCGCGACCCGGTGCCGGTGTCGTCGGTCGGCACGCCGTGATCCTCGGCCTCGAGACGTCCTGCGACGAGACTGCCGCTGCGCTCGTCACGGGTGACGGGATCGTGCGCTCGAGCGTCGTCGCCTCGCAGGCGGAGCTTCACGCCCGCTACGGCGGCGTCGTCCCCGAGATCGCGTCGCGGCGGCATCTCGAGCTGGTCTCGCCGGTCGTTCAGGAAGCCTTGCGGGAGGCGGGGGCGTCCCTCGACGACGTCGATGCGGTCGCCGTCACTCGCGGGCCGGGGTTGATCGGTGCACTCCTGGTCGGGCTCTCGGCGGCCAAAGCGCTCGCATGGTCCCGCCGGCTCCCGCTCGTGCCGGTAAACCATCTCCACGGCCACGTCTCGTCGCTCTTTCTCGAGCCCGGCGCGGTTGACCCCCCGTTCGTCTGCCTGCTCGCAAGCGGAGGGCACACCTTGCTCCTCGACGTCCGAGACCGCTCCGGGTTCGAGGTGCTCGGCCGGAGCCTCGACGATGCGGCCGGGGAGGCGTTCGACAAGGGCGCCCGCTTGCTCGGCCTCGGGTATCCGGGCGGCGCCGCGATTGACCGGCTGGCACGCGAGGGCGATGCCGAGGCGTACCGTTTCCCGGTCGCGCGGGTGCCCGGCCACGACTTCTCGTTCTCCGGCTTGAAGACCGCTCTCCTCTACGTCGTTCGCGACCTCGACCCGGCCGAGCTCGAGCGTAGGCGCGCAGACCTCGCGGCGAGCTACCAGCGCGCCATCGTCAGGGCTCTCGTAGAGCGAACCCGGAAGGCAGCTGCGGCCGCGAGCGCCCGGCGCATCGCCGTCGTCGGCGGGGTTGCTGCGAACTCCGAGCTACGGGCGTCGCTGCCGGAAGCGGCGCTCGCCCCGCTCGAGCTCTGCACCGACAACGCGGCCATGATCGCCTCTGCGGCCCGCTTTGCACCGGTCATCGCCTACCCTGAGTATCTTGCGCTCGATGCGTACGCCTCCGCGGCCTGAGGACAGGCGTCGGGCGACGGCCCTGGGGCTCGTCGCGCTGGTTGCGACGACGCTCGTTGCGGTCACACCGGTTCGAGGGGCCGGGGACGCCGTCGTCAGCGGCGCCGTCGCGGCGTGGCGCGGGGCGTTCGGCGTTCGCCCCCAGGCAGCCGCGCCCTCGAAGCGGATGATCGTCGTCCTGGCCGCTCCCTCCGTCGCCGACCAGGCGGCGGGCCTGCGCCGGTCGCCGACGCCTGCCGAAACTCGCCGCTGGTCCACGGAGGCGGAAGGAGCACAGCGGCTCCTGCTCGCCAAGCTCGCCGAGCGTGGGATCAACGTGGAGCGTCTCTACACGTTCACCCGCACGCTGAACGGCTTCTCCGCCGCCCTGGATGACAGGACGCTTGCTGAGCTCGAGCGAATCGAAGGTGTCGCCGGGGTCTATCCGGTCCGGACGGTCTATCCAGCCTCGATCGGGATCGAGACCATCGGGCAACCGGAGTTCTCAGAGCGCGGAGGCCGTCGCCCCTCGGTCCAGCTGCCGGGATTCGACGGAGCCGGGGTGACCGTCGCGCTTCTCGACGCAGGCGTCCAGCGTGGCCACGCAGCTCTTCGCGGCCGGGTCCTCCCAGGCTACGACCTTCTCCGCGGCGCCGGGCCGGCCGTCGCCCGGGCGATGCCTGGAGAGCCAGGGCGCTTCGAGACGCATGGAACCCGCATGGCCGGCATCCTGGTGGGAGGAGATCTCGTCGGGGGAGTCGCACCTGGCGCAAGGATCTTGCCTCTCCGCATCCTCGGCTGGCGCCGGACCCGGGACGGCTCCTATGCAGTCTTCGGCCGCGGCGACGCGCTTCTGGCCGGACTGGAGCGCGCCGTCGACCCCGACGGGAACGGCGACCTCAGGGATGCGGCTGACATCGCGCTCGCAGCCGTCGTCGAGCCGTTCGCGGCCTTCCCGGACAGCCCGGAGTCGAGAGCAGTCGCGGGCGCGACCCGCCTCGGCACGCTGGTCGTGGCCGCAGCCGGGAACGACGGCCGGGCAGGACGGCAAGGGTTCGGAAGCGTCGGCGGGCCCGGGGGAGCGCCCGACGCTCTGACCGTCGGTGCCCTGGACGCACGCTCCGACCTGCTCCAGGCGAACGCGACCCTGCGAATCGACTCCGACGAAGTCCTGGACGAGCCCGTGCGCGTGCTCGGCGCGGTGGCGCCCCGGTCGGCACTGCGTCTCGCGGTCTCGGCACTCCTCGGTCCCTCGCTCGGCGACAGCGAACGAGCCCCGGCGGTTCAGGCCAGCGGTGCTGTGCTGGCCGACTTCTTTGACCGCGCCGGCGCCAGCCGGGTCGCGGGGCGGGCCGTGCTCGTCCCGGCCGGCGGCTCCCTGACAGTGAAGGCGCAGAACGCCGCCGCAGCCGGTGCGACCGTACTCCTCGTCGCCGGAGCGCAACTTCCGTCCGGTGCGCTCGACCTGGACGAGGCGGGCGGGATCCCGGTGCTTGCGGTCGCCGGGCGCGCAGCCGTGGCGGCCGCACGCGCTCTTGCCTCCGGTCGCGGAGTCACCCTCGACCTCGGGGCCGCGGAGGCGGTTGGCAACCCGGGCGCGGGGCGCGTGGCACCATTCTCCTCGAGCGGTCTCGTGTTCGACGGGCGTGTGAAGCCCGATCTCGTCGCCCCCGGCGTTGGGCTCGTGACCGCGGAAGCAGGTCGTATGGCCGACGGCTCGCCGCGCGTCGCGACCGCCACGGGCTCGAGCGCGGCCGCGGCCGTCGCCGCCGGTGCGGCGGCGCTCCTGGCCGACGCCCGCCCGGACCTGTCGGCCGGTGAGCTTCGCGGGCTCCTGGTCGGAAGCGCGCGCCCGCTCGAGGGCCGGGCGTCCGCAGGAGTGACCGTCGAAGGAGCAGGCGTGCTCGACCTCCAGGGCGCCGCCTCGACGGAACTCGCGGTCGAGCCGGCCTCGCTCGCGCTCGGAAAGGCAATCGGCGCGGGGTGGAGTGTGACCCGGGGCATCAGCGTTCGGAATGTGTCGACTCGCACCCTTCGCATCTCGTTCGGTGTCGCCAACGATTCGATTGCCGGGCCCGAGGTGCGGTTCGCTGCGAGCCCAGCAGCCCTGACACTTCGGCCGGGTGACGCGGGCGATGTCGTCCTGCAGGCGGCTGCTCCGGCCGGGGGCACCGGCTTGTCGGCGGGCGTCTTCGTGGTCCAGGCCGAGCGCTCGCGGCCCGTCCGGCTCCCGTGGGCGGTCTCGTTCGCGCCCGCGAAGGCGGGGCTGCTGGTCGGTGATATCCGGCTCTCAAACGACTCCTTCGCGCCCTCGCCGGCCGCTCCGGCCGTGGTGGCCTTCAGGGCTGGAGCCGTGGGCCAGCGTGCCGAGGGGCAGACGATCGAACCGGTTCGTCTCCTCGAGGGCGAGCTTTGGACGGCGGCCGGCAAACGGCTGGGAACTCTCTTCCGCCTGCGCGACCTTTTGCCCGGCCGCTACGCGTTCGGCCTGACCGGCCGTGGCCCGCTCGGGAACACCCTCAGACCGGGCGACTACGAGCTCCGGCTCACTGCCGAGCCGGTCGAGGGCGCCGAAGGCACGCCCCCCTCGACCGCGAAGGTCACGTTCACGATCGCCGGGCCGGGGGAGGGTTAGGCGTGGCAACCATTGAGGCGAGCGCGTCGCATCTGAAGCGCGATCCGTGGGAGATGGCCCGCGAGCAGCTCCGACAGGTCGCAGCGTTGGTCGACGTGACCGAGAACATGCTCGAGGTGCTCCTCGAGTGTAAGCGCTCGGTGGAGGTCTCCGTCCCCGTTCGCATGGACGACGGCTCCGTCAACGTCTACACCGGCTTTCGGATCACGCACAACGTGGCGCGCGGGCCTTCGAAGGGCGGTATCCGCTACCACCCCGGCGTCACGCTCGACGAGACGAAGGCGCTTGCCATGTGGATGACGTGGAAGTGCGCCCTGATGGCGCTTCCGTTCGGCGGTGCGAAAGGCGCCGTCGTCTGCGATCCCAAGGTGCTTTCGCTGGGCGAGCTGGAGCGCCTGACGCGCCGCTACACAACGGAGATCATCAACCTGATCGGACCCGAGGTCGACATCCCTGCGCCCGACGTCGGCACGAGCTCCCGCGAGATGGCCTGGATTTTCGACACCTACTCGATGAACAAGGGCTACTCGGTCCTCGGTGTCGTGACTGGAAAGCCGCTCGAGGTCGGTGGCTCCCTGGGGCGAATGGAGGCCACGGCCCGAGGTGCCTCGTACTGCGTCCGTGAAGCGCTGCGGAAGCAGGGCCGGAGCATCGAAGGCCGTCGCATCGTCGTGCAGGGGCTCGGAAACGTCGGGCGAAACCTCGCACTGTTCCTCGCCGAGGAGAACGCGTCCATCGTCGCCGTCTCCGACTCGAGCGGCGGGGTGCACAATCCCGCCGGCCTCGACGTCCAGGCTGCCGTCGAGCACAAGCGCCTGCACGGAACGCTCGAGGGCTTCGAGGGTGGCGAGCCTGTCACCAACGAGGAGCTCCTCCTGCTGGACTGCGATGTCCTTGCCCCTTGCGCGCTCGAGCAGGTGATCACCGAGGAGAACGCCGACAAGGTCAGGGCTCCGGTCATCTGCGAAGGGGCGAACGGTCCGGTCACCCTGGAGGCGGACAGGATCCTCGAGGACCGCGGCGTGCTCGTGCTGCCCGACGTCCTCGCGAACGCGGGGGGTGTCGTCGTCTCCTACTTCGAATGGGTACAGGGCCTCCAGGAGTACTTCTGGAAAGAGAACGAGGTCAACGCGAAGCTGAACGACATCGTGACGCGAGCCTTCTCCGAGACGTGGGGCATCCACGAGGATCGTCAGGTTTCGATGCGCCAGGCTGCCTATGCGATCGCGGTCCGGCGCGTCTCGGAGGCGACGACGATCCGCGGCCTCTACCCCTGAGATAAATGCATCGCGTCCGGCTCTACTTCGCGAGCGGGTGTCACCTCTGCGAGGCAGCACGCAGCGTCCTCGAGCAGGTTCGCGCAGAGATTCCGTTCGAGCTGGAGGAGACCGATATCGGCGGGGACACGGAGCTGGAGCGGTGCTACCGCGAGCGCATCCCGGTCGTCGCCGTCGACGGGGTGGAGGCGTTCACCTACTTCGTTCACCCCGACGGACTCCGCCTCAGACTGGCAGCACAAAGTCAACAGGACTCGCCGGCTTCGTGAGTCACAGTTCCTGCTACGGAACGGAAAGCACGCCAGGTATGCTCGGTTACAGGTGGTGAGCAAGCTTCCGATCCCGCTCGAAGGCGTCGAGGAGACCCGCAACGGCGACCGGCTCACCGTTGGGGTGGCCGCGCGGCTGAGCCAGTACCTCCGCGTCCTCACCCAGGCCCGCAAGATGGGCAAGGAGCGGATCTCCTCGCAGGAGATCAGCGAGTACACGAACATCAACGCGACGCAGATCCGGCGCGACTTGTCCGGGTTCGGAAAATTCGGGAAGCGCGGTGTCGGCTACAATATCGACGCCCTGGCCGGCGAGATCCGCAAGATTCTCCGGACACAGGGGCAGCACAACATCGCGCTCTTCGGCGCCGGCCGGCTCGGGCAGGCGATCGCAAGCTCGACGATCTTCGCCGACCACGGGTTCAACATCGCGGCCGCGTTCGACGTCGACCCCGAGAAGGTCGGCAAGCCGATTGGACAGGCGGAGCAGGTGCTCGCCTACGATCGCCTCTCGGAACTCCTCCGTGAGAAGGCGATCATCGTCGCGGTACTCGCGGTCCCGGACGACGAGGCCCAGCGCGTTGCGACCGACGTGGTCGAGGCCGGTGTCAAGATCATCTTCAACTACACGCAGGCGCTCCTCGACGTTCCCTCGGACGTGACCGTGCACACGACGAGCCCGGCCGTCGAGCTGCTCTACGCGCTCTACTTCTACCTCGCCTGAGCGTCAGTCTTCGGCGGGGCGCGCCGTGAACCAGGTGACGATGGTGTAACGCTCGCCGCGCGTCACGGGCGTGACGCCGTGGACCATCGTCGAGTCGAATGCAACGAGGAGCCCCGGCTCACCGGTTAGAGGGAGGCCCGGCCTCGCGCCGCTCGCGTCGTGTTGCATCAGGTCGAAGAACTCGAGCGCACCGCCGTCGTAACCGTCCTCGTCGCCTTCCCCGGTGACGAACGTAACGACGGAGACCTCGCGCTCGCGGGCGTAGTCGGATGTGCTCTCGCTCCGGCTGTTGTCGCGGTGAGCCCGGAAGAAGTCGCCCTCCCGATAGACGAGGAATTGCAGCTTCTGGCACTCCCCGAGCGGCTGCTCGAAGTGCGCCTCGAGAGCCGGACGGATCCCGACCACTCGCTCGCGAACCAACTCCAGCGTCTCCCTCGAGACGTTCGCCCATTTGCTGCGGCGATGCCCCTCGTCCACGTCCTCCGAGCTGCTTTTGGCCACCGTGGCCGGAACGGCCTCCGACGAGCGCATCTCCTCGGAAAGGCGCTGCAGCGTGTCCTCGTCGAGGAACCCATCCTGCACGAAGAGCCCGAACCCCCGAAAGAAGCGTGCGTCCACGCCAAAGGTGTAGCCGTCCGCGCCGGAGGAATCAAGGTCGGACGACGACTCGGACCGGACCCGTGTCCAACGTCTCGAGTGCCTTCCGAACTTCCGCGGCGGTCGCACCTCGGACGATCACCCTGCCGTTGACGGCGCGGGCGTCGAAGCCGTCGTGGCGCAGACGACGCGCAACGTTCGTGGGCGACCCGGCGACAAGGGCGGCCTTGTCAGTTGAGGGCGCGCTCTGCCTCTTGTCCGTCGTTGATCCGTTCGTGGTCGCAGCAGCTTCGCCGCCGCCACCTGCATCGCTCGCCTCGTCCTGCGCGACCCCGGTGGCGTCATCGCCGCCCTCGCCGCTCGTTCCGAGCACGAAGGCGCCACCGGCCAGTGCCGCGACGGCAGCCAGCGCGGCGGCGACCGGGAGCGCCCGACGGATGACACCGGGCGGTGTTGCAGCTCGGGACGGCAACCGTGTGAGCATCGCTTCGAGGCGCTCCGGGGGGAGCTCGAGCATCGGCGCCGAGCGCAGGGCGGCTCTGCCTGCCTCGACCGCACGCAATTCCTGTGCGCAGCGGTCGCAGGTCTCCAGATGGGAGGTGACCTGCCCGCGACGCGTGTCGTCGAGGTCGCCCTGCAGGTAGGCGAGCAGCTCGAGCTCCTCCGGGTGCATCCCAGCCATCAGTCCTTGGACTCCTTCCCGGGCGCGGATGTTCCGAGCGCCGCTGCGAGTTCTTTGCGGCCGCGGAAGATGCGCGACTTCACGGTGCCCTCGGGCACCTCGGTCACCTCCGCGATCTCGAGGTACGAGCACCCGAGCACGTCGAAGAGGACCACCGCCGTCCGGTACGGATCCTCGAGGCCGTTCAGCGCCGCCTGGAGCCCGCCAGCAAGCTCGCTCTCCACGAAGGCGTCGCGAGGATCAAGGGTTTCGACGGCTGCCTCCGAGGGCTCGGGCCGCCGCTTCGAGCGGAGGTCGTGTGCGGCGTTCACACAGATCCGATAGAGCCAGGTCGAGAAGAGCGCGCCGCCGCGGAAATTAGGGAGGTTCAGCCAGGCGCGGAGCAGGGCGTCCTGCACGGCGTCCTCGGCGTCTGCCCGCGAGCCGGTCAGTCGAGCAGCGAGTGTGTAGAGGCGATGCTGGTGGCGTTCGACGAGCCGCTCGAATGCATCTTGGTCGCCGCGGCGCGCGCGACGTACGAGGAGTCCGTCAGGATCTTCCACGTCATGAAGATTCTCCTCTGGCATGGGTACCTCCTGGGCGGAACCGGCTCGAACGTCTACACCCGGGCCCTGGCGCGCGCATGGGCACGGGCGGGCCACGAGGTCGTCGTCTTCTGCCAGGAGCCGCATCCCGACCGCTACGACCTCGGCGGCGCGACTGTCGTGCGGCCTGAGCTGGAGGGCCCGCTTCCGGTCTTCGTCCTCGACCGATACGAGGGAGTGGAGCCGGCGTTCCTGCAGGATCTGACCTGGGAACAGCGCCGCGACTTCGTGGAACGAAACGCAGCGGCGGTCCGGGAGCACCTTCCCGCCGATTTTCTGCTCACCAACCACGTGCTCCTCGGGGCACCGGTCGGCGTCGCGGCCGGCATGCCGTTCTCCGTGAAGGCGCACGGCTCCGAGCTCGAGTTCTCGATCCGGGGCAATACCGAGCTGTCTCGGTGGGCGCGCGAGTCCCTCGACCAGGCGGAGACCGTCTTCGCAGGCTCAGAGCACATCCGCGGTGTTCTCGAGGAGGTCGTCGGGCCGGACGAGTACCTGGAGCGCGTGCAGGTCGTTCCGCCCGGGGTCGACATCGAGGAGCTCGTGCCGGCCGGCCGTGAGTCGGCGTTCCGTGCGCTCGTCGCGGAGGCCCGCCGGGATCCGCCGAACCCGGAGGCGAAGGCGAGCGGCTGCCCGATCCCGGGAA